>JASFVL010000272.1:0-5653 GCA_050049875.1 Anaerolineales bacterium
ATGCACTTCACGTGGGTGGATGGCTGAACTTCCAATCAAAGGTGGCAAACCGATATTTAGGTCGGATTCCTGTTTTGGGCCACTACTTACAGAAATATTGGACCTACTTACCGGATAATTTAAAAAGGTTGATATCGATGCCTGTGCTAAAGTTTGAGCCAAGATTAGTTACGGCATATGACAATATCGACTGGCGAAGGACTATTTGTTATTCTCGGTCCTCCATGGGGCCTTTGTACATAAATCTCGCAGATAAAAAGCCGCAAGGATCTGTTTCCCCGGATGAGTACAACCTCACAAAATTAGATATTCGGAAATATTTCCTTGGGTTGACTGATAAGAGTGGGGATCCAATATTTAGGAAAGCTCACTTAATTGAAGATATTTATCCCAATTCAAAACCGGAGGATGATCCACCAGATCTTATACTTGAACCATATAGATGGAGCGACCACATGATCACGGGATTTCCCGCTGACCCTTTAGTTCGACCAATTCCGAATAAGAATGAATACGGAACTCATACACCCGAGGGTATCTTTATAATATCGGGACCTGGTGTTGCTCACGACATGCAATTGGAGATGATAAATATTTACGACGTTGTTCCTACATTGTTAGCTGCATGGGGATTACCAATTCCTGAAGGCGTTGATGGAGAAGTCATTCATCCTGCATTTACGAATGAGTTAGAAGTAATACAGGAACCTGATCATTCTGGGGATGAACGATTTGTTGCGAATACTAAAATTAAGTATACTGATGAAATTCGTGAACGACTTGAGGCTTTGGGTTATTTGGACTAATCTCTTAATTATACAGTTAAGGTATTGTGGGTAACTTGCTGTGAATTATTAATAAGGACTCAAGTTGGTATATTGAAGTTTGGAAAGTGTAGCTTATTGGATGGCGAAAATCATCTACTCAATGGGTGCTAGGTTAGCCGGAGGTGGGATTGGGACTACTGCTTATCATGCTGTTCAAGGATATCATCGTAATAGGTTATTAAAATATGTAATTTGCGGTTCTTATCGGGAAACGGAAATTCCTTCGTCTCTTATTCACTCAATTGGACTAGTTAGTAGAATTATAAGAAAAATAGCCAATTATGATTCACAGAATCATGTGGATTATTATTATCGCCTTTTGTATGATGAGTGGGCATCTTGGCAAGTACAACCATCAGATTGTTTTCATGGTTGGAGTGGTTATGGGCAAAAGACTATTGAAAAGGCAAAATCGTATGGCGCGATTACAATCTTGGACAGAGCCTCAGCTCATCCAGTGAAACGAAATGAAATTCTAGATGCGGAGTACTCTCGTATAGGTCTCCATCATCGTTGGTCTAAAACCGTATCATTCATCCAAGAGGAAATTAGAATCGCGGACTATATATTCATTCCATCAGATTTCGTTCGCCAAACTTTTATCGATGAAGCGGTCCCGGAGTCAAAGTTAATCCAGATCCCCTTCGGTGTAGATAATCAAAAATTCCAACCTAATTCAGATCGTATGTTTAGAGGGAAATTTATTGCACTATTTGTGGGGAAAGTTTGTGTAAACAAAGGTGTGCATATTCTCCTTGAGGTGTGGAATCGTTTAAATTGGGAAAACGCAGAATTATGGTTTGCTGGTCGCATGGATTTCCCAAAAGATTTTCTTAAACGATATAAATCTATGAAAAATGTTCGTTTTCTTGGACATGTCCATGATATTGTGGAAATATACCAACAAGCTGACATATTTGTTTTCCCTTCTCTTGCAGAGGGTAGTGCGCTGGTTACTTATGAAGCGATGGCTTGTGGCTTGCCAGTAGTTACAACTCCCAATGCGGGTTCTATTGTACAGGATGGAGTTGATGGATTTGTCATTCCATATAATGATATAGACAAAATTGCTAGTCATTTGGATATTCTGCGTTCTGACAACAGGTTGATTAAGGAAATGGGGAAATCTGCAAGAAGTCATGTTCAGTCATTTACTTGGCATCAGTATGGTGAACGAATCGTACAAGAAATCCTAGATATATCCTGAATTTGTGGAAATTACGTGGTGGTCGAAATAGAAAATCCGGTAATTATCATCGGCTGTAGGAGGAGTGGAACGACCTTGTTGCGCGCTATTCTCAACGAACATCCAGACCTATTGGTTCATCCAGATGAACCTCAATTTATTGTAGGAACATGGAAACGATTTAGAAATCCAATTAAATATCCACAAATCGCAGTTCGATATATTCAAAACCATGAGTACTGTATCAATGACATCACAGCTGATGAGATAATGTCTTATTATGATAGTCGAGAAATGATCTCCTTTAAGGATCTAATTAAAGCTTACTTGTATGCGTGGATTAAGGATAAACCAGATAATGCGTTCATCGTACTCAAGGATCCTGCTTTTTCATTTTACTTGGAATTAATCGACTCGTTATTTTCCAATCCACGGTATATTCACATATATCGTGACCCAAGGGCTAATATTGCATCACAAAAATCGCGTTGGAGAAACACTCCATTTCTCGAAAACATTCGTTGGTGGCTTTCAGCTGTACACAGATGTAGAGAGTGGGGACGAGCTCACCAGAGAAATTTCTTGGAAGTGACATTTGAAAACTTAGTCCTGGAACCGGAGATAACTATTAAAAAGGTATGCCAATTTATAGACATCCCTTATGTTGAAACAATGTTAAGTTTCAGGCTAATTCAGAGAATTTTTACGCCAAATGAGGAACCGATTAATGTTATCCATGAGGGGGTTGATCGGACTCGTTTAGACACCTGGCGATCTCATTTAAACGTAGAAGAAATTAGGTTTATTAAAATGACAACATCTAAGCTTGCAGGAGATATTGATTGGCCTCTTTCAAAATCAATCACTACAAATTTTAGTTATGGTATTTGGGTTCTTCGAAATAGTAAAGAATTCTTCATATATCGGTTGATCTATTTAATAAAGTCTGCAATTCGAAATTTATTGTGGTGGTATAAGTATCAAAGATGATGATGACTATGTCAAAAAGGATAATAATCATTGGTTTGGATGGTGCTTCTCCAAATCTGATAAATAATTGGCAAAACGATTTACCTAATCTTTCTGGACTTATTGATAACGGAACTTCAGGTATTTTGGAAAGTGTTATCCCGCCACGATCTATTCCAGCTTGGTATTGTTTCGCCACGGGCATGAATCCTGCAAAAATTGGTGTGTTTGGATTCAGTCAAAGGATTCCCAATACTTATGATTACACCTTTGCTAACTTATCATTCAGTCGAGCATCACCATTTTGGAAATCGATAAATGAACAAGGGATGGAAACAATTCTCCTACACATCCCTGGGACTTTTCCCCCTCATCCGGTGGATGGGTGTTTAGTATCTGGGTGGCCTGCACCTTCAAATCTTGGGAATTTAACCTACACATATCCTCCAGATTTAAGCAGAGAGATTGATAGGTATGTAGGGGATCCTTTTGAGTTCTTGAGCAGTTTCCCTATCCGTCAAGATAACGAACCACAAGCTCTTCAGGATCGGTTGAGAATCCTGAGAATGCATGCCGATGTTGCCTATTGGTTGTTATCCCATCGCAGTTGGGACTTGGCAGTGGTGGTATTAAGTGGTTTAGATCGGGCTAGTCATCAATTCTGGCGGCACATTGACGCAAATCATCCTGCACACGATCCAGGAGCGGATCAACAGATGATGGATGCATTATTATCAGTATATAAGGAGTGTGACAACCAGGTCGGTCGTTTTTTAGATCTATTAGATGACCAGGATACAGTCTTCATTATCTCGGATCATGGTTTTGGCCCCGCGAACCGGACATTTTTCTTGAATAACTGGCTGATGCAGGAAGGGTATTTAACCCTAAAACCGAATGCAGAGCTTGAGAGAATTACATGGCGAACGAAAATGTTTGGAACACTTGCAAAGCCTTTATTTTGGTTTAATAAACATTCCCAGATTTTTCGCACCTTCTCAAAGCCTCTGAAACAAACAAGATTGTCAAAATACGTTAGAAATGAGTATGTACGTTTAGATAAATCAGGATTGGTGCGGATCAATCACCTTCCAGTGGATTGGGAAAAAACGTTAGCATATTGTCCCGATGAAGCGAGCTTGTACCTAAATTTAAAGGGACGTGACCCGATGGGATTTGTTGATCCTGGTACAGAAGCAAACAAAGTGCAGTTGGATATCATCGATCGTTTAAAACGTGTGATAGATCCCGAAACTAATAAATCGATTAAATTAAAGATATATCCTAAGAGTGATCTTTATCGGGGTCCTTTTATACAAGATGCTCCCGATCTAATTCTTGAAATGGATGATTTTTCAACAGAAGTGATGGCTGAACTAAGCAACACTTCTTTGTTCATTCCTAATATAGACCGCAGTGGCACCCATACGCTCGAGGGGATATTTATTGCCAGCGGTCCTGGAATTCGAAACATCAAAGATTTTCGAGCGAGTCTTATGGATATTGCTCCTACAGTCGTGCATATGATGGGCGGGATTATCCCGATTGAAAGTGATGGTCGCGTGCTATTGGATATATTTAATGATAAATCAGAGGTTCATCAAAGGGATATCCAAAAACAAAAGATTGGATTATCAGAGATGGCGGTTTCAACCGTTCTAAATCCTGAAGAACAAGAGCAAGTCGAGAAGCAGCTTCAAGATTTAGGTTATATGGGTTAGCGGATATATGTGAGTTTGTGGGTGATGTCATAAGTTCAATTTTAGTTTTAATTGTAAGGGAATGGACAATAACAGTTCAATAAACGTCATAAGATATTTTTGACCTATGGGAAGCGAGTATAGAGTAACATTATTTCGGGACCATCCAGCTGAGGGTTGGCCAAGTATGAATCGTTATGCAAACGGATTAATTTCCGGATTTTCAGGTCTTGGTCGGGAGATTGATTGGATTTTGTGGAATCCACCAGATCCTTGGTCAATTCCTAAGGGGATGTTGTTACGAAGATTTATCAACTACCCATTCCATGCCAGAGGATATCAAAGTGATGTGAATCACGTCCTTGATCATTCCTATGGGCATCTATTATTTGCAATTAATCCCCTAAAGACAGTTGTGACCATACATGATATATCACCAACGTTATATCCAGGACATATATTAGGTATTAGTGGCTTGATGTGGAAATTATCTTGGCGTGGCACCCTTCGGGCTGCTCGAATGATATCAGTATCCGAGTTTACACGCCAAGAGGTTATTAGAAGATTTTTTGTCTCCCCAGATCGGATAGTAACCATACCAGAAGCTGTTGATCCAAAATTTCAAATTTTATCGCCAAATATCCTGAATAAGTACCGAGATCCAAATACTTATCAGTCACCAATGTTGTTACATGTAGGTAGCACTCATCCCCGGAAAAATTTAAAATCCCTGATCCAGGCAGTAGCTGGATTGCATAAAGGCGGTATGAAAGTAACATTATTACAGGTAGGTGGAGTGGCTACCGAACAATTATTAGACCTTATCGAATCTCTAAATTTGCATAAATATATCCGATTTGTTGGACCAGTTGACGATGCCAAATTAATAGCTCTATACAACTTGGCGGATGTTTTTGTTTATCCATCCTTATATGAAGGTTTTGGTTTTCCCCCTTTGGAAGCAATGGCAT
>JASFVL010000041.1:0-18892 GCA_050049875.1 Anaerolineales bacterium
CCCACATGGACGATGAGGTTCTCGCTTGCGGTGGGACAGTTGCTGGCCTGCCGCAAAAGGAGCGCATCCATATTGCTTATGCCACCGATGGGACCAAATCACCCGTTCCATTAGTGCCTTGGCTGGGGTCACCCACAGTAGATCTTGCGAAAATGCGCGTAGAGGAATCCCAGAAAGCTACCTCGATCTTAGGCATTCCTCCAGATAACGTTCATTATCTGGCACTCCCGGATGGAAAACTTAAGCAACACAAAAATGAATTGCGCGTCTCAATGTCTGCGTTGATAGCAGACCTGGAACCGGATTTCATCTTTGTCCCCTTTCGTTATGATCGCCATCCCGATCACCTCACTTTGCGTCGGGCGCTATTAGAATCCGCCTCAGGTACCAATTGCGAGACCAATATCATCGAGTACTTTGTGTATCATCGTTACCGGCTATTGCCTAGAAAGGACATTCGGGAATATATCGACCCAAGACACTTGATTGGGGTGGATATTCGCGATCACGCTAACGAAAAAATGAAAGCTCTACAATGTTTTAAGAGCCAGACAACGACTATATTTCAATGGCAGAACCGACCAATTCTGCCAAAGGAGCGGATCCAAGAAGTTTCTAGCTCGCCCGAGCTGTTTATCAGATATTCCCCTGATCATCCAGGCGACTCTATATTTAAGGCTTCGGGCGCCTGGATACGCTTTGTGCATGCGATCGAGCCCTATCTAAAAACCAAGAAGGAACAAATCCTCTCTATTACTCATTTGGGACGCATTCGAAATGACAACCGAAAAGATTGATCCAGGACGACCAATTCGTGTAGTCGTATTTTCTGGTGGGCCTGTTCTGGAGCATGGTGTGAAGCAGTTTATGTGTTTGCTTGAGGATCATCCGGAGATCGAATTCCTGGCCTGCATTTGCCAATCAAATGATCAATCCTTCCGAGCAATTGTTGCTGATTTGTGGCGGCGCCGAGGGATGTTGGCTCTCCCTTTGCTACTCATCCAAGCGGCAGAAAAAATCTGGCGGCGCCTGTCGAACTTGCGGATTGAAAATGGGCTGAATGCCAAAGTTACAGCCTTGTCTGAAAGAATTTATTACGTCTCCGATATTCACGCCGAGCAAGTTTTAGATCAGGTAAAGGGTTTTGAATCAGATTTGGGATTGATTTATGGAAGCCCCATATTGAAACCGAGGCTTTTCGAGATTCCCCGCTTTGGGACATTGGGTATCCATCATGGTCAGGTTCCTCAATATCGCGGCAAGAAAACCACCTTTTGGGCAATTTATAACGGCGAAAGAACTGCTGGAGTTACGATTCAAAAAGTGAACGCAGGATTGGACACCGGTGAAATTGCAAAAATGGGGGCGGTTCTTATTGGCAAACGGCCATTTCGCGCTGTTTGGAAAGACTTAGAGATGTTGGGTTTGGATCTATACATACAAGCGACCCTCGAAGTTAAAAAGGGAACGGCCAACTATCAGCCCCAAACTGGGCCAAAGGGAAAACTTTACCGAGACCCAAGCGCGAAGGATATCTTCAACTATTGGTGGAATCGTACTCGGAGCTTATTGGGCTTATCAAGTAAAGCCTCACCAGTTAAACGCTTGGATGTGTGAGGGTTGACTCTATTTGGCATCGAGATATTGAGGAAGTATGTGTCTCGGTAAATCTCTATGAGTGATTTGCGTGTGTGCATTTTTACCGAAACTTTTTATCCCGTCGTGGGTGGGGGAGAAACACAGGCCCGACTGCTCGCTGAGGGACTAATTTCTCATGGTATTAGGGTCATCATTATCACCCGTCGTTCTCAGCGATCGCTTCAAAGCATTGAGCGGTTTGGAGAAATCACCGTCTACCGCCTCCCACCGATCGGCAGTCAACATCTCAAAAAATGGGGATTGCTTTTTTCCAGCATTCCACACCTGGTCAGGTTGCGACACGAGTACGATTTGATCTTTGTGTCCGGTTTTCGTGTGATCGGCGTTTCAGCGGTATTGGTGAGCAAACTCTTCGGCAAAACATGCGTTCTGAAAGCGGACAACAATGGTGAAATGTCCGGGATGTTCTTCACCGCTGGTATGGAAAAATATGGATTCAGCCCTGAATCGTTCCTGTTTCGAGTGCTCCTTGCAGGGCGAAATAAGTTTCTGAAAGGGGCAAATCGTTTTGCGGCAATTTCCACAGACATACGCAATGAGCTGATCTCTCAGGGCGTTGCCCCTTCCAAAATCGCTCTCATACCAAACAGCGTCGACACAAGCATATATCGTCCTGTAGACGAGCTGACAAAACTATCCTTAAGGGAGAAATTATGTTTGCCTCCTGGGATGAAAATAATCATCTATTCGGGTCGATTAGTTTCCTACAAGGGTTTGTCTTTATTGTTGAAGGTCTGGAGGCAAATCTTGGAACACTATTCCGATATCCTTCTTTTACTGGTGGGATCTGGGTCGCTCGATATTCACAATTGTGAAGAAGAACTCAGAAACTATGTGCATTCCAATGAACTGAGCAGCACTGTTATTTTTGCAGGTGAAGTGCAGAATGTTCATGAATATTTACAGGCTTCCGATATTTTTGTTTTTCCCACGGAAAAGGAAGCTTTTGGGATTTCGCTCATCGAGGCAATGGCGTGTGGGCTGCCGGTCATTTCGACGGACGTTGGAGGCTTGAAGGACATCATAATTCCCGGTCAGAATGGTCTTCAGGTGGCCCCGGGTGATTTCGAACAGCTCTATGAGGCGATGCGCATCTTGATAAGCGACAATGAGTTGTCTGCGCGTTTGGAGAAAGCAGCATGTGAGACAGTGGAACAACGATTTTCGAATGAGAGGGTGACCAAGAATTATATGATGCTGTTTAGAGGGGTTTCAGCAGTTTTGGAAAAATAAGCAAGTCCGTTTCATCGTTTACTGACCAATTGACCGATCGTTGCTTAGGAAAGATAGAAGCATATCGAGACGCTTTCCACCGTTTTTACCCATCGATCCAATCCAATGGCGATGAGCAGGCAACAGCACAACCAGCTTGGCCTGGACAGGTAGCTCAACGGCTTCATCAACTGGGCATTGAACGAAGTGATAGAGTGGCAATCATCGGACATGCGTTCGATTCTTTCTAGGCCAGGCTGGCGCGGGTGAGGATTGTCGCTGAAATGCCGGTGTCACAAGCAAATGATTACTGGCTAGGGGATGATGCGCTTCAACGTGATGTCTTGCGAGTATTCGCCAGCGCAGGGGCTGATGCAGTTGTGGCTGAGGATGTGCCTGAGTATGCTACTCTGACCTATTGGCATAGGGTAGGGGACTCAAACTGTTACGTTTACATTTTAGCAAAGTAGATGATTCCTTATCAACCTAAAAAACTTGACATAAAAGACTTGGCGCTGCGACCGATCTTGGATGACATCAGTGTCGTGATTCCCACACTGGGCAGAGCGGTCCTGGAGGAGTCCCTTCATTGGATTGTTTCTGGAAGTGCCTGGCCTGGTGATTTGATCGTCATCGAGCAAGGTGATAACGCGCAAGTCGCCGGCTGGATTGAGTTGTTACGGTCTGGCGGCATCAATGCCCACCATGTTCATTCCTCTCACCGCGGTCGCGCCGCAGGGCTCAATGGCGCACTAGGGCGTGTCAAAACCCCATTTGTGGCAATAACTGACGATGATTGTTTCGTGGATTCTAATTGGCTACAAAATATGGCTAACAGGTTGCGAAAGAATCCAGAGTCGATAGTCACTGGGCGTGTAGAAGCTGCGGGTGAAGACACGACCATTGTGGTGACGTCCACCACCCCGACGATATATCACAAGCCAAGATTAAAATTCGATTCGATGTCCGGTGGCAATATGGGAACATCCACTGTGGTTGTGAATAAGGTCGGATTGTTTGATGAAGACCCCTGTATGCGAGCTGCCGAAGATGCAGAATGGTCATACCGTGCATTGCGGAGCGGGATTTCGATCATTTATGATCCCGACATATGTGTGTGGCATTTGGGGTGGCGGGGTCAAATGAAGAGAGAACAACAGTATCGTCGTTATGCCCTAAGTCATGGAGGTTTCTATGGCAAATATCTACGTAAAGGAGATTTGTTCATTCTCTTACGAGTAGGCTTACACTATTTACGCGCTTTACGCAGATGGATCAAGGGCCGATTATATGGGGATGCTGATATTGCCTCGATGGGGCGGGCATATTTCATTTACCTGTTTCCAGGGATACTAGCAGGGCTTCGATCTCGAACTCGTGCTGGTAAATTGACCTGAACGAGCCTCTCGATGTAACGATAATATGGGCTGTCGCCTCGACTCCGATCGTTGGCAATTGGTCTTGGCAAAATCAATTGAGCCTTACCACTATTGGCTGACCTTATAGGATGTTGTGGATCTGTATATTTATCCATTTGAGACCAAAATCCTGTAACAGGAATACGAGCGGATATTCATGGTTCGGCTTATGAAAGCACCCACCATCACCTAAACGACCGTATGATTCGGGGTGATAGCCTGGCATCATCCTAAAATGAGGTTTTGGCTATATCTTCTCCGTTGGCGCACTGTAATTCCTATCGCATATTCAAAAAGGTTTTTAAGAATTGATCAATTCCTAACACTTGGTGGACGGATTTTACAAACCGAATTTAACTAGATCTGAATGAAAACACGATCATTTTCCAGAGCGGGAAATGCCATCTTTTGGCGAGCTATCCAATACGGTGGCGAAAAAGTTATTTTTCTACTGCGGTTGATCATCCTGGCAAAATTATTAACCCCAAACGACTTTGGGTTGTTGGCTATTGCCGGTGTAGCGATCGATTTTTTAATGCGTATTTCGGACTTCGGGATGATCCCGGCGTTGATTCAGCGAGAAGATGCCTCTGAACAACATTATGACGCTGCTTGGACAATCGGAGTATTGCGCGCTTTGGCAATTACTATCATCGTTTTACTTACGGCTAACGTGGTAGCTGATTTCTTTGCAGAACCCAGAGCAGCAGGCATATTGCGCGCGGTATCTTTGCGCCCATTGATCGAAGCCTCGGCCAGTATTATGGTAACTCGCTTCGCTAGAAAACTGGATTTTCGCTCTTTGGCTTTCATGCAGCTCCCGAAGGCGTTGACAAATACAATTGTATCCATCATTCTGGCCCGATGGTTTGGTGTTTGGGCTCTGGTCGCGGGCGTTTTGGCAGGGTCAAGCATGTACCTGGTGTTATCTTACATCCTTGCCCCTCATTGGCCACGCGTTACTATCCGATTTGGCGCCATAAGGTCGCTGGCCCGATTTGGTCGGTGGGTATTCTGGACCAGCATTATCGTGATGGTTGGGCAGTCTGTACTCCGATTGGTTATTGGGCGTCAGCTCGGTGCTGAGGAGCTAGGACTATATTATCTAGCCGCGAGCTTGGCTTTCCTCCCCGCTGATATTGCCAGCCAGGTGGTTGGGCAAGTTGCTTTTCCTTTTTATTCACGTCTGCAAACAGATATTCGACAAGCCTTGGTGACATTCCAAGATATACTAATTAGCCTGTTTATGCTTATCCTGCCGCTGCTCTTCCTTCTGATTGTGCTCGCACCGACGTTGGTTGGTAGCGTCCTTGGTCCACGTTGGGAAGGAGCGGCTCCAATAATTCAGGTGCTGGCTTTGGCTGCTGTCATTGGATTACTGGGTGAGACAATTACCCCGATCTTAAAAGGGACTGGTCGACCCAATAATATATTGGTTATTGAGACAATCCAATCGCTCCTGCTCATTAGTCTAGTATGGGCGTTAGCGGGTCGTTATGGGGTTGTTGGAGCTGCATTTGCTTGGGTTCCTGCTGTGGCCACTTCCCAGTTTCTAGGTGTTCTTTATCTACGTAAAATTTTTCATCAACCGTTTACCGGGTTAGTTCTACCGATTGTATCCATAACGGTTGTATCTACTTTGACTGCTATTATTGCCCTTACCCTTAATAACTTTTTGCCAGGCTTATTTGGTTTCTTATTAACCAGTGTGTTCAGTCTTTTCTTTGCTGGTAGCTTCTTGTGGGTTTTGGAACGCCGATTTTCGCTCGGGCTTACGGCTGGTCTGGCTAGAGCATATCCTCAGATCGCAGGCTTATTGGGTTTGGGTCGAGTAGGGATCTTACCCAAAAATGGTGGAGCGCCGTAAAGTGAAAGTGCTACTTTCCTTAGTAAGAGATGTATTACCCGCTTCTGCACGCCGGGCCATCGTGCGCTATACTCGTTGGCCGCCAGTCGGGCTGGTACGTTTTGGAAGTCTAAGGCGCTTGAAACCCATCAGTTCGTATTGGGGAAGCGAGCGTGGCAAACCGATTGATCGCTATTATATCGAACGTTTTTTAGAATCCTATTCATCTGATATTCAAGGGCGCGTTTTAGAAATTGGAGATAACACTTATACACGTAGGTTTGGAGGTAAAAAGGTTACCAAAAGTGATGTTCTGCATGTCTCAGAGAAAAAACCAGGGGTAACTATTGTTGGCGACCTTACTGCTGCGGATCATATTTCCTCCGACATTTATAACTGTATCATCCTGACCCAGACCTTACAGACTATTTACGATGTTTCTGCTGCAATCAAGACAATTTATCGGATACTGAGTCCTGGTGGGATAGTTTTAACGACCGTCCCTGGGGTCAGTAAAATCAGCCGCTATGATATGGATCGTTGGGGTTATTATTGGAGTTTCACCACAAAGTCGGTGCAGCGTTTGTTCGAGTCAGCATTTCCTGTGGAGTCTGTACGAGTTGAGGCCTATGGAAATGTGCTGGTATCCATTGCCTTCTTGCATGGAATAGCTACTGAAGAGATACGCAAGAAGGAATTGGATTACAGTGACCCTGATTATGAGCTGTTAATCACCGTTAGAGCAGTTAAACCACAGTAAAAATATGAGAATTCCAGGGATAAGGACTGCAAAGAACATTGGTCGATGGTTGAGAAGTCGCTTGGTAGGTCAAGCCTTGATTCTGGGATACCATCGTGTGGCTCTGGACAGCCAGGACCCTTTTGCGATGTGTGTATCTCCAGATAATTTTGCTGAGCATGTCAAAATTTTAAGCACAGAGGCTTCTCCAATTAGTCTACAAGAGTTGATCGCGGCGCTGCGGGACAACAATCTTCCTCAAAGAGCGGTAGTGCTTACTCTAGACGATGGTTACGCTGATGTGTTATCTAATGCAAAACCATTGCTGGAACGTTTTCAGGTACCAGCAACTGTGTTCATAGCGACTGGTTTTATTGGGGATGGGTTTTGGTGGGATGAGTTGGTAGATATTATCCTGTCGCCGAGCCCTTTGCCAGAACGACTCTCGATATCCTTGGATGGTGCTCAATTAGCATGGACGTCAACTGATTCCTACAAAAGGGGAAAGTCAAGTGAGGAATCAGATTCGAGGTATTGGCTTTTGATGTCGCTCTATAAACAATTAATGCACCTGACTTCTGAGATGCGTAGTGAGGCGATAACACAACTGCGCTCTTGCACTGGCTTTGTTTCGGGTGAGCGACTCAACTCATATGCTCTTACAGCTAACGATTTGATCCAATTGGCCGATGGGGAATTGGTAGATATTGGTGCTCATACAGTGAGTCATCCAGTTCTAGCCGAACTTCCTTTAGCGTTACAAAGAAGAGAGATCGAGGAAAGCAAGACACATCTGGAAGAACTACTAAAACGACCGGTAACCAGCCTGTCATACCCCAACGGCTCCTTCTCTGATGAAACGCTGGCAATTGTGCAAAGCGCCGGGTTCAAATGCGCCTGTACCAGCTATGAGGATGTGGTCTGGCAAGGGAGCGACTATTTTCAACTGCCTCGCTTTTGGGTGCCTGATTGGGATGGACGGACCTTTTCTCGTTGGATTGAGCGTTGGCTGACGAATTAAACCCTTTGTAAGTGGGGGAAGCACCCCATGGACAAAAAATCTTTAGTATCTGTGGTAATTATATTTTATAACGCCGAGAAGTTTATTGAGGAATCTGTTGAGAGTGTGCTGAGCCAAACCTATGAGCATTGGGAGCTTCTTCTAGTGGTTGATGGCTCGTCCGATGCCAGTAAAGCTATTACTCAACGTTTTGCGAATCATCATCCTGATCGGGTACGTTGTCTTGAGCACCCTGGTCACCTAAACCAAGGTAAGGGAGCGGCACGTAATTTGGGAATTTATTACGCTCGCGGTGAATATTGCCTTATTAGATGCAGATGATGTTTGGTTGCCTGAAAAACTGGAGCAACAGGTTACAATCATGAACTCTCATCCCAAAGTTGGAATGGTCTATGGCGACACTTTATATTGGTATAGCTGGACAAACAATCCTGAAGATCTGTCTCGGGATTTTATACCGCTGTCAGGTGTTGAGCCAAATGTTGTCATTAAGCATCCGAGCTTACTCCCAATGTATTTGCTTGGAAATACATTTGCACCTTGTACGTGTAGTGTCCTGATTAGACGTGCTATTGTTAAAGATATGGATGGATTTGATGAGACGTTTACAGGGGCAAACAACATATATGAGGACCAGGCTTTTTACGCTAAGCTGTGTTTAAGAGCTCCAGTATATATTGCGAATACTTGTTGGGATCGGTATCGGCAGCATCCGGCTGCGTATGTTAGCAGTTACAAGAGGTTGGATTGGTCACACCCATTTTCACATTTCCTTAATCAACCATTGCTAATGAAGGACTATCTAGCTCCTTATCAAAACGAGATTGAGGATTTTACAAACAATAATTACGATGTAATTGATCAGGAAGTTTTACTCTGGAAATTAGCACATTAAATGATCATCAAGTATAAGATGATCCAAAAAAGTTGGATATTCGTACGTCATGAGAACCTTTCGCGAGATCCGGTTTCGGAATTTCGAAAAATATATACTCGGTTGAACTTAAATTACACTGAGCGAGCTCATAGAAAAATTAAGGAACAGAGCAGCTCATTAAATCCGGTATATGGTCAAAATCCTTATTCAATCAAACGCGATAGCCAACAACTCATTTGGAGCTGGAAGGAGAGTCTCACGCCTCAAGAAATAAGGAGAGTCAGGTCTTAAGTTGAAGATATCTCCAATATTTTTTTACTCTAATGAGGATTGGCAATAAGCACCCATTACTGAATCAAGAAACAAACACATATTACATCGAACCGCGTTAAGTTTTGAGAGGCCCATTGAGTGTGTTATTGGCTTTGCAATCATACTTTGCTGTTTGTCAAGTCGGTGACCCCTCTGCCCCTCTACGGTTCTGGGGCTCATGATGTAAATAAGGATAAATTCTACCCCTGGTTGGAGCATGATTATAGTGGATATCGTGAACCAAAAATACCTGCGATATGAAGTGACAAAGGGATATAGCAAGCTAAAAGCCATGATCTTGCGAAGGCTGTATCGGGATAAGGTCCAGGATCCCACCAAAAGCATTCTCGTGGTTGGCACTGCGCGCAGCGGGACTAGCTGGATAGCAGATTTAATCGCCTCCCAATTCAAAAGCCGGATTATGTTTGAACCGTTTAACCCCGAGCTGGTTCCGGAATACCGCAAATTTAATTATTTTCAGTATATGCGGCCTGAAGACCATAATCCTGACTTATATTGTTACTGTCGAAAGGTATTCGCCGGAGCCATCCGCAATGGGTGGATTGACCGCGAGATACAACATCTTTATCCACATCGAAGGATCATTAAGTGTATTCGAGCTAGTTTGATGCTAAAGTGGTTAGATAACCAATTTCCGGAAGTGCCCAATCTGTTAATTGTCCGTCACCCATGTGCAGTTGTATTATCACGCATGAAGCTGGGATGGGCGACGGATGACGATATTCACCATTTCCTTATCCAACCTGACTTGATGAGCGATTTCTTAGAAGAAAAAATAGAAATTGTTACGACCGCGAAATCCGATCAGCAGAAACACGCCCTCATCTGGTGCATCACCAATTTAGTGCCACTTCGACAATTTAGAGGTAATCAACTGAACATTGTATTCTATGAAAAATTGGTCCAAAATCCAGAGGAGGAAATTCCAAAGATATTCAATGTCTTCAATTTGCCCTATGAACAAAAAATATTCGATAGACTTAACCGACCATCCATGACATCATTGCGATCCAGCGCAGTAATAACCGGAGATCATCGAGTTGACCAGTGGAAGGATGAGCTGTCTTCAAAACAAATCGATAATATCCTAAGCATCGTTTATAAGATGGGACTTGCCGAATTCGTTGAGGCAGCCTTCAAAGGGTGAGACACAGTAAATATCTCCATCAATGGCCAGCAGTTGATCGACTCACCAGTTCGCTATACTGACGTTTTGGTTGATCATATGGGTGCCCCTTACTGTGTCGGTGCCTCAAAGCCATTGACCGAGTGGTATGAGCTTCGCTTCAGTGGCAAGATTGATGAGCTCCGTATTTTGTGATCAGGCACTTAGTGAGGCAGATGCTGTAAAGTTGTCCACCTAGTCAACCTGCGAGTTGATTTGCTTATCGATCTACTTAGCGTGTATTCAGAAACAAAGTGACCCTTATGGATATCACCGTTATCATCTTGACGCTAAATCAGCGCGACAGAACGCTTCAATGTTTGTCAAATCTGCTTGCCAGTCAAGAGCCGATGTTCCATACCATCGTGTGGGACAATGGATCGCAAGATGATACAACAGAAGCTATAGAGGAAGCATTTCCAAAGGTTCTGGTTCACCACAGCCCCAAGAACATTGGAGTAGCTGGTGGGCGCAACGCAGCGGCTGAACTAGCCATTAAAACCTACAACCCAACCCTTTTGCTTTTTCTTGATAATGACATGCTTCTTAAGCCTGGATTCGTCGATGCATTATCAAAGCCATTCCTGGAAGATGAAGGGGTTGGGCAGACTCAAGCTAAATTGCGCTTCATGAACGATAGGGAGCGACTGAATGACGGTGGTGGGGCAAAGATAAATTTCGTATTGTGGAGAATTACTCCGGTGGGTTATGGTGAGATAGACCGTGGTCAGCACGACCGAATCAAAGAGTGTATTGCTTGTGGTGGGGCGATGATGGTAAGGACAGACGTGTTTCAACAGCTGAATGGTTTTGATCCTATCTTCAATCCATTTGGTCCCGAAGACCTGGACTTCTCTCTGCGTTTGCAGAAAATTGGGTATCGTGCCTTATATGTCCCGCAGGCAGTGGCGTATCATGTAGTGAGTCACACTTACGGCAGAGAATACAGCGAAGAGTACGCGCGTCATAAATCGCGGCATTGGCTGACCTTTATGCGTCGCCATGCGTCGCCAATTCAGCAATTGGGATTTTTCCTATTTGGGGTGCCCATTTTGACGATTCAAGTGCTGCTCCGTGAAGGCAAGAGAGGTAATCTAGGTGCATTACGCGGGTTGGTCTGGGGCATCTTTGACATTGCGAGACCTTCCCCGCGCGCAAAAGGAGAGGAATAGAGATTGTGATAAAGCGAATCAGATCCAAGTTTGCCGAGTTGGAGGCGAGGCCAATAATCCAGTACGGGCTTTTGGCAGTCATCACTTTGTTGGCCGTAGTCCTGCGGTTCTACAAACTAGGTGAATGGAGTTTTTGGATTGACGAAATCTACACCATTAACCATGGCCGGGCGCATTTTAGCAACCTGGAAAAAATAATTCGAAATATACCACCCGCTCAGAATTGGATACCTCTCTCTGTTATGCTTTCCGCAGGTGTAATAAATGTTTTAGGGATAGGCGAGTGGAGTGCCAGATTGGTTTCAGCAGTGATTGGGATCTTGTCAATCCCGATCCTATATTTTCCATTCAGAAAGATTTTTGGCGTACGAGTAACATTAATCGCTTTATTGTTGCTAGCGATTTCCCCCTGGCACATCTATTGGTCGCAGAATGCCAGATTTTACACGAGCCTATTGCTGTTATATACACTGGCATTAGTCACATTCTACTTTGGCATTGAACGCAACCAGCTTCGTTATTTTATTCTTTTTTTTGTGCTGTTATACTTGGCAATTTCTGAACGGCAGCTTGCGCTTTTTATCGTTTCGGTCATTGCGGGGTATCTTATTGCATTGTGGATCCTTAAATTCGATAAACCACTTGGAGTAAATTTCCGAAACATTTTTTTATTGTGTCTACCATTAATTATAGGAGGACTGGTAGAAACTTACAGCTGGATTGCCAATGGCGAATCCCGTTTCTTTGGTGGTTTTAGCTGGTTTTTCTTGTATCGGAACGATGACCCAATTCGTTTGTTAGGGAACATCAGTTTTAATATAGGGATTCCACTAATGGTGCTGGCTATGTTCAGTGGGATCTTTTTGCTGATAAAGAAAAGCCGGGTTGGTTTGTTAATGTTATCTAGCGCAGTGATTCCCACGGTTGTCCTGGTCGCAGCCAACCCCTTTATCTTTACGAAAGACAGATATGTTTTTATTACACTCTTGTGTTGGGTCATTCTGGCAGCCTACGGTATCAATGAATTGTTAAAGTCCACAGATGGTTTGCATAAATGGTTGTCGGCGGCCGTTCTTGTCATGCTGCTTTTAGATGCAGCAAGTGCCAATATGCTCTATTTCAAAGTTAACAATGGTAATCGGCGGGACTGGAAAGGAGCCTTTGCCCTGATAAATGAGCAAAGTAGTGAAGGCGACTTGTATATTTCATACTGGCCTGAGCTTGGGGAATATTATTTAGGAAAAGAAGCGATTGCATGGGAAGAGATTGACCCCAAGACCGTTTTGGAGAGTGGCAAAAGGTACTGGTTTGTACTGGATAGTGAAACCATATGGGCAAATTTAAAAATGAAGTCTTGGGTAGAAAAAAATGCTAGTTTGGTTGAGGTGAAGTATTTACGTACGCCTGACGATTTTTTTCTGCGTATTTATCTCTATGACCCGGTCGTGAATGTGTCATCGCAATAGTGTCTGATCGAGGCTTTGCATGTTTATATCTACAATTATTCCTACAATTGGGAGGCCGTCTTTGTCTCGGGCAGTGGAAAGCGTCTTAGAACAAAAATGTTCTGTGGGTGGTTTCGAAGTTATTGTCGTTAATGATTCGGGAGAGCGTCTGCCTGAAGCGAGTTGGCAACATTCGGAAAGAGTGCGTGTAATAAGCACAAATCGTCATAATCGCAGTGTAGCCCGAAATGCTGGCGCAGCGATCGCTAGAGGTAAGTATTTACATTTTCTAGATGATGATGATTGGATGCTGCCGGGCGCGTTTGAAAGCTTCTGGAAGTTGACCAATTCCAGCCAAGCCACATGGTTATATGGGGCGTTTAGGTTGGTAGACAATTCAGGAAAAACAATTACCGAAATCTATCCTGGCGAGATAGGTAATTGCTTTATACAGCTTATTGCCTGGGAATGGCTGCCCCTGCAAGCCTCCATAATAGATTCCAAAGCCTTTTTTGCAGTGGGAGGCTTTGCTTCCCTCTACTCTTTATTGGGAGGGTTTGAGGATATTGATTTATCCAGACAAATTGCGGGCTATTATGATATAGACCGCACCAATATGGTGGTAGCTTGCATACGCGCAGGGGACCAGGGCAGCACGACGAATTATACTGACATGTTTGAGCAAAACCGCCAATCGCGTGAAAAGGCGCTCAGTTTGCCTGGTGCGTTTAAGAGGATAAAGGCCTCAGCACGCAGCAGTTTGTCGCGTTCAGAATATTGGTACGGCAAAATCACCTATTATTATTTGGCCTCAATAAGGTGGCATCTTCAACGAAAACGCTTGTTTGCCGCAGTTAGTCGCAGTGTTTATGCCCTAGTAAGTTTTACTACGGCAGGTAGATATCTTCTGTCGACCGACTTTTGGCTGGGAGTATTGCGACCTCACTATTCCCGGATGGGGGTTGCTCTACAGGAATCCGGCGCAGATCATCTATATGCTAATTCAAGATCGGGATGAAATTAGTTGTTCAACAATTGTCCGAGTCGTTGAATTATATACGCTACTCCGCATAATAGCTTTACAAATAACAAGACAGGACTGGATGATCAATACCAACCCAAATATCAACTATATAATTCCATATTTTGATGAAACTGGAGTGATGCGCGCTCCTTATCAGATCTGCAAGGGATTCCTCAAGGCTGGCTGGGGTGTGGAGATTACTACTATATCTAGCTCTCAGAACACAGACATTGACGTGGTCTGGGAACGTGTTCCAGTTAATAAGGTAGATGGTTTCAACAAAAAGGCCAAGTTACTTAAATTAGCAAGAGAAATCATAAAAAATCATGATGCAAATTTGGTTATGACTTGGGTGTGGTATTGGCATTGTTTTGCACTTATGTTCTCGAAATGGCTCTTTAATAGACATTATGTTTTAGTGTTGGATACTTATACTCACCTTGCCCCTTGGGACAAGGGTGGTTTTCTATCAAAGCTGAAATTGGAATTAAGGTACGGACTGGTAATGCGGAATGCGGACGCTATTCTCGCAGAAACACCAAGGTGTTATGAGCATGCTAAGCGATATATTAAAGGGCCCAAAATACTTTTTAACCCTGTCTGTCTTTGGGAGAAAGATCTTGTGGATTTGGAGACTCGCTGGGCTGCAGAGAATTATCAACCGCAACGCCACCCCATCATATTTTACGCTGGACAAATTGTTGAGCGAAAAAATATCCATTTATTAATTGAAGCATTTAGCAACTTATCAGAACAATTTCCAGAATGGAGGCTGGAAATTAGAGGACCAGTAAGGGATCCTATCTATTTAGAGTTGTTACAGGAATTAACCCGAAGGCATGGGCTGGATGATCGCGTAGATTTCTTGCCCAGCTTGTCTGGCGAGAGTCTCTATAAAAGATATCGCTCAACCTCAATATATTGTCTCCCTTCAAGATTTGAGGGAGTCCCAACCACAATTTTGGAGGCAATGTACTTTGGAGGGGCAATCGTCGCCGGGAAAGCTGGCCAGATATCGTATCAGCTCGATAATGGAAATTGTGGATTGTTACATAACCCAGGTGACCTTGATTGTCTGACGAAAGACTTGGAGATGCTAATGGGCTCCGAAACTGAACGGGAGACCTTAATGAAGAAGGCGCGGGAAAGGCTATTGCGTTTGTTTGTGTGGGAACGCTACTTTGATCGTGTTGAATATACGTTTAGGGAAATTCTAGAAACTTGAGTTAAGTTGTCGCTCGCTAAGAGTGAGTAAATCTTTATGTTTTGTTCCGTTGTAATTCCCACCATTGGTCGATCAACTCTGATGAGATCAATAAGAAGCGTGCTTGGCCAATCGATGTCTAAGGACGAATTTGAAGTGGTTGTTGTGAATGATTCGGGCAAGGAGCTTTCAAATGTGGAATGGCGAGAAATGGGAAGCGTGCGCATTATCAACACCCAAAGACGAGAGCGCAATTTTGCACGGAACACCGGAGCTGCAATTGCTAAGGGAGAGTATTTGTGTTTTTTGGATGATGATGACTGGTTGTTACCAGGGGCATTAAGTCACTTGTGGACGTTAAGCAGTCAAGAAAACAATGCTGTCTGGCTTTGTGGTGGTATCCAAGTTGTGGATGAATCAGGCACAATCCTCGGCGAAGTCAACAGTGGCTTGAAGGGTGATTGTTTTGCGCAAATTATGGGGGGAGCATGGGCTCCAATACAAGCCTCTCTAATAAAAACCAAAGCGTTCTTCGAGGTGGGAGGATTTGAGCCATCCATTTGTGGTACAGAAGATTTAGATCTGAGCAGGCGAGTCGCTTATCTTGGTGACTTTGCGAGCACTCCTTATCCAGTTGCGTGTTTATATAGGGGCAAGACTTGGGACACTTCAACAGATTATCTTCGAGCTGCAGAAGATACCAAGCGGTCGCGTAACACAGTGCTAAACGAACAAGGCGTTTTTAGACGTCTGTTGTCATCTGTGCGCATGAGTGATAGTCCTAAGTATTGGAACGGTCGGGTTCTGCGCGTTTATCTTAGTACGGTTTATTTCAATTTAAGTCACCGGCGATTGTTTTCGGCGATGAGTCGAGGAATTTTCAGTTTAGCGTGGATCCTCCTGAGTGGATGGAGAATATTCTCACAAGAGTTTTGGCGCGGGGTAAAAGCTCATCACGTACCAAATACACTGCATTTCATAATGGAAAAGTATGAGAGGGGCATCAACACTAACGCCTTGTAGAGGGGATTTGCCAGTCTTGCAGTTTCATTGCTCTTTTATGCCTGGTTATGCCTCTCGCTAGGCAAATTAACCCCTGTTTTGGTTTGCATTATTAGTGCCCAGAACTTGGCAAAAAAAGCGTATCGTTCCTGAACTTGATGCCCTTAATCAGGTCGGTGGAAACCTATCAGATTGCCCTAACCTTAGTTGCCCTATAGATCGATATGGTCCTGTTAACTTAACCCTGTTTTGCGTATCTGGGCGAAATATCATCCGGTCTTGCCTGATCCTCAATCAGAAATCAAAAATTACAATCCCTCCATGGACATCCTCTTCCTCGTACCTTACGTCCCTAACCTCATCCGCGTGCGCCCCTACAACCTGATCCGCAGCCTGACCGCCCGCGGCCATCGTGTCACCGTCATGACGCTAAGCAACTATGAAGAAGAGGACGTAGCTAGACTTGAAGAGTATTGCCACCGGGTTTACGCCTACGACTTACCAACCTGGCGATCTGTCCTCAACACTCTGGCCGCCCTCCCAACCTCGACACCTCTCCAGGCGGTGTACTCCTGGCAGCCTGCCCTGGCAAAGGGTTGCCTCCAGCTAGCCCGTGACTGTAACGGAACATCCCCCTCATTCGTCATACACATTGAACACCTGCGCGGTGCGCGCTATGGTTTGTATTTAAAGAAGCACCTTACCAAACTCAACCTCCAGGTCCCCATCATATGGGACAGCGTTGACTGTATCACCCATCTCTTTAACCAGGCCGCTGAGCACAGCCTGAATGCCACCAGCCGTTGGCTGACTCGCTTCGAACTTGGGCGTACCCGGCGCTACGAGCGTTTCCTGGTGAAGCAATTTGATCGGACTCTGGTCACTTCCCGGGTGGATAAGGACGCATTTTCATCCTTAATCCCGGGGGAGAATCCAGCACCCGACGTTTCTGTGCTACCCAATGGTGTTGATCTGGAGTACTTTACACCCAAGGAGGCTCTTGGCAAGGAAAATGCAACGTTGGTGGTGAGTGGTAAAATGAGCTACCATGCTAACGTCACCATGGTAATGCACCTTGTTAATGAAATTATGCCCCTGGTCTGGGCGCGCAACCCCGGGGTCAAGCTTTGGATCGTCGGCAAGGATCCTCCAAATGAGATAAAAGGCCTGGCGAAAGCCCCGACCGTCACTGTGACCGGCATGGTGGACGACATCCGCCCCTATCTACAATCCGCAACCCTCGCCGTCGCCCCCATCCAATATGGCGCCGGTGTCCAGAACAAAGTCCTCGAAGCCATGGCTTGCGGGACCCCGGTCATCTCCACATCCCAAGCGGTCTCCGCGCTGGACGCCCAACCCGGTCGGGATCTGCTGCTTGCCGATGAGCCGGTCAAGTTTGCTGAAGCGATCCTCTCATTGTTGAATGACTCTGAACAGCAGCGCAGGATCGCTGCCGCTGCCCGCCGTTACGTCGAACAACACCACAATTGGGATCACATCGCTACAGAGTTAGAGGAAGTTTACCTATCTGTTGTGGATAGAAAAACAAGTTAAGCAACAAGATGAAACCATTTTCCTTATCTCATCGATCGCTTCCATTCTCTCGGAACTTGGAGATAGCGCTGGTGGATAAGGACAGAAATGAGTTAGTGATCTTATGGAATTAAGCGCTTACCTTATCCCCTTACGTCGCTGGTGGTGGCTATTACTGGCCTCCACCCTGGTCGCCGTGGTTTCCAGCTTCATTGCTACCATCAACCAGCCGCCTGTCTACCAGGCCAGTACGACTTTGATGATCGGCCGCGTCATCGATGATCCCAACCCAAACCAGGGGGAGATCTATTTAGCACAACAGTTGGCCCAGACTTATGCCGAGATCGCTAATCGTGAACCGGTGCGCAACGCTACTATGCAGGCTTTGGGGTTGACCAGGCTACCAGAATACCTGGCCCGCGCCTTACCACAAACGCAATTTATCGAGATTGCGGTGACGGATGTCAACCCCTTACGGGCTCAGGTGGTAGCCAATGAGTTAGCGAACCAACTCGTCCTGCGCAGCCCTTCCGGCACCGGTTCTGAAGATCAAGAACGCCAACAATTCATCAATGACCAATTGAATACCTTACAAGCTCAGATCGAAGAAACCCAGAACGAAATCGCCAGGCTACAGGAACAGTTGGGTACTTTGAACAGCGCTCGCCAGTTGCAGGATACCCAAACACAGATTAATGCCTTGCAGGCGAAATTATCCACCTTGCAGGGCAATTATGCGTCGTTGTTGGCCAACACACAGCAGGGAGCCAAAAACACCCTCGCCGTGCTGCAGCCGGCCGATCTCCCCAGCCGGCCTATTGGGCCGAATAAGAGCTTGTCCATCTTGCTCTCGGCTGCAATCGGTTTTTCGCTGGCAGCCGGCGCGGCCTACCTGCTCGAGTACTTGGATGACACCTTCAAATCCCCCGAAGAGATCACCCGCGTCCTTGGCGCTCCCGTGATCGGCTTTATTGGTGAAACCCGATCGGACGGGGATGAGCAGGATAGTGTTTATGTCTCAAAGCATCCCCGTTCCCCGATTGCCGAGGCTTACCGCTCGGTGAGGGCTAACCTCGAATTCACCGCTGTCGATAAATCCTTGCGGACCATCCTGGTTGCCAGCGCTGACACCGCCGCCGGGAAATCATCGGTCGCCGCTAATCTAGCTGTGGTCATGGCCCAGGGCGAGAAAAAGGCGGTCTTGATGGACGCTGATCTGCGCAAGCCCAGCATCCATAACTT
>JASFVL010000273.1:0-5632 GCA_050049875.1 Anaerolineales bacterium
GGAAATCTCGGTGCACCCACGAGCATTGATCGCGAATGTTAGCCATCTCAAACAAATAGAAATTCAACCCCGCTTCCCGAATGGTGTTCTGAAAAAGCCTTTCGTGTGTTCGCGGTGTGCATGAAGCCACAACAACCCTGTTGAGATTGTATTCCTCAATGGCTGCCTGGATATTTGCTTGCGTATCTGTTGAGCAGGTGAATAAATTGTGGTCTGCCACAACAACGTCAGGCAGATTTTGAGCGTATTCAGTTACCTCAGACACATCCACTACACCGGCAATATTGGTCCCACAGTGACAGATAAAGACACCGACTCGGGGGGCATCCTCCGACACATCTTTTTCTGGTGGGTAATCCTTTTCCTTAACCAAACTGTAACGCGCTTCAGCAAGCAATGTCATGGCTTTAGCAGAAGCTGCACTGGCGGACATTACCGTCTCAGGAATATCCCGCGGTTCCGCAAATGGCCCACAAACATATACACCTTCCCGGGTCGTATTGAGCGGAGATAAGTTCGTTGTTGCGCAGAAACCTTGGGGGTTGAGATCAACCTCCAATTCACGAGCCAAGCGGGACATGCTGCTGGGCGGTTGCAACCCAACGGAGAGTACGACCATATCGAATTCTTCAAAAACCATACTCCCATCGGGAAGGGCGTATTCCACTTGGAGATTCCCCGTCTCATAATCCTCTTTGATCTCAGCCGGCATAGTCTGCAAAAATCGCGTTCCGGCTTCTCTGGCTTGATCAAAATAGGCATCGAATCCCTTGCCATATGCCCGGAAATCAATATAGAAGACTGTGCTTTCGGTTCCCGGGGCGTGTTCCATCGTAATGATGGATTGTTTAATGGCGTACATGCAGCAGACAGCGGAACACCAATTTCGATCCGCTTGACGAGAACCCACACATTGGATCCAAGCGATGCGTTTAGGCTCATGACCATCTGATGGGCGCATAAGATGACCACTATATGGCCCACTCGGAGAGAGAATCCTTTCATACTGCATGCTTGTAACAACATTGGGATAACGACCCAATCCATATTCGCTGGAATAACGGGCGTCATAAACGTCAAAACCGGAAGCCAATATAACCGCTCCGATGTTGATTTTTTCCTCAACAGCTATCTCATCGTGGTTGATGGCATCCGCTTGGCACTGATATACGCATGATAGGCATTCAGAGCACACTCCGCATTGTAAACACCGCGCTGCCTCATTCTGCGCTTCTGCCTCTGTGTAGCCCAAGTTGACTTCCTTAAAGGACTGTTTTCGGAAACCAGCATCCAACGCGCTCATCCTGACACGCGACTTTTTTTCAATTTCTCCATCAGCTAACTTCTTAGCAATCTCCGTTGAGGATAGCTTGACAACTGGTAATTCGGGATGTTCACGCAACTCAAGGGTATCGCCACGGAGATACTTTTGGATGCTCTCGGCAGCTTCGTGTCCATTAGCGACCGCTTCAATCACGAAAGATGTACCAGTCGTGGCATCTCCTGCAGCAAAGACACCAGCTCGACTTGTGGCGAAAGTGTTGGGATTAACCGCAACGGTTCCGATCCGTGTGATGCCCACATCGCTATCCTCTGGGATGAAAGCTAATCCAGCTCGCTGACCGATTGCGAAGATTGTAGTATCACAAGCAAGAACATGTTCGCTGTTAGGTATCGTTTCTAAGGTTAACGATCCATCCGCAGCAAATTGTAAAAAGCTCACATCAACCGCTTCCACACCGGTAATCTGACCATTCTTGCTCATGATTTGATTGAAGGAGCGTGCTGGGTAGAAAGTAATCCCCTCCTCCTCTGCATCTACAATTTCTTCCAAATCAGCTGGCATATCAACCCGGCTTTCCAGGCAAGCTACATCGACGCGTTTTGCCCCCATGCGCACCGCGGTTCGAGCGCAGTCGATAGCAACATTCCCACCCCCAAGTACTAATACATGCCGATGGGATAAATCCACTCCATTCCCCAGGCGCACATCTCTCAAGAAGTTAACCGCAGTGTGAACATCCTGATGGTCAGCACCATCGATTGGTAACCTTTTACCCTTATGGGCACCGACAGCGATCAACACTGAATCAAAACCTTGTTTGAACAGTCCATCCAGGTTATCTACACGCGTATTCAAGCGCAGTTCTACCCCCAAATCCACAATCTCCTGCACCTCGCGATTGACAATCCAAGTTGGGAGACGGTATTCGGGCACGCCAACCCGCAGCATACCCCCAGCAACTGGTAAGGCTTCAAAGACAGTTACGCCATAGCCAGCCTGTACCAAATCCTTCGCTGCAGTTAGCCCACAAGGACCGGATCCGATGATAGCGACCCGCTCGTTGAACTTTCGCTTTGCAGGTTCTTGAGGAAGATAGGGTTGTGCATAAACTTGATCTGTAACAAAACGCTTCAATGATGCGATAGCTACTGGTTCATCCAAAAGGTTCCGGTTACATGCGGTTTCGCAGCGATGATTGCAAATACGCCCACAGATGCCAGGAAAGGGGTTGTCCTCTTTAATAACCCTCATCGCTTCTTCATAGCGTCCCTCACGAATGTGAGCAATGTAACCTTGGGCACGCTGACTCGCGGGACACGCATCACGACAGGGAGAAACACCGATCTTTTCTATAGCATAAGCGTTTGGAACAGCTTGCGGGTAAAGTTTGTAGGCTGCTTTGCGCTGATTAAGCCCCTTGTTAAAATCATCGGATACTGTAATCGGACATACAGCAGCACAGTCCCCGCAAGCAGTGCACTTTTCCACGTCAATATAGCGTGGATTGTGTCGAACCGTGGCTGTGAAATTGCCTGCTTGACCATCCAACTTCAGCAATTCCGTATTGGTTAGCAATTCGATATTATGATGGCTAGCGGTGGACACCAGTCGTGGGCTGATCGTACACATGGCGCAGTCATTGGTGGGGAAGGTCTTATCCAGTGCTGCCATGTGTCCCCCTATGGCGGGTTCTTTTTCCACAAGGTACACTTTAAAACCGGAATCTGCCAAATCTAAGCTGGCTTGCATACCCGCAATACCAGCCCCAACAACCATCGCGGCACCATGTGGTTTTCCATTTTTTTTAATCGGCTCGGGAAAATCAGGAAGACTCATATCCCCTTCTCCAGTGTATGATCATGACCATTCCTTTGACGACACTTCTCAAGCATTAATGGCAGCGGATCCACCAAGTGTTTCGTCATCCCCAATTGATTCTCCCCAAGACCCATGGCATAACCTAACACCTGTGAAAAATAAAACACTGGTAAATCCAAAGGTCGATCCATTTTCTCAGCAATCATCTCCTGACGGGTGTCTAAATTGGCATGGCACATGGGGCATGCAACTACAATAGCGTCAGCCCCCACTTGTAGAGCAGCCTTAATAAGCTGGCTGCACAGATCCACCGCAATCTCAGGTTTGATCATGCTAAAGTGTGCCCCGCAGCAATCCACTTTTGCTGACCAATCCAGAACCTGAGCACCTGCCCACTCTAATATCTGATCCATGCTTTGTGGATTCTCGGGATCATCGAACTGCATAACTTTTGCTGGGCGGGAGATATGACAGCCATAATAGGCAACAACCTTAAGATCGGAGAGATCACGTTTCAATGAAGATTTGATCCGCTCTTCAAAACTATCTTGAACCAACAACTCAAGGGGATGGATGGTTGGCGTTTGTGATTCAAGGGACATCTCCAAGACATTCTCCACCTCAATACGCAAGTCGGGTTTATCCTCCACCTGCTTAACGGCATTCTTGAAGTGATAAACACATGCGCTGCATGGGGCGATCAATTGATCGAAACCTTCAAGTGTGGCACGCGCTACATTCCATAGTGGAGTAGCAACTCCTAGCAACCGAGACATAGAAGGTGCTGCCAATGTGCCGCAACAGATCCATTCAGGTAAATCCTCAACAGTCACCTCAAGCTGTTCGAAGAGTCTGCGCATCGACAAGTCGTATTCAACGCTAATACCTTCAAGAGAACAGCCCGGGTAATATGCATATTTCATCATCTTTAATCCTTTCCCTTATCGACTCGATCTACACTGAGGAGTGACCGTTCTCAACTTCCTGTATGCGGTTGAAAAGACTTCGAAATTGGCGTCTACCGAAGGGAAGCGGAGGTGGTTTCACCCTTCCCCGTCGAACCAATTTCCAAGCTAGGGGCAAGTTATCGATCAATTGTCCCGTGAGTAATTGAGTGATTCCAGCGACTGATGCATCGTGGATTTTGCCGTTCAAGCGCATGTTATCTACAAAACCCTTATAGTAAATGCCCACTTCCCGCACACTAGGTTTGATCTGGCGATGTAGAGCCATTAAACGAGCGGCGTTCATCGCAGCTGCCGGCTCAGCTTCTTGAGGACAACGAGCGGTGCAGGTCTCACAACCCAAACACAACCAAATTGCTTCACTGTTAAGAACTAAATCAACAAGACCCAACCGGATGCCGTGCATTACCTGGGCTGGTTTCAAATCCATCCTATCCGCCATTGGGCAGCCTGCGGAGCACTTACTGCACTGAAAACAAAGATTGGCGTTATGACCACTCAGTTTTTGTATCTCGTGTCGGAAGGTCATCGAGGACTCCTAAAAGTCGCTGTGAACACAAAAAGACAGGCGCTCAAAGCACCTGTCCATAGTGTAAAAAAATCTCTTAAGTTTAACAATTCACGTTCGGCTCAGCTTATGAGCCAAACGGTTCATCACAGCTAAGAAGAATATCTAAACCAAAGTTGAAGCCAACGATTCAATGCGCATATCCCTCAAGCGACGTCTAACAACTCGGGCAATCTTTTGGGTCATAAGGTAACCAAAACAATTGTCCTCTTGAAAGATGTGCAGCAATTTCTCACAATCAAAGGAAACCACTTGGCAATTTGTAGCAGCAACTACACTAGCTGTTGATCGATGAGGTGGAACTAGACCAGACCATCCAAAGATATCCCCAGGTTGAACTGTGCTGATGGTGATATCGATAGTTTCAATAGCCCTGGTTAGTTGTCCAGAAAGACTGTGTTTTTTTGCACGGTCCGGTATTCCGATTACAATGTCTGCTTTGCCATCAAGAACCAAGTAAAAATGTTTCAATTCATCCCCTTCATAGAAAATATAGTCTCCAGGGATAAACGATTGTTCCTGGGCGCAAGACGCCAAAGTTGAAATTTGGTCACGGTCAAAACCCGCAAAGAATGGATAGCGACGGATTAATTCAGTAGAAATCATAAGGCCCTCCCGTTTAGACCCAACAGTCTTATACAAACTTAGTAAGAACGCAATTCCCCTGCTAAATTATTGTGGAAAAAATTAACCTAAACAAGACCCAATCGGCTCAACATTTGATCCAAAAGGTACAATCTTAAGATTATAAACTCCTCCATTGCAATAAGTCTAAATCCATCCTCTACGGACGGCTTCGGCGATAGCCTGAGCCCGGTTTGTAGCCCCGATATTTACCAAGATTTCTTGCACACGGCGTTTTACAGTAGCCTCGCTGAGATAAAATCGCTCCGCTAAATCTTTGGTGCTCTCCCCTTCTGCGATCGCATTGAGAATCTGTAAATCTTCCTCTGATAAACCAGCTTCGCGTTTGGCGTGTTCTTGAGCTAATTTCTG
>JASFVL010000274.1:0-5626 GCA_050049875.1 Anaerolineales bacterium
ACATTGAACCCGTTGAAATGCGCGTCCTAATAGATGACTCAATCCGTGGGTTGGCAGACGAAACCTTCTCGCGGTTTCATCACACTGAACCCGCTGCTCATCAGCAACTAACGGTAAGAGTTTGGAGAACGGTAGGTCACCCCATACCACGCTCCAACGGCTTGCTGCACGCCAGCCACTATCCAGAATTGACTGTCTTCACTTTAACTCTTCTCTGCTTTAAAGCTGCTCACGGGAGGAGCACTTCCCTTAACGAATAACCCCCCACAGGCTTCAGTAGGGGGAGTTGGTTGAGGTTATCCAGATTGTCGCGCTTAGCGCCAAAGGGCGGCGCTAAGCGTCCAGCCGGTAGCCGATCCCCCGGATGGTTTTGAGCAGTTGGGGGTTACGGGGGTCTTTCTCAATCTTCTTGCGCAGCCAACTGATGTGCACGTCCAGCGTGCGCGTGTCTCCCACGTAGTCCGTCTGCCACACCTTACGGAACAGCTCATCCCGGTCGATGACCTCCCCCCGGCGCTTCATCAGCATTTCCAACAGGGTTGTCAAGCGCGGGGTCAGCCGTCGCGGCCCGCCCCCGGAGCAGCGCACTACCTGGCGCTCTATATACAGCGATATCGGTCCTGCTCGAAGGATTTTATCACCTTCCTTGGGGACCAGCCCGCGGATGCGGTTGACCAGTTTGCGGATGGTGAAGGGCAACACCAGCACTTGGTTGGCGCTTTCGGTTTTGGTGGCGTCCTGGGATTCGCCAGCAATCAGCAGGATGGGGTTGCCGTTCAAGGTAGCTCGCAAGCTGGAACAGATGCGATTTCCGGTGGTGCGCAGGGAGGCTGCGTTGACCACTGCCAAGTCTGGCTCCATGCGCGGGACGCGCGCCAAGGCCGCCTTTCCAGTGGATACAGTTTCAACTTGGTATCCCCTTTCGCGCAAATTGGATACAAACGGTGGGGTGGCTTTTTTGGAACCTTCAATCCACAAAATCTTGGTCTTCATATCAGGTTTGCCTACCATAACCGATTTAGGATGTCGAACTTATATAGTTGGTGACACCAGAGGGTTCTTTAAGATATAAGACGGACGCTGGAGAAAAGCGTTACAAAATCCTACCTTTTAATGTTGGTGACACCGGACTGTTTCAAAGATTTTCGTCCGAACACTTATCTTCCACCCTGCTCGTGGGGCGATCTATCGTTGATGTCCGTTGTGTTATCCCTGTTGGCGGCGATGTGCGGGCGGCGTTTTCGTGTTCTAATTTATTTTACCATCAATCGTCAGTTGTACAGGATGAAAAGGATTAGAAATTCTAAAAATACCTCTTTGAAATCCAAATCGCGAAGCACCGAATTGTAAGTTGAGTCGCGCATGATCATAAATTGATCATGAAGTATATTCTCTTGCAACCCTTCGGCACCAGATATAAACGGGGTGTGCGCTGCCACCAACATCAGAGGTTTAACTTTCTCGTGGAGTTGGGAAATGATTTTGAGGCCGTCACCGCTGAGGTGTGAGGTCAGGGGAGGTCGGGGTTCTTATCTGGGGATTATGGACGTCGTTGTTGTCCACAATCACGTCGGCAAGTTCTTTCGGCTGGCAGCTTTGTAGGTAGGTACGCTGCGCGGGGATATAGCGCTGTGTGTAGCGTTGGCGCACCTGCTCGGGTGTTCCAAACAGCTTCTGGTCGCGGCTTTTGACCCTTTCGATCACCACTTCAAATTCAACCTCGATGAAGATTCTGAAATCCCAACAGCCGCGCAGTTCAGGGCGCAGCAGGAAGATTCCATCGAACAACAGAATGGAGTCTTTGCGGGCTTGGCGGATGGGGGACTCCTGGGCGCGCTCGCGGCGCAGATCGAACACCTGGGACTGGTATCGCAGATTTCCATGTGGCCCGAGAGGTTCGAGCAGCCTCGCTTTGAGTGCCTCCAAGTTGAACGAGTCTTGATAATAACCCTTTGGTGAGCCGGCGCCTTGATGGTAGCGGATGGCTCGCGGGTTGTGGAAGCCGTCGATGGAGGCCCGGATGACGTTTGCTCCCCGCTGCTGTAAGGGGTGGACCAGCTCATCCGCCAGGGTGGTCTTTCCTGAAGCATCGACCCCATCAATGGCGACGCGAGTCGGGTGGGGGCGCTTTATCGCGCTGATCCCGTCTGCTAAGATTTCAAGAAGTTGGGAGCGTCTCAATGGAAAGTTGTCTGGTTAAAAGATAGGTTCACTGTCTTGTGTCATAACGAACGAATGTCCGCTATGGGTAAGGGAAAATTATATCCGATGTGCGGTTGGCATCTACGGTACAATTTTAAGTGTTAACTTTTAGTTGTGCCAAATATCTCCTATCCGTACCCCTGGGCGCTTTCAAGACCTGACAGGTTATACTGGTTGCGTTCAGTGGTGATAGAAACGGAGTGAATTATGGACATTGATAAAGCTCGAGCGTTCATCAAAGACAACCATCGTGCGGTGATGATGACCTATCGCCGTAGTGGCGGGCCGCAACTCACACCAGTCGCCGTTGGCCTGGACGGTGAGGGCCGCGCCATCGTCAGTACGCGCGAGACCGCCTATAAGGTCCACAACCTGCGCCGTGATCCGCGAGTTTCCCTATGTGTGTTCGTGGATGAGTTCTACGGTGAGTGGATCCAGATCGACGGTCGCGCCGATGTTGTTTCCCTCCCGGATGCCATGGAACCGCTGGTGGACTACTACAAGCGCACCTGGGGTGAGCACCCGGATTGGGATGAATACCGGGAGGCTATGGAGAAGGAGAAGCGTGTCCTGCTGCGTATTGAGATCGATCGAGCAGGTCCGGATAAGAAGGGATAAACCCGACTCACCGTGAACGAAGATTCAGACCCACAGAGCGCCTCGCTGCGCGTCCACACGTTGGGGGGGTTCCGCGTATGGCGGGATGGTGTTGTAGTCCATTCGGGAGCCTGGGGGCGCGAGAAAGCCCTTCATCTATTTCAATTTTTTGTGACCCGGTGTGGGCAGCCGTTGCACAAGGAGCAAATCATTGACCGCTTGTGGCCGGAGCTCGACTTTGAAACAGGCGACCGGGACTTCAAAGTGGCGCTGAACGCGCTCTACAAAGCTATCGAGCCGGAGCGGGAAGCGCGCGCCCCCTCGCGCTTCATTCTTCGATATGGCCTGACCTACCAACTGGACCTGGAAGAATCCTGGGTGGACGCCCAAGCTTTTGAGGCTCACGTGAAGGCGGGCAATCGCTTGTCCGCGGGGGACTCGGCGGCTGCCTTGCAGCGTTATCGCCTGGCTGTCGATTTGTATCAGGGCGATTACCTTCCTGAGCGCCGATACGAAGACTGGAGCAGCTCTGAACGAGAACGCCTGCGTTTGCTGGCGTTGGGGACCATGGTTCGCTTAGCAGATCTACTGGTGGAGGTTAATTCGCTGGAAAGCCTGCGGCTCACCCAGCGGGTGCTGGCTCTTGACCCCCTCTGGGAGGACGCCTACCGCGTCCAAATGCGGGCTCATCTGGCTGGCGGCAACCGCCCGATGGCCATCCGCACTTACCAGAAGTGCGCTGATGTTCTCGAGCGGGAATTTGGGCTCGAACCCTTGCCTGAAACACGCCGAATCTACGAAAGCGTGCGCAGTGAGATTGATGAATGAAGAGCGCCCTTCGCAACTGAATAGTAACTTTGTCTTGCTAATATTTTGTATAGAGCAGGAAGGCTGAGATGAGTACAAATCGAGGTATTGCATCCTTTTTGATTCGCTTTACACAAGACCTCTGGGAAGATGAACAGGGCGAACCGCGCGTGCAGTGGCGCGGGCGCATCAACCACGTTCAAGGGGATGAGGAACAATCGTTCACCGATTTCTCGGAAGTGGTTGAATTCATCCAGCAGCATCTGACCCAATTAACCTTGGACTCCATACCCAAAGATGGTCAGATGGATCAAGAGAAGACCCTGCATGAAAGCTTCAAGCTCTGGGAGCGGTTCGCCTCCAGTTATACCGATTTGATGTTCGATGCCATGGAGCGCACCATTCAAGGGTCGCAGGTAATCAAAAATCAGATGGATGTGACCATGGATGAGATGTTCAAGCGCTGGAAAGCCTCCCTCCAGCCGCCCAGCGAAAAGGAAGTGGTCGGTAAGGCGCTTACCAAGTTGGTTGAACAGGTTCAAGTCCTGGCGGATCGGGTCGCATACTTGGAGGAGAGGTTAGAACAAGAGAAGAAATCGTGATTTTGTTTTTAATGTGTGCGTGCACAACATGTTAGACAGAGCGGGAGATATCCCTTCTGATAGCATCGTTGTAACTGGATTGTAACTGGGATGAAACTTCTCCTGCTAAAATGAGCGCAAATACAATCAATTGGTAAGGAGAAAAAACGAATGTTACCTGAAGATTTCTTCAAGAAGAACCTGGAAATGTGGGAGCAGTTCACATCCACCTATATGGACACCATGTTCAAGACCGTTGAGAAGACTATGGAACAATCCAAGTCTTTCAGGGACCGTCTGGACAGTGCAGTGACCGGAGCTGTTTCCACCCAAATGGATGCCACACTATCCACACTCAAGGCCCTTCAACGTCAGGTTGAGGACCTATCAGGAAAAGTAGATAAGTTGATGGAGAAGGAGGAGGCTAGTTAACTAGCCTCTTTCTTTTTTGGATTTACGCAGCTCTGTGAGCGCGTAGATCCACACCTTGTAATGCGCACATATGCCGATCTGCGCATTGCATTTTAGGCATTAAGGAAAGGGATATCAACGATGTGGACACAGATGCTCGATTGGATGAATGGAACGGTAGCTGCGGTGGGCCAAGCGCAGCAAGCCACGCTGTTAGCGGCGGCGCGCGGTATGGAGCTGACCGCCAGCGCTTACACCCGTATGCTGGGCGGCCAGGGCGAGCAAGTTTTGCCGGCGGACAAGCGTTTTGCGGACGATGCCTGGCAGGACAATCCGGCTGCTGACATCACGAAACAAGCTTATCTCATTACCGCGCAGTGGATGAAGGACGTGGCTGATGGCATGCAGGAGCTCGACCCCGCGCTTCACCAGCGGGTCAAGTTCTGGACTGAGCAGCTCGCTGACAGCCTCAGTCCCACAAATTTCCCTTTTACCAACCCCGCCGTCATGCAGGAAATTGTCCGTACCGGTGGCGCCAATCTAGCGCACGGGATGCAGAATCTGATTTCAGATCTGCAAAATGGGCGCATCAGCCAAGTGCCAGAAGGTTCCTTTGAGGTCGGTAAAGACCTGGCGGTGACCCCTGGCAAAGTGGTCTACCGGAACCCACTGATCGAGCTGATCCAGTACACCCCTTCCACTAAGAAAGTGCATGCGGTGCCGCTGCTGGTCATCCCGCCGTGGATTAACAAGTATTACGTCATGGACTTGAGCCCGGAGAATTCTATGTTCAAATATCTGGTCGATTCCGGTTTTACGCTCTTCGCCATAAGCTGGAAGAACCCGGATGAGTCAGTCCTTGATCTGGAATGGGATGATTACATGGAGATGGGCCTACTAGACGCGCTGCGGGTGGTTAAGGCGATCACTGGGGCGCAGAAAGTTAACACCGTCGCCTATTGCCTGGGCGGCATCGCCCAGCAGTACACCTTGGCGTATATGGCAGCCACCGGCGATGACAGCGTCAA
>JASFVL010000275.1:0-5611 GCA_050049875.1 Anaerolineales bacterium
CGAAGTAGCTGGCCGGCAGGCGGTGCAGGCTCTTGATCTTGGTGCCCAGCACGGTGGTTTTTCCACCGAAGCCCATGGGGCCGATACCGAGTTGGTTGGCCTGTTCGGTGATGCGCTCCTCCAGATCGGCCAGTTGCGGATCGGGATTGGTGTCCTCCAAATCGCGGAACAGCGCCTCCTTCGACGCCAGGAAAGAGGAGCCGCGGTCCCCACCGATGGCGACTCCCAGCGCGCCGGGGGCGCAGCCTTTGCCCTGGGCCTGGTAAACGGCATCCAAGACGACTTTGCGGACCCCTTCTAGGTCACGCCCAGCGCCCAGGCGGTTATCGGGCAGCTTGTACTGAGCGCCGACGTTCTCGCAGCCGCCGCCTTTGAGGATCAGCTCGACGGTCAGCTCATCGCCGTCCACCTCTTCGAAGTGCACCGCGGGGTAGTGCTCGTCGCCGGTGTTGTCGCCGGTGTTCTTACCGGTCAGGGTGTTCACCGAGTTGGGGCGCAGGTAAGTTTTTTTGGTAGCCTGCACCACGGCCTGCTGAATTTGCTCCTGCAGGGCGCGGGTGCTCCAGCCCACTGGGTGATAGACATAGAAGATCGGCGTGCCGGTGTCTTGGCAGATCGGGGTGGCGTTTTCGCGGGCCATCTCCACGTTCTTGAGAACGGTCTCCAAGGCGCCGCTGGCTGCCGAACCTGGCTCTTCGCGCGCCAGCGATTCGCGCAGCGTTTTCTCCACGTCCGGGGGCAGGTCGGTAGAGGTCATGCGGACGAGCTCAAATATCTCTGCGGTCAAGTCGGGTTGCATAGTGTACTCCTATGTCAGATGAGATTGTGCTTCAATTTTTCTATAAATTGATTAGCTAGTGGATCGTCTGTGGTCGACCCTGATTATACACCGAGTCGCCCTCATATCCCCCCAATCCCTTTTCACCCAATCCTAGGAGAAAGGGGGGCGCAGTGCGATAGGGCACGGTGTACCGTGCCCCTGCATTATGATTCATACCGTGCCCCTACGTTTTGGTCTTCATCGTGCCCCCGCATCATGCCCCTTCAGAATGGGGTAAAATCCCAGCATGCCGGCTGTTTCCGTGTTAATGCCCTGTTACAACGCCGCCGAGACCCTCTCAGAGGCTCTCGAAAGCCTTGCCGGGCAGTCCTTTGAAAACTTCGAAGTTGTGGCGGTGGACGACGGCTCGACAGACGCCACGAGCGATCTTTTAGCAGAGTGGGCTGCCCAAGACCCGCGCTGGCGCACCCTCTCCCTACCCCACCGCGGGCTGATCGCTGCACTGAACGCCGGCCTGCAAGCCTGCCGCGCGCGCTATGTGGCCCGCATGGATACCGACGACCGCGCCCACCCAGAACGCCTGGCTCGCCAGAGCGCCTATCTGGACAAGCATCCCGAAGTCGCCGTGGTGAGCTGCCTGGTGGCGGGCTTCCCGGAAGGTCAGGTGCGCGAGGGCTTTGAAATCTACATCCAGTGGCTGAACTCCCTGGTCAGCGATGCTGACATCCACCGCGAGATTTTCGTCGAGAGCCCGCTGCCCCACCCGAGCGTAACCTTCCGCAAAGCCTGGGTGGCCCAAGTCGGCGGCTACCAGGAGCACGGCTGGGCGGAGGATTACGATCTGTGGCTGCGCCTGTATCTGGCGGGGGCGCGCTTCGCCAAGATCCCAGAGGTGCTGCTGGAATGGCGCGAACACCCCGAGCGCCTAACCCGCACCGACAGCCGCTACTCGCTGGAGAATTTCTTGCGCGCCAAGGCGCATTATCTAGCGCGCGGCCCGCTAAAGGATCGCGATGCGGTGTTCGTGTGGGGCGCCGGCATGATGGGACGCCGCTTGAGCAAGCACCTGCAGCGCAACGGCCTGCCGCTGGCGGCCTTCGTGGACATCGACCCCAAGAAAATCGGGCGCACCCGCCGCAAGCGCCCCATCATCCCACCCGAGGACCTGTTGACTTGGTGGCAGCGCTACGAGCGCCCAGCTGTGCTGGCTGCGGTAGGTGCCCGCGGAGCCCGGGCCCTAATCCGCGAGCGTCTTGCGCAAATGGGCTTGCGCGAAGGGCAAGATTGGTGGGGTGCGGCTTAAATATTCAACCAAGGAGGAGTCTATGGATTTATCTGAGATCATCACCCCCCACATGCACAGGGAGGATACTTTCCAAGTCGAAGAGCAGCACACCGCCCCCCACTTGGGAAGCGGCGATGTGCGCGTTTTGGCGACGCCCGCTATGACCGCATTCATCGAGCGCGTCTCGCACCAGTTGATCGCTGAGCACCTGCCCGAGGGAGCCACCAGTGTGGGCGCTCACATGGACGTGTACCACCTGGCGCCCACCCCGCAGGGCGAGACGGTGCGGGTTATGGCAGAAGTTGCTGCCGTCGATAAAAACCGCGTCCAGCTGAGCGCAACCATCTGGGACGAGCACGAGAAAATCGGCGTTGCCAACCACCAACGGGTGGTGATCGACCCAACCCGCTTCATGAAGCGGGTGAACGCCAAGCGGAATGCCGGCTAGCGCGCCGCCCACCCCCAAAAACAACTCCAATGCGGTGACCGTCCTCTACGACGGCTGGGCCCTGGTACATCAGCCCAACAGCCCCGCCGCGCTGCACCTGCTGGCGCTGCTGGCGCGGCTGCCCAAGGAAGTGGACCCCATCGTTGCACTGCCCGGTGAGGCGCCCGTCTGGTTTTCCGAGGGCGCGAGCTTGGAGCTCCGTCCCTGCCGCGATGAGCCCCGCAGCCGCCTTCGTTGGGAGCAGTGGGAGCTTCCAAAAATGGGGCGCGAATTGGGGGCGCACCTGCTGCACCTGGTCAGCCCACAGCCACCATTGTTCGGGACAACACCCACAGCGCTCAGCCCCACCGGGCTGGAGGAGCAGGAAAGCCCCCCGAGTGGGTTCATCCCCAGGCTTAGAGAGGCGCTGGGGCGCGGTGCGCGCCGGCGGGTGGGCGCTCTCCTGTGGGCAGCGGACCTGCCCAGCCCAAAAGTGAACACCTCCGTGATGCGCCTTCCACCGCTGGTGCACCCTGCCTTCAGCGGGGAAATCGATGCGCCTAGGATCGCACCCTTGGAGGTGGAACTGCCGGAGACTTACGTTCTCTACCACGGTCCCTCCAACCAGCGCGCTCTCCTGCGTCTGCTGGAAGTGTGGAGCTGGACAAGCGCCCCGCTCGGTGACAGCTACCCCCTGGTCTGTCTAGGTTTGGACAGCGCGGCTCAAAACTGGTTGGGCGCGTTCCTCGAACGGCACGACTTGGAGATCTCCGTGCGCCCCCTACCCGCGGTCTCCCCGACCAGCATGGCACAGATCTACCGGGGCTGCAGCGCCCTGCTGCACCCAGAAGCGGGTGCCTGCTGGAGCGGGACGTTGCGCCACGCGCTGGCCTGCGCTCGTCCTGTGGTAGCCGCAGAGAGTGACTCGACGGACGCGCTGGTGGGACCAGGAGCCTACCTGACCCCTGCGGAAGATTCGCGGGCAATGGGCGCCGCTCTTCTGACGGTCATCGTCAACAATGAGATGTCGACGCGCCTCTCCCGAGCCGCCGGTCAGCGCGGTGCCGCTTGGAATATTACAAACTTCGGGTCAGCTTTGCTGCGGGCTTACCGCAAGATACTTTCCAGCGAGGGATCTTAAGCGGTTGACCCTTTTTAACCTGGTTTATCCCCCTTGGTTCACCTTCTCAGCAGCAGGGAGTATACCCCTAAAACAAGCCCCACCAGTAATATCGCACCCCCAACAATGCCCAGCAGCGGTGATCTGCCCTCCCCAACGGGCGCAGGGGCCTGGGCAATCGTCTCGGAATTGGGCTGCGCGCCAAAATCAAGAAAGGTCTCGTCCCCCGCCTGCAGGGTGATGGGGTAATTGAGCACCGTGGTGGGATTATAACCATCCGGAATGGCCAAGCTGACGTTGTAATCCCCCTGATCCAGCTCTTCGTAACACTGCGGTTCCAGCCCAGCGATGGTGTCTTCGGTGATGGAGACGGTCCCCGCGCGGTTGCTGATACTGATAGCCCCTCCGGGGAGGGAGGGCTCCTCCTCCTGGCGGATAGCATCACCGTTGACGTCCTCGTACAGCAACACACACATCATAGCGGTGCCCTCACTCGGTGTGGGCGAGGGAAGCACGGGCGTACGTGTGGGGGCAGGACCGACCGTGGGTTCTTCCAAGGAAGGGCCCCCCAAACCGAGAAGCAGTTCCTGGTCGGGGACGATCACATCGTTGACCCCCAAGTTGTTGAGTTCGCGCAGTTGCTCCAAAGGCACACCGGTGATCGCTGCAACCCGCCACAACGTGTCCCCAGGCTGCACGATGTAGACAATCCTGCCGTCCGGCCCAGGAGTCGGCGTGGGGAAAGGTGTAAGTTGAGCGTGTGGGGCAGCCAAAACCGGGGCGTTCAATCCCAGCAAGATCAGCATGACGATAACGGATAGAAAGAGCCAAGCGGCGCGAGTCTTTTTCATAGCAGCCCTGATTATAATAGAATACCACCTAAATGGGCACAACAACATGCCCCCAATCCTAAACTTCCGAACCCACCTTGCGCAAAGCGATTAAAGCCACAATATTGAGCAGCAGAACCGCTAAACCCGTGGCAATGATGCCATTGGCGTATAGGTTAGGTGCTAAAAGGGCGCCTACCGCCCGCCCCAGGGAGAGCACAGCCACGTTAAAGGACATCAGGGTGGCTCGGGATGAAGGCAGGATTTCGGTCATCAGTGGGATGCTGCTGACGATCGAAAATTCAAAAGTGATGTAGAAAAGGAACAAGCCCACCACCGCTCCGGTCAAACTCCCCCCAAGAAGCGGCAGACCCACCGCCGCTATGCTGTTCAGGATGAGGCCAATGCTCACCGCCCGAGGCTTGCCCAACCGATCCGCGAGTCCTCCGGCGGCGAACTCGCCGCCCAGCTCAGAAAGACCGATGACCGCGGAGGCTGCCCCCAGGGCGGCTATTTGCAGCCCGAACGAATCCTCCATCCAGACCCCAAAAACCACGTTGACTAACTCATTGGCGGAACTAGCCAAGAAACCGAACGACAGCCCTGCCAACGCGGGCGTATAGCGCAGCACAGCTCGGAAATTGCCCCACATGCCGAATCTCGATTTCGTAAGCTGCGATTCGAAAGGAACCATGCGAGGCAGCAGCACAATCGCCAGACCGCCCAACAACGCCAGCAGGGTGAAGGGCGACATCCATCCCCCACGTGCAATTAAAAATGCCATTAAGGGGATACCCACAATGTAACTGAGGGACCAACCCAGTTCGGTGACCGCCAGCACCAGTCCGCGCCTGCGGTAGGAAACCTGGTCACCCAAATAAGCCTGCATGGCGGGGTCAAAAACGTATTTGCCGAGCGTGGTCAAGATCAAGGACACGAAAAAGAGGGGGTAAGTAGGCCAAATGACCACTAAAACCACCCCAGCGGTGAAGAGGATCATCCCCAGAAACAAGCCAGCTTTTCGCCCTCGCCGGTCGGATATCGAGGCCAAAAAGGGGCCGAAAGCGCCGGCTACGGAACGCCCGGTCAGGGCGAAAGAGAGCGCTGGCAGCCCCACCCCCATGCCGCGGCTGAAGACCGGCAGAAATGGATACACCATCCGGAACAT
>JASFVL010000276.1:0-5596 GCA_050049875.1 Anaerolineales bacterium
GGGAGCGGCTGAAGGCGGATTTTACCCGTCGCCCGCCCGTACAGCGGGGCTTGATAATCCAGCACGTGTCGCTGAATCATGCCTGCCAGCGAGCCGGTCAGAATCAGGAAAACGTTTGAATGCTCTCGGAATTGGTGGTCCCAGGCTTTTTGTATCAAGCTGGGGACTTCAGGGTCCGCTTGCATCACGTAAGTGAATTCATCCAGCGCCAGGACGAGCCGCTCCTGGGCAGAGGCCCGCTGCACCTCATCCAAAGCTGCTTCCCAGGAAGCGTAGCGGAATGTCGGCTCAACCCGAGCGCCCGGGTTGAGGAACTGGAACAGCGCCTGCGAAAAGGAGCGCAATTGGTTGGTCGCGGAGGTCTGGGTAGCCATCCAGTAGAGAGACCTCTGTTTATCTGAAGCTCCTTTACGCTTTTCTAGCGAGGAGAGCCAGTGATTAAGCAGGCGGGTTTTCCCGATGCGCCGCCGGCCGTAAAGAACGAGGAACTGCGAGCCGCGGCGCTGGTACAAGTCATCCAGCAGGTCGAGTTCCATTTCCCGATTCACAAAATCCATCTGCTGCCTCCAAGTTAGCGAGAATCACTTAAGAGTATATAAAGTATTATACTTGACTTACTCCTTATTGACAACATCCCACTAATAACCCGGCATTCGCTTATTTAAATAGGATAAGAAGTTGTTTGTTGGAGGGCGGCTCGCCCTTCACCGACAAATCAACCTTTTTTCTCCTGATAACTATTGAGAGCACACATCTAGGGGACCCTTTTCGCCGCCAGAAAAGGATATGTTATAATTCGCACAAATAGGTAAAAGCGCCAGGCAGTGGTGGGGACAGCGGTACTGGCCATTCACTCCTGGCACAGCTCACGCATCGGGGGGTGTGGCTACAATACGAAACAAGCTTTGGGTCCGCTCACACGATGGCGTGTGAGCGTTTTCGTGAATTGGGGGGTTTATTCGTTATTCCATTTTGTTATGCGGCTCATTATAGAAAGAGGATTTGAAATAAAAAAGCGAGGCTTCGCAATCGTTGCTTTCATTCTGATCTCAATGATCACGTTGTTTGCGTTATTCTCCTTGTTTGAGAGATCCAGCTTTGGCATGTCCAGGCCGGCATTGGCCTCTGCGGAGCAGATTGCCCCATCAGTTGATTCGGTTGATCCTGCGTCTGCATCCAATGACCTCGACACCCCGATCGTGATCAGCGGACGGGGTTCAGCGCGGAGATGTCGGGCACGCAGGTGAACACCCCGCCGACTGTTTACCTCGGGCCTCCCGAGGCGCTGGAGGTGCTTGGGGTGGAGTCCACCACCATCAGCGCTACCAACCCCTGGGGGCTTGGCCCCAGTGTCTACACTCTGACGGTGCAGAATCCCAACGGGGGAACAGGATCCCTACCCAATGCTTTTACCGTCACACAAGGTTTCGGCGTAAGTGCGGGTAAGGGTCTCGATTTTGAGCATGACAGTCAGAACACACACGCGTTTGGGTTTTATTGAACGGTTGAGTTCACATTGCAAGGTGCACATTTACCGACCTAGAACAGGGTTTCTAGATTTTTTTCTTGGTTAGTTAGTTGCTTGATGGGTTGAGGGTCAGATAAGGGAGTTCTTCTATACTATGACATAGAATGTTTGTACTTGTTAATTGGTTTTCGGTGCGGAATGATTCTGAATGGTGGATAACTAGATATTTTTGTTTTTTCAATTCAACCTGAAGAACACTCGTAAAAAGGAGGTTTAATGCTTATCAAGAAAAAACTAGTTTTGATGGTATTTGTCCTACTGATGTTGCTCCTGGTATCTGGAGATGTCTCAGCAGAGCCAGACTTGCCTGATCTTGAGATATTAACACAAAAAATACTGGTCTCACCATCGAAGCGAACGCATGTTAAGCAGTTTGGTTGGCAGTCCCAGATTATGAAACCTTATTCGAAGGAGTTCTCGCTCTCTCCAAGATCGCAGCAAGTCGGAGATTTACGGCAAGGTGTTGTCGCGCCAGATAGCCCGGCCGCGGTGGTGAACCTGAAATTGAACGCCGAGTTGGCTCAAGGCGGTAGCGTGGACGGATTCCAAATCAGCCCGGACGGCAACTGGGCGGTCTACCGGGCTGAGCAGGATATCCCCCGCGATGGTTACGTGCCGCAGTTCACTTACGGACTGTACAGCGTACCGCTTTCCGGTGGGAGCCCTGTTAAGCTGAACGTGCCGCTGCCTTACCCCCGGGCGGAGGTGAGGGGCTTTGCGATCAGCCCTGACAGCAGCTTCGTGGTCTACCGTCTCGATATGGATGTGACGGAACTGGACGCGCAGGACGAGCTGTACAGTGTACCCATTGAGGGAGGTGACTCGGTTCAGCTTACCCCGCGCAGCGTTATGGATAACTACGCGATCAGCCTCGATGGCAACCGGGTGGTCTATGTCTCCGACTTTAAGCTCTTTAGTGTGCCCATTGAGGGCGGCACGCCCTTGAAGCTCAACGGGCCGTTGGTGGAGGGTGGCATTGTCGATGAGTTCGTGATCAGTCCCGATAGCAGTCGGGTCGTCTATCGCTCTGACCAGGATGCAGATGACGTCTTCGAGTTGTACAGTGTGCCCATCGAGGACGGCACGCCCATCAAGCTCAACGGGCCGCTTGTCTCCGGCGGCGCTGTAGCCGCCGATTTCGCTACGAGCCCCGACGGAACCTGGGTCATCTACCGGGCCGATCAGGAGGTCGACGACGTCTTCGAGTTGTACAGCGTGCCCATCAAGGGTGGCACGCCCTTGAAACTCAACGGCCAGCTTGTCTCCGGCGGTGACGTGGCCTGGAGCGGATTTGAGGTCACTCCAGACAGCCTCCGAGTTGTCTATCGGGCCGATCAAGATGCGGATGAAGCAACTGAGCTGTACAGCGTGCCGATTGAGGGAGGAACGCCAGTCAAGCTCAACGAGCCGCTGGCGGCGGGGGGCAACATTCTCAGCTTTGACCTCACGGATGACGGCAGCCGCGTCGTTTACTACGGGGACCAAGACACGAACGATCTGGAGCAGCTCTACAGCGTGCCGCCGGAGGGTGGAACCCCCGTCAACCTCAACGAGGAGGGCGGACACCCAGAATACGACTACGTCATCAGCCCTGCCAGCGACTGGGTGGTTTATGCCTCAGGAGAGAGTCTCCACAGCGTGCCCATCGACGGCGGAACACATATCCAGCTGAAATCTGGTACCACGACGTTGTGGAGTGGGTTCAGGGTCAGTCCGGACGGTGCGCACGTCGTGTTTCAGCAATTCCTCGAGTCCAAGCAGCTCTACAGCGTGCCTATCACAGGCGGCACGCTGGTCCGACTCAATGGACCGCTGGTCATGAATGGAGAAGTCGATCCTTACGACTTCGAGATCACCCCGAACAGCAGTCAGGTCGTGTACTTGGCCGAACAGGAGGAGTACGATCTGCATGAGCTCTACCGAGTTCCTATCACTGGGGGCGATACCACCAAGCTCAGCGAGCGCGACGCCACCTATGGTGATGTCTCCAACGATCTGGTGAGCCCCGACGGCCAGCGCGTCGTTTACCGCGCCGATGGGGATGTGGACAACGTCTGGGAGCTGTACAGCGTCCCCTCGACGGGTGACACGCCGGTCAAGCTCAATGGGCCGCCAAGCGAGTTCGGCGAGGTGGCCGATGAGAGAATTTCCATCAGCCCTGATAGCAACTGGGTCATCTACCTCGCCGGTAATGAAGCGCTCAATCTCTACAGCGTGCCCATCAAGGGAGGCACGCCCGTCAAGCTCAACGGCGACCTGGTTGCAGGAGGGGAAATCGACGCGCTCAGCATTGAAATCAGTCCCGATAGTCAGTATGTCGTCTACCTGGCCGATCAGGACGAAGACGATATCTGGGAGCTGTACAGCGTGACAATTGAAGGGGGGACCCCCGTCAAACTTAACGGCGATCTAGGAGGTAGCGGAGACGTTGAGGATGATTTCGCCATCAGCCCCGACAGCAGTCGCGTGGTCTATCGGGCGGATCAGGACACCAATGGGGTCCGGGAGCTGTACAGCGCGCCCATCAGCGGGGGATCGTTCGCCAAGCTCAGCGGTTCGATGCCGTCCGATGGCGATGTCGCAAATTTCAGATTTTCCCCTGACAGCCAATATGTTCTGTACACGGCTGATCAGGAGACCGATGGGCTGAGGGAGTTATACAGCGTGTCTCTCACCGGCGGCACACCCGTCAAGCTCAACGGGTCAGTCGACGGCAATATGTATTTCAGCTCGATCAGCGTCAGTCTCGACAGCCAGTGGGTGGTCTTTGTCGCTCACTACGAAGCAGTCAGCGGTCATCATCTCTACACTGTTCCCATTGATGGCGGGACACCCATCATGCTCAGCGAAGAGAGATCCTACCCGGTTAGGGTTAGAGGTGATTTCCTCATCACGCCGGACAGTAGCCGGGTGGTCTATCGGGCGGACCAGGAGACCGAGGATGACGACGAGCTCTATTCGGTGCCCATCACCGGCGGCACCCCCACCAAGCTGAATGGTCCCATCAACAGCATTGCTGGCGACGTCAAGTCCGGCTTCCAGTTGACATCCGACGGCAGCCGTGTCCTCTACCGGGCTGATCTGGAGGAGACCGCGATGTACGATCTCTATAGCGTGTCCGTCGAAGGCGGCGACGCTATCAGGCTGAACTACACGCCCAATGGGCACTGGAACGTGTACTGCTTCGATATCAGTCCTGACAACCAGTGGGTTGTCTGGGGGTGTTCCAGCCATGACCTATACAGCGTACCCGTCACCGGGGGGATGCCAACCTGGCTGATGGAAGCGTCTTCCAACGGTCACTGGGAAATCAGTCCCGACAGCAGCCGCGTTGCTTGGATGGCCGAGTTCACACTCCCAGGTTGGGTAGAGTTATTCGCCGTGTCTATTACCGGAGGCTCGCTGTTCCAACTTAACGTGCCCCTGGATCCGCTGCTGGGCAATGTGACCGGTTTTGAGTTCCTGCCCGATGGAAGCGGCGTGATCTACCGCGCTGACCAACACGACACGGTGGACGAGTTGTTCGCCAGCCTGTTCGTGCCGGGCGCGGACCTGGGTATTCAGAAAAACGTTGAATCAGCCACCTCTGTCGCTGCCGGCCAGCCGCTTACTTATCAACTCACCATCAGCAATACAGGCGAGCTCGCTGCAAGCGGGGTGATCATCAGCGATACGATCCCAAGCGAATTGACCGACCTCAGCTTCGACTACGGCGGCATAGAACTGACCCAAATTGGGTCCACGCCCTACCGCTGGCAGGTTCAGGACCTGGCACCGGGTGAAGGGGGTGTGATTACGATCACGGGCATCCTTGACCCTGCCCTGAGTGATGGTGTTGACATTATAAACACGGCCACGATCTCCAGTGAGACCCCCGACGATAATTATGGGGATAACGAAGCACAGGTCAATGTCAGGGTTAAATCAGGTCTTCAAAATTATCTGCCGTACTTGGCGAAGGATGAATGATTGACACTCTCCCCGTTAAAACGGGGGAGATTCTCGGTTCACTGCAAAGTAACGTGCACTTTACGTTGAGACGCGCTTGCCGTAGCAAGACTGACAGTC
>JASFVL010000388.1:0-4337 GCA_050049875.1 Anaerolineales bacterium
TGATTGGGCGGATCACCCAGCGAAAATAAGTGTGCTCAATCAAGTTGGCTTATGGTGGCAAAAATTCCGCCCATCCCTGCCTTTTGGGGGCATCCACCCCAACGACGCCGCCAGTGTGATGGCTATGATGTTCCCTTTTTTGGTTGCAATTGCCAAGCGGGCCTGGGAAAAGAAGTACACTTACTCATTTTGGGCCTTCATAGGCATAGGCGCCTTGATGTCGACTGCTTTTCTCTTGACCACCTCCCGCGGCGCTTGGATTGCTTTCAGCATTGTTATGGGCGTCTCTTTTTTGTGGCTCTTCAGTGCCCGGGTCCGTTTGTTTCATCTTTCGAGGAGAGCGATCTTTACCGCAGCCTTAGCTTTATTGATTGTGGTGAGTTTGCTCGTCCTGGGTGCCTATCCCGGTGGGCTTGTCGGACTGGCAGCAACCTTGCCTGGACCGAACAACGCTGTCAGCCGCCTGGACCTGGCTATTGGTACTCTGGATTTGATTGCTGATTTTCCCCTCACGGGTGGCGGTCTAAGCACCTTCCCGGGATTGTACTCGCAGTATATCTTGATGTTGCCATCTTTTATTACCAGCATTAGCCATAATTTTTTTCTTGATATCGCTCTTGAGCAGGGGATCCTGGGCCTGCTCGCCTTTGGGATTATCCTTGCAGGCACGTTTTATGTGCTCATTTCTCATGGGGGGTCGAGATCAACTTTGCGCTGGGCAGTGCTGGCCGGCTTGGGTGTTATGGTCTTACACGGGCTTGTGGATGACGTTGTCTACAATATATGGGGTGTCCCACTCCTTTTTATACTACCTGGTTTTACCGTCGCTATTTCACACCAAAAAGATAACCGCAGGGTTATCGGTCCCAAAGCCCACTGGTCAGATCGCAGCTGGAAGCTTGGCATAGTTATTACATCGTCTCTAATCTTCATTGCCTTATTGTTTGCTTTCCGAGCTCCCTTGCTCTCCGCCTGGTATGCAGATCTGGGCGCCGTGCACACGGCTCGCGTTGAACTGGCCGATTTCCCTTCTGGTGAATGGGACGATGGTAGCCGTATGGAGGCTCTTAGTCCCGCCGTGGATCTGTTCCAACGGGCACTGCAGCTCAATCCCGATAACCGCACCGCTCATCACCGCCTTGGCTTGATTGCCATGCTCCGCCGCGACTTCTCCAACGCTGTAACCCACCTGAACAGAGCCCATGAGTTAGACGCTGGTCACCGTGGGATTCGCAAAGCTCTGGGCTACAGCTATGTTTGGGCTGGGCAACTTGAGGAAGCCATGGCTATGCTGGCCGAAATTCCCGAAGCCAAACAAGAGATGAGCGTCTACGCTTGGTGGTGGGGCACACAGGACCGCCCCGATTTATCCACCCATGCTAAAACCGCAAACCTTCTTCTTGAAGAGGATGAATAGGGCCTTGCTTTCCCTATTCCTTCGCTCCCTTCGTTTAAGTTGGTGTTAATTCGTAGCAAAAATCTCAACTTGCCAATCCTCAAACGACAATCTTCAATCTCAATGAGAATCCCTTCCCTCCTTCTAATCCTCTCAATTCTCCTAGGCTCCTCGCTCTTCATCACCTCTGGTTCCCTCGCCCAGTCCTCCACTGATCCGTGGTCTGACCCCCTCAATATCTCCCACTCTGGGGCTGCCACGAACCCTGTGATGGTCGAGGATTCTAGCGGTATTATCCATGCCTTCTGGTGGGATGAGTTCGACGGGAACATGTATTCACGACTGGTAGGGGATCAACGGAGCATGCCTATCCAGATTGCCGTGCCATTTGGGGAATTTATACCTGTGCTTGTGGCTGACTCTAATGGTTACCTGCATGCTTTCTGGATCGATGAGAATCAAGTTCTTTATTATGCCAATGTGAACGTTGATAGCGTACCTGGATCGGAGTGGAACCTGGTGGTGCTTCTCGCTGACTCCGCGATAAGAATTGATTTGGAGATCGACAAGCAAGATCGTCTACACTTAGCCTATCTGCGTGCAGCCGACACCCCGGAAGCACCTGCTGGATTTTATTACCGTAAATCTGCTCCCGGTGGGAACGACTGGTTGGATCCAATTCTCATATACCAATCTCCTTACCTCCGCAAACTCGCGCCAGATGAAGCCCACGTGGATACGAGGATTACATATTCTGGAGTAGAGCAGCATATCTACCTCGCTTGGGATAACCCGCTTCGGGGTCAGTCCTTTTTGGTGAAGTCCGTAGATGGCGGTGAGACCTGGGGTGAGCCAATAGAGGTTGGTGAACCCGAAGAGGTTTTGGGTGAGGCCAGACCCTCGCATCTTATCATATATGCCCAGGCTGAAGAAGTTCTTCTGCTCTGGCAAACGGGAAGCTCGGAGACTGGCTGTACCCCATACTACCAGTGGTCGTTGGATGGCGGAGAGTCCTGGCAACCCCGCCAGCGTATGTCTCGAAGTCTATTCGGCTGCCCAGAGAGGATGGAGATCCTCGCAGGGGCGGATGGTCCCATCTTGGTGCGGGTCTCCAGCCAGGTCTATTTGCAGGCTTGGGATAGCACCCGTTGGAGCGATCCCCAACTCCAAGGGACGTTGGCAAGTTTCATCGACTCGGAGACGCAGCGGACTGTGACTCTGGGTTGCCTCCAGGTTGCTTTATTGGAGGGGCGGAGCTTGATTTTCATTGCTTGCGATACCAGTGGGGGTGGGGATATTTGGTTTTTGAGACGGGAACTGGATGATGTGGATAATTGGTTTCCTCATGAATCCCCTTGGCAAACGCTTACATCTGTAACTCGTAACGAGGCACGGTTCTTATCCCTGGAAATGATCGCCGATACCGAGGGACGGGTTCACGTCTTTTGGGCGCAAAGCAGCGAATCGAACTCGAGTCGCCCAGCCTCATCCCTTTATTACACTCGTCTGGAAGATGAGCGCCTGTGGTCTCAACCTGTGGCAGTTTTGACCTCCCCGGAGCAGCCCGTGGATCAGCCCGCGGTCGCCCTCGATTCAGCAGAACGCTTGCTGATGACCTGGCGCTGTGGGGAACAAGCTGAAATCTGCTTCAGCCGAGTCGGCGCCAACACAGCAACGCTCTCCTCCGCCTGGTCCGAGCCCATTCGCGTCTCTGCTCCCGGACATAGAAGCAGCGCGCCGGATATTGTGGTGGGTAGTCAAGGGGCGATTTACATTGTCTACGCTGTGCCGGTCAACGAGGGGCGCGGGATTTACCTGACCCATTCCGATGATTACGGCGAAACCTGGTCTGAACCAATACAGATTTTCGATGGCGCCTCGACCAGCTGGGCTATGCTTGACCAACCACGTTTAGCCCTGACCTCCGCCGGCGACCTGCATCTCTTATGGACCCATTACAATTTGCGCTCAGGTGAAGCGGAGCCTGTGGCCTTGAGCTATGTACGCTCGCAGGACGGAGGTAAAGCCTGGTCTGAGTCGGAAACTGTGACCGAGAGCTCTGTTGTCTGGGCCCGCGTCCTGAGTACTGTTAATGGCAGCGTGTACCGTTTTTGGCAGGAGGGCAACGTCGGTCGCTTTAGTCTGGAACATGAACGCTCCTTGGACAACGGCGCAACTTGGGAACGCGCTGAGCAAATTGCTTTCCTTGGCGATACCATAGCGACCCCCACCTTGAGTAAAGATCTTGCCGGCAACTTTCATCTGCTACAGCTTATCACCCAAGGCCCCGATGACCTTTCTTTGCAGCACCGCGTCTGGGATGGCGAGCGCTGGTTGAGTAGCGACAGCCTGGACCTGGATCTGGATTCAGAGACTGATGTTGGTGGTCTGGTCTCTGCTGCTTCGCCGCGCGGCAACCTGGTGGCGGTCTTTTCTACGTGGTCGGATGATCCTAGTTCCGGATCTGGAGAAGAGCTTTTCTTCACCACACGTTCGATCGAGCCGCCGGAGGGCTTACCGACACCGTTGCCACCAGCTTCAGTTACGCCCGTGGTTACTGAAAATCCAACGCTTGAACCCACCGCGGAGCCAACGCTGACACCAACACCTGACTTAACTGCTCTGGGTTCTGCTGGAAATGCAGGAAGTTCCTGGGATGGGTTAGTAATTGGGGCCATTTTGGCTGGGGCGATTGTCACGGTCGCTTTTGGATTCGGCGTTTGGAAGGCAAGGGGTGGGGGTAATAATCGTGGATAGATTGGATCTCCCGGTGAGGGGACGTATTCTCAACACTTGGGTACTATCAATGAATTGGTTTCTAAGGATTAGAGGAGCTCGAAATGGAGTTGTTGCGTAAAATCTGGGCAGCTTGGAAGCGCGTTGGACAAGCAATTGGCGATTTCATTGGCCGGCTTGTTCTTACGCTATTCTACTTCACCCT
>JASFVL010000277.1:0-5562 GCA_050049875.1 Anaerolineales bacterium
TCTTTTAGCTATCCCGGGTTTCTGGCACATGATCAAGGGTTTTCAGCGCGACAATCTTTTGATCGTCTATGCAGCTGGAGTCGCCATCCTGGCGTTCCTGGTTTGGGCGACGCGTGATAAATCGCTCAATATGACCGGTATGTTAGTCAGCAGTATTGTCAGGGCGACCCCGATTGGGTTGGCAGCCCTGAGCGGAATCTATAGTGAGCGCTCAGGTGTGGTCAATATTGGCATCGAAGGAATGATGCTGGTGGGGGCGTTCTCTTCGGTTGTTTTTGCTAGTGTTACAGATAATTTGCTGGTCGGTTTGATTGCCGGAGTCCTGACCGGCATGCTGCTTGGGGCGTTGCACGCGGTCCTTTCCATTCGCTACATGGTCAATCAAATCGTCAGTGGTGCTGGAATCATCATTTTAGCTCTCGGTCTCACCAGCTATCTCCAGCGATCTGTTCTAAACGTTTACCGGGAGTTAAATGCGCCTGGTTCGGCGATCTCGGCTTGGCCTATCCCCGTTTTATGGAAAGTACCCGTTATTGGACCGGTTTTATTCAATCAAAGTCCTGTTATATATATGATGATCGTTCTCTTAATCGCCACACAAGTCATTATGTACTCTACCCGTTGGGGTTTGCGAGTCCGTTCAGTGGGTGAGCATCCTAAAGCTGCGGATACCTTGGGCATCAACGTTTTCAGGATTCGCTATATGAGCGTGTTGATCAGTGGCGCGATTGCCGGTCTGGCAGGTTCTTATATGAGCATCGGCGCGGCGGGTCGTTTCAATGAAGGCATGACCGCTGGGAAGGGCTTCTTGGGTCTTGCCGCCATGATCTTCGGCAATTGGAACCCCGGGGGCGCTTTTCTGGGATCGCTGATTTTCGGTTTCTTCGATTCCTGGCAGGAGAAGTTATCGATCCTTCAAGTGGGTATCCCGGTAGACCTCTTAGGGATGGCGCCGTACATAGCCACGATGATTGTGTTGGCAGGCTTTATCGGCCGCTCAAGAATGCCGGCTGCTGATGGTCAGCCTTATGAAAAGCAGTAAATCGATCTAAGGTTGTCCCTGGATATCAAACTCAAAGTTGGATTGCGACGGTTTAGTGGGTGTTGTGGAACAGCATTACCGTGCCACAACACCTCCTCGTTTTTAGGGGTATGTAGTTATCCAGGGGAAGAAAAGCACCCATGCCAGCTTGGTCGTGTCGGTTGCGGTAGCTCTAACAAAGGGGTCAGCCTGTGAGGTGGCTGTGATGGATGTGCTATCTACGATACCGTTGGGGGCATTTTGGGGCACCTCGACTCCCACGACGACCGAAGTGGATTGACCTGCACCCAAGGTGACCGGAGTCTGGTAACTTACCGACCATCCTTGACTGCTTGTGTGGCTGAAGTCATAGGTGTCCGTATAGTTCCCCATATTGGTCAAAGTATGGATGTAAGTGGCTACCTGATCCGGTTGTGAGAACCAGTGGAGGTCTGGGCTCAGGTCGACTTCAGGGGCATGAACGATGGTAGTAACTGTACTCCCACTCACAGGCAGGCTGGTTTCATCGCTCGATACACTGTAGTTAAGATTATCCACCGTACCGGTTGTTGTCGGTAGCACCTCTACGACAAACCTGGTCTGCCACGCTTCTTGTGGGTCCAAAGTATTCCTCTTCCACGAAACAGCGTTTCCGCTCAAGGTAAAAGGCAGCGTAGCGGTGATCAATTGAGTTCCTTCCGGAAGGGTGTCGGTTAATATTAGATTGTGGGTTGGGAAATTTGGCTCCAAGTTGCTGATTTGCAGGGTATAGGTTAAGGGCTCACCTACGATGACAGCAGGTGAGGAGGCGGTTTTTTCGATATCCATAACGCGGGGGGTATTCTGTAAACTTTCCAGAGCGTCAATGCGTCCCCATCCATAGGTGTGATTTGGATGTGTGGTGGTTGTATCGCCACCGCAGCCATCCAGTGTGTAGCGCGGTAGGGCACTTTGCTCTATTATGGATTCGATTTGATCAACTTGCCCGGCGAGCGATGGTTGAGCGGAGATCATCAGTGCCACCAACCCGGCAACGTGGGGGGCAGCCATGCTGGTGCCGCTCAGGTATCCGTAACTATCGGGAGCATCACGAAAGCTGGATCGGATGCTCACTCCCGGTGCGGAAACGTTGGGTTTAAATCGGTTGCTTCCGTCTACCGTCACCGGTCCCCGGCTGCTGTTTGATGCAATGTTGTCTAGGCTGTTTGTCGACCCAACCGTGAAGGATTCAGGGTAGATCGCCGCAGGTGTGTTGATGCTTCCGCAACCCGGCCCACTGTTTCCTGCGGAGTGAACCGTCACAATTCCTGCGGCGCGAACAGCCTGAACAACCGCTGCCAGCGAATCGGGATTGCAGCTTTCTGAAGTTGGGCAGCTCCAAGAATTGTTGATCACATCGGGTGCTTTGCTAGGGTCCCCATCTGTGAAGGGGTCCCCCCCAATGGGGTAAGGGGCGATAAACCATTGGTAGCACTCACTGTATGTGGCTGGTGAGCCGAAGCCCGCGTCCATGTTTCGGCATCCGATCCAGCGAGCCCCGGGTGCGACACCAATTTGATTGCCCTGACCGTCATCTCCCATCATGATGCCCATCGTGTGGGTTCCGTGACCGAAGCCATAATCGTCGCAAGGTTCTGGGGAATCAGATCCACAGTTCCCAGTGCTGCTGTGAATGGCATCGTGCCAGTTGTAATCGTGATCCGCGCTGGACCCATCCCAGCCGCGGTATTGGTTGATCAACGCTTCGTGATCCCATCGGTAACCAGTATCCTGTCCCCCGATGACCACTCCTTGACCGGTATAGCCGGCTGCCCACGCGTCGTCAGCGTTGATTTTAACCAGGTTCCAAGTAAGTGTATTTAAGCTATTCAACCGAGACGGCTGGGCTTGTTCAGATGGCAAAGCCACCCTCACAGCTGGGTTAGCATAGATATGGGCTACGTCGGAGCGCTCAGCTAAAGCTTTTATCAGGCTCATGTCCCCACGCACCAAAATCATGTTGGCTACCCAATAAGGGCGGTAATCCACCTCCCAGTTATTAAGCAGCTTGAGGATGGGTTTTTGGGTTCGGGATGCTACTTCTGTTAACTTCTGATAAACGTATATTCCTTTTTCGCGTTTTGTGCTGAGTTGAGCTGAACCGCTCAGGTCAGCTTGTTCAGGTAGAAAAATCAAGAATTCGGTCTCCCCCGACTCAGCGCTTTCCAAGACCCAAGAATCGACCTTCTTAATCCAATAATAGGATGGGGATGCTGGAACCTGGCGCACCATACTGCTGGTGAGGATGGTTAGCATCAGGCAACTAGTAATTAGGTGGGAAATCTTCTGTATCATGAGTGCGTGGTGCTACGTCGAATGGGTGGTTGCTAACTTTTTCCAGGAGATGGTTTCATCCTTCCGTTTCAATATCTTCGATTTTTAGCCCTAGACAGCTCAGCACGAACCATAAGGGGCGATCCCGGGTGGTGTTAAATACTTTCTTGGCACGATAAAGAGCCTCTGTTTTTTCTTTGTGATTCCGGGTTAGAAAAAACGGTTTCTTTCTGTTGAGTAAGTAATCGGCTGCTCCATCGACGGTACCGCTGCTGTTATCTAGGGCTTCTCGTATCAGTTCGATCAATTGTTGGTTGTATGTATCTTGATCCATCATTCACCTCTGGACAGATTTTACTCTAAGTGCCCATCGAGCTGGGTCGTTTTGTGTTTCTTTAGGAATGAAGATGGCTCATCCTAAAGGAATGTGAGAGATCAAAAACTACCCCCTCTATAACCTAACCAAGATCCTCAACTCAGACCAGATGAAAGGCAGTAAAACCACAGCCCCCAAAGTCAATCCACCCCCTGCCACAAGCACTGCGATCAGGGGTGATGTATTTCCTACCGGTAGCCATTGAAGCAGAAAGTACACACCTCCCGTGCTCCCAATGGTGGCCAATCCAACCCGCAGTAGGGTGGAACGGACGCGCAACAGTTCTGGATATGAGCGATTGAGTAAGATCAAAAGTAAGAACGCTTCCCCTGTAAAAGCTAGTGAATTGGCCAGACCGATCCCTGGGGCTCCAAAACGGGGAGCGAATAGGATTCCTAATGCGATAAATAGTACTGCGGTCAAGGCTTTGGTCAGTAGAGGAGTCCGGGCGTCCTGTTGGGCGTAGTATGCACGCGCCGCCACTTCCAAGAGTGCGTGTCCTGCCAACCCAAGGAGATATGCCCTTGCAGTCCAAACCACTAATTCTGTCCCCGGGTTATCGAAACCCAATAATTTAACGACAGGGGTGATCGTCACCGCTAGGAGTGTCGTGCTTGGTATGGTAAGCGCAAGGATCACCCGCAAGGTTTTGTTAATAGAACGATGAAACGCTGAGCGGTCTTCTCGTGCGATTTGTTCTGAAATCGTCGGCAGCAGCGCGGTACCTATTGCTGTTCCAATTAACGATTCGGGCACCTGCATGATCAACCAGCCGTAGACCAGCGCGGTCACAGAGCCGGCAATTAAGCGGGATGCCAGATTGTCTTGAGCCAGAAATACCAGCTGGGTAAAAAAAACGGTCAAGATGCGAGGACCTATGAGGTTGATAACCTGGCGAACGCCAGGGTGGCGCAGGTTAATCGCTGGTATCCAGCGAAATTTGTAGTGAAGCAGACCTGGAATTTGGACCACGAAAAAGAGAAAAGCACCCAAGATAACCCCGTATACCAATCCATGAATTCCCATTCCAAAAGCGGGCAGTGTTATCGGTCCCAATTGGTAACCGGTTTTAGGAACAAGAATAAGCACACCGAATAGGGTTCCAACATCGTACATGCTTGGAGCTAGCGCAGGTAGCAGGAAATGTTGGTTGGCTTGCAACCCCCCAATCACCAAACCAGCCAGCGAGAAGAATAAAGTGGCGATCAGATTTAGGCGCATTAATTCAGCTACCAGGGATTGTTGGGCGGCATCGAAGCCCGGAGCAATACCCAAACCCCACCCCACAAGTTGATTTGCTAACAATGCAATCACCACAGATATAACTGCTGTGACCAGGAAAAGGAGATTAGCGATGCGGGAAAACAGATTCCAGGCAGCTTTTCTCCCTCTTTTCTCCATATATTCGGAGAGCACTGGGATGAAAGCGATGGCTAATGCTCCGCTGGATATCAATGCGAAGAGCAGGTCGGGAATGTTGTTGGCGGCGTTGAAGGCGTCCAACTCAGCTGAGAGACCAAAGGTGCGGGCGATGATCACTTGGCGCACAAACCCCAAAATCTTTTCGAGGCCAAAGAAAACCGCGATGATCAGCGTAGATCGTGCGATGTGGCTCATGGAGGCAAGTATAGCATGAGTCCGAACCTTTTTATTTTGCTTCGATTGGCGTTTTGCCCCCGTTATGAGTGTTTCCTCGATTTACGTAACTTCCACCTATTGCAGGGTTTTAAACAATAGTGAGGGGTTCCACAATTACACATATTTAGGAGAGTGCAATTATGACCCAAGTAGCTATTGTCACTGACAGCACAGCTTACATTCCTGCGGATTATGTCGAGAAGTACGATATTCG
>JASFVL010000042.1:0-18451 GCA_050049875.1 Anaerolineales bacterium
CCTTGAGGACTTACGGTCAAACTGGCATGTGGATAAAAGCTGGGAACCACAAATGGATCCCCATCACCGAGAGAATCTTTATGCTGGTTGGAAGAAAGCTGTAACGCGTACTTTTGGATGGGTTGACTAGGGGATGAAAAAACTACAAACCGAAGTATTGGTGATTGGTGGTGGAGCCACGGGGACGGGCGTTCTGCGTGATCTAGCGATGCGCGGATTTGACGCTGTGCTGGTGGAGAAACGCGATTTAACCAATGGGACCACGGGACGCTTTCATGGGCTCCTGCATAGCGGAGGCCGTTATGTCGTTAAAGATCCACCGGCTGCAAGAGAGTGTATCGAGGAAAATCGAATATTGCGACGCATCATGCCGCATTGTTTAGAAGATACAGGGGGATTCTTCGTCATCACTCCCTGGGACAACCCCGGGTACACTGAAAAATTCCGCCGAGGCTGCCGTCAAGCCACAATTGAAATCGACGAGCTGACAACCCATCAGATGCTTCGGGAGGAACCACTACTAAATCCCAAGATATCGAGATGTTTTCGACTCCCCGACGCCTCAGCTGATTCTTTCATGGCTGCTCATGTTAATGTAAAATCCGCAGCACAATACGGCGCGCAAACACTTCTCTATCACGAAGTACGGCACTTGCTCACCAGGCAGAACAACTCTAAAAACCCTAGCGTTGTTGGAGCATTATGCTTCGACCTGGTTAAAGATGAAGAGGTAGAAATCTATGCGGATCTAGTGGTCAACGCGGCTGGAGCATGGGTGGGAAAAATTGGTAAGACGATCGGTTTAGAGATTAAGATCCGCCCTGGGAAAGGCACCATGGTAGCCCTAAACCATCGGGTGATCAACACCGTCGTAAACCGCTGTAAACTACCATCCGACGGTGACATCATCGTCCCTACTCATACGGTTGCGGTGATCGGGACAACGGATGAACAAGTGACCGATCCAGATCATTTTGGCATTGAACCCTGGGAAGTTCGATTGATGCTCGAAGAAGGTGAAAAGCTCATCCCTGGATTCCGAAACTTGCGCATACTTCGAGCTTGGGCCGGGGTTCGCCCACTTTACCAAGAGACCAAAACTACTCAATCGAGAGAGATAACCCGAACGTACGTATTACTTGATCACCAAGAAAGGGATGGAGTATCAGGGCTGGTGACGATAACGAGTGGAAAATGGACTACTTACCGATTGATGGCTGAGGTGACCGTGGATAAAGTGTGCGAGAAACTTGGTACCCAACGTGCCTGCCTCACAGCCCAAGAAGAACTACCCAAAATCGAGACGCCATTGGTGAGCAAAGCATTCGGGGATAAAGAACTATTAGTGAAGCAATCCTCCAAGTCTAAATTTCATCGTTTGGGAGAACGCTTAGCGAATATTGAACATGGGGAGAAATATAGCGATTTGATATGTGAGTGTGAGTTAGCAACCTTGGAGGACGTCCAAAGAGCAATTTTTGAAGGGGAGGCCAAGACATTGGACGATATTCGTCGCGATGTTCGCCTTGGGATGGGGCCTTGTCAGGGCGGTTTTTGCACCCTAAGAGCTGCAGGAATATTATATGAGCTTCGTCAAGGATTTATCGAGAATGCCAATACTGCCCTGCGAGACTTTCTCCAAGAACGCTGGAAGGGGTTGCTACCGATATTATGGGGGCAGCAGCTTCGTCAGGAGCGACTGAATGAGTTGATTTATCTCCATTTACTTGCTGTCGATCGGCTGCCCGGGGAGAAGATATCACGATTAGGTTCAGAACCATATGCACCAGCAAGATCAAACCGTGAGAGGCATAAAAACAAGAATACGGCGGAGCATGATGAAAATTCTTTGAAACCGATCTCCTATATCAGAAGCAGTTTGAGAGCACCTGTTGATGTACTAGTTATTGGGGCAGGATTTGCTGGTCTGACTGCCGCCTGGCGGGCTGCTTCTCAAGGTATGAAGGTCAAAGTTGTCTCCAAAGGTTTGGGAAGCACCCATTGGGGCGCGGGATGTATCGACGTGCTTGGATCTTATCCCACAAAACACCCATTGCTCAATGACACCCCATTATCAGGTATCAAACACCTAATAAAATCGTACCCTGATCACCCTTATGCTTGTATCGGACTAGAAAATATCACAGCTTCTATTCAAGTTTTCTCCGAATTGTGTGAGAGGGCTGGATACGCCATGCAAGGATCTCTTGAGAACAACTGGCTGCTGCCAACTTCTGTAGGAGCATTTCGACCTACCTGTTTAATACCAGAGACCATGATCGCCGGCGACTGGAAGCACGAGGGACCTACAGTGATCGTTGGTTTTGAAGATTACCTCGATTTTTACCCCCACTTTATCGCCGCCAACTTGAACGCTCAAGGCCAATATGCTCGTGCGATCAAACTTCGGCTAGAAAGCTTATTAAATAATCGGACTGTTAACAACATGAGGTTAGCCCGCTTGTTCGATCGGGCGGAGTTTCGTAGGGATGTGGCCTCAAACCTAAAGGCTAGACTCGGTGATGCTCATAGGGTGGGTTTCCCAGCGGTTTTAGGGTTGGAAAAATCGAGAGAAGCTCATAGAGATCTAGAATCCTTACTCGAGGCGCAAGTTTTTGAAATACCGACGCTGCCCCCTTCCATCCCTGGGATTCGTTTGAACAATATCCTAATTAAAGCTATTCAAGAGGCTGGTGGGCGGGTAGAGGTCGGTTTGGAAGCAATTAAAGTCGATCACAAGGATGGGCATGTCGAAGCGGTTTATACGGAAGCTGCTTCGAGACTGATACACCATCAGGCAGCGTGCTTTATCCTAGCAACCGGGGGTATTCTTGGTGGTGGTATCCAAACGACGCAAAACGGAAATGTGTTCGAACCCATATTTCGGATTCCTGTCCAGCCTAAGTTAGATCGAAACGATTGGTTCCGAAGGGATTTTCTCAGCGCAAAAGGGCATCCAATCTATCAATCAGGGGTAAGGGTAGATGACCGTTTCCAACCAACCGACAGCAAGGGGAAGATGCTTTATGAGAATGTATATGTGGTGGGTAATCAGATTGCTCATTCCCAAGCTTTACGAGAAAGATCCCATGAAGGGATTGCCATCGCTTCGGGTTATGCAGTAGGAGAGAACATCAATATATACTAAAGCAGTCTAAGAGGTGTTTTGGGAGGATTGGGCGGGCGCTGCCTGCCCAATCCCCCCAACATTCCCCTTCAACTGCGTAAGTCCTAATATAATTAGAACCTTTTGAAATAATTGTTTATGGCCAATAGCAACAACAAAATAGTTCATCTCGGCAATCAATTCTCACACCGACCTGTAGAACTTACCATCGACCAGTGCATCAAGTGCAATATCTGCGTGTCGGTCTGCCCGGTAGCTGCGGTGAGTGACCTCTTTCCAGGTCCTAAGTACGAAGCCCCTCAGGCGGGTCGTTTCCGTCAAGCGAGACAACCTAGCCCCGATTCTTCTGTGGATTTATGTAGCGGTTGTAGAGTCTGCAACTTGGCATGTCCGACCGGTGTAAAAATCGCCGAGATGAACGCGCGTGCTCGAAATGTCATGGTCGAGCAGGGTAAAGTCTCCCCGCTTAGAAGGTTGCGCAACAACTTGATCGCTCGAACAGAGATCACTGGCAGATTGGGGCAAACCTTCTACCCAATCTCCAATTTTTTGCTTTCGAATCCAATCGTAAGGCGCTTGGTTGATTTCAGCCTAGGTATCGCCCATGCTGCTCCGCTACCTCCTTTCACACGCCAACGATTTTCACGCTGGTGGCAACAATATCACAATAACACCTCGCAAACCCCAGCTGGAGACGCCAAAAATCAAGTTGTATACTTCTACGGTTGCTCAACGGAGTATTATGAACCTCGGATTGGGCGTGCGGCGATAAAGGTTTTAGAAGCGAACGGTTTTGAAGTCATCATCCCCCAACAGAATTGTTGTGGACTTCCCCTACTCTCCAATGGGGAGTTTGATGCAGCTAGAGAACATCACATTCGAAACGTAAGCAACCTCATCGAATACGCTCGTCAAGGGATTCCAATCGTGGGGACCTCAACAAGCTGTACGCTGACTCTTAAAGAAGAAGCTCCCGAGCTTTTGGGGATGGACGATGAGGCCACTCAAATGGTTGCTGCTCAGACCTACGATTTCAACGAATTCATGCTCAATCATTGGTATCGTACAGGTGTCAACGGAAGCTCTCCCACCCTGCAACCAGTATCCTTGAAGTTAGCTTATCACGCCCCTTGTCAGTACCGAGGACACCGTTTGGGTAATCTGGCTGTGGAAGTTTTGAACCAAATCCCGGATTTAGAAATCGTAGAAAGTCACGCAGACTGCTGTGGTATCGCTGGTACATACGGGTATAAGAAGGAGAAATATGAAATATCAATGGCAGTCGGTAAGCCATTATTTGATTTCGTTCTTGATGTTAAAGGACCCGTCGCTGTTTGCGATAGTGAAACCTGCCGTTGGCAGATCACCCATGGGACGGGATACCCTGCTATTCATCCAGTGGAAATCATAGCATTGGCATACGGCTACGAGCCCGAAGGCACTTTAGCCCAATTAAAGAAACGGAGATTGGTTCAGGATGCAACTGAATGATAAAGGTATAATCAACATATGACGATTATTAAGACATATCCTGACCGTGAAAATCTGGCTGAAGCATCAGCGGAACATTTTATTACTCTTGCTGAGCAAAGCATTAGGAAGGACAATCTCTTTTCCGCCGTGCTCTCCGGAGGATCGACACCCAAACCAACATACGAGCGAATTGTCGCTTCAGAAACTGCACAGGAGCTCGATTGGCAGAAAATCCATATCTTTTGGGGGGATGAGCGCTGTGTTCCACCTGATCATCCCGAGAGTAACTACCGATTAGCCCAAGAAAGCCTTTTGGACCATATCCAAATACCCAAGGAAAATGTCCACCGCATTCGGGGGGAAATTCGACCACCAAAAGCTGCTGAAGAATATGAAAATAATCTTCGGGATTTTTTCGCTAACCGATCTCCGCGTTTCGATCTGATCTTCTTGGGTATGGGTACAGACGGTCACACTGCCTCATTATTCCCTCAGACATCTGCGATCCAAGAATCGAAAAGGTGGGTCGTCGCGAATTATATTGAATCACAGTCATCTTGGCGAATTACCTTGACACCAATTATTATCAACCAGGCCACAAATGTGGTTTTCATTGTTGCAGGACAGGAGAAAGCTCAACGGCTTCGTCAGGTATTGTGGGGGCGTCACCAACCGGAAAGCTTACCTGCTCAAGTGGTACGCCCCAATTATGGTCAATTATTTTGGATGTTAGATCAAGACGCTGCTCGCCTACTCTCTACCTCTTACCCCAACTGATAACTCAAAGAAGCTCCAACCAGATATTTCATACCACCAGATGATGGAAATTTTCCCAGTTGGAAAACTCCCCGTAGAAAATCTTGAACGTTTCTTAAAAGAGATCCCTTTGTTCGATCCTCGCATACTCCTCGGACCTGGAATTGGCCTGGACTGTGCTGTGATCGATTTAGAAGACAGCTTGCTGGTATTTAAATCAGACCCGATTACCTTCGCGAGTGAGGAAATAGGTTGGTACTGCGTTCAGGTAAATGCCAACGATGTAGCTACAACTGGAGCAAAACCGCGCTGGATGTTGGTAACCGCACTTTTACCAGAGAGCAAAACCACCCTCCAACTCGTGGAAAGGATCAACCAGCAGATCGTCCGCGCCTGCCAAGAGTTAAAAATAAGTATAATCGGTGGGCACACGGAGATCACTTCAGGGTTGGATCGCGCCATCCTTGTCGGAACTCTAATCGGTGAGGTCGACCGGGAGAGTCTAGTGACACCGAAAGGCGCTCAACCAGGTGATCATATCCTTCTTACGAAATGTGTTCCTATAGAAGCTACGGCGATCTTAGCGCGAGAGTTCCCAGAAAAAGTTAGCTCAGTTTTAAACTCAAAAGACATTAAAATTGCGAGCAATTTCCTCTATCATCCAGGCATCAGCGTTGTTAAAGACGCTGAAATTACTATAAAAGCTGGTCGAGTAACTGCTATGCATGACCCAACTGAAGGGGGTCTCTATGCGGCTCTATGGGAATTGGCCAAAGCTAGCGGAAAGCGCTTGATAATCGATAAGAGGAGTGTGCCCATCCCCACCATATCAGAAGAAATTTGCATGCTATTTGGAATTGATCCCTTAGCTGCTATCGCCTCGGGAGCATTGCTCATAACATGCCATCCAGATGACTCAATGAAAATAATTGACGCTTTAGATTCTGTGGGCATTGCTTGCAGACGTATCGGGGAGGTGGAGACTGGATCAGCCGAGGTTTGGCACGATACACCCGATGGTCGTAACCTTATCCCCTATCCGGAAAGGGACGAAATCGCGAAGTTATTAGAGAGTTGATTAGCTAAATCCTTTGATACTCATTTTCTTGAAAGTGGGAAATACTCGCTACCGAGAGATAAGAATAGCACATGGTCTACAAATCCCTCGGCAACCATAAATTAACAAGTTCCCCCTCTGAATATTCTGTCAGCTCATACCAACCTCCAATTGGTAGTTCAATATGAGCTAGTGCAGATGTTGGCAACCGCACCCATTCATCGCTCAGCATCTCAACCAACTCCTCCAAGCCAGGATTATGCCCTACAACCATCACGCTGTCATATTCTTCTGGCAGTTCTGACAAAACTTCCAAGATGTCTTCAGCATCTGTGTGATAGAGATCACGATTGTATTCTATTTCGCCATCATATCCACATGCGTCCACAAGCAAATCCAGCGTCTCTCTGGCGCGTTTGGCGGTGGAACACAAAATTAGGTCTGGAAATAGACTTTTATCTTGTAAAAGCTCACCTACTCGGGGGGCATCTCTTCTTCCGCGTTTCTTTAGTGGACGATCGTGATCAGCAAGTTGATGGTTCTTCCAACTTGATTTAGCGTGACGTAGGATCAGCAAGGTTTTCACACTATACCTTCCCTTCCAACAAAATCAATTTAGCACCTTTGTATGTGAATGAGGTGAAAAGGGGGACTGGATGAGCATAAAACACCCAATTCTACTCATTTCTAAAAATAGCGTAAAATCCGTAAGTGATTTATTTTACCAACATTTGTCTGGTTTTCCTTGTTATTAGAACCATTGTGTGCGTGCAAAGTTTTCCAGGCAGAAATGAGGGTTTAGGTACTATGTTATATCGCAAAGGAATTATCGATTATATGGGTCTGTTGATTAATACTGATAATGAAGATATTTTCAACCCTCATATAGGTCAAACAACAATGCTCCGAAAGTATGGGATAATATTATCAGCAATTGGTGGAATGGTATCGAGCCGGGAGGCTTTGTATGGAAACACCCAATGGACAAACGACCGCTTTCCTCGACATCGGGACCAACTCAATTCGCTTATTGTTGGTGAGAATCAACCCAAACCATTCCTATACGATCCTTAACGATGAGAAAGAAGTTATACGTCTGGGGGAAGATGAGTTCATTGACCAATATTTACGCCCCGATGCTATGCAGCGTGCTGCATTGGTATGCAAACAGTTCATAGATATGGCTGAAGCATATGGTGCAAACCCCGTTCAAGCGATCGCCACCTCAGCGACGCGTGAAGCGAAAAATAAAAAAGAGTTCCTGCGCTACATAAATGATGAGACTGGTGTGGATATACGTACCGTCTCAGGGATAGAGGAAGCTCGCCTAATTTATTTAGGTGTCTCAAGCGGGTTAAACCTAAAAAACAATCAAGCCCTTTTTATTGACATCGGTGGTGGCAGCACCGAGGTTATTGTAGGGGACCAATCACAACACCAATATCTAGATTCATTGAAATTGGGAGCCATCCGGCTAACATCACTTTTCTTTCTACCCGAAGAGGTAGGGCCAGTACCGCCTGCCCGTTATGCTCTAATACAACGTTATGTCCGGAATGCTGCTATTCGCACCGTTCAACAGATCCGCCAATATAGAATAGACCTAGCGGTGGGCAGTTCAGGCACCATTGAGAATTTGGCGGATATAGCAGTTCAAAAATTCTACGAACGTCCACGAGACCGAGATGATGTGCTCTTATTTGAACACCTGGAACAGGTCATCGATTTACTGCTATCGTTATCTCTAGAGGAGCGACGCAAAATTCCAGGAATCAATTCGAGTCGGGCGGATATTATCGTATCTGGAGCTGCAATCCTCCACACAATCATGGAAGAATTAGAAATACCGGAGATACGTATCAGCGATCGAGGTTTGCGAGATGGTCTTCTGGAAGATTACCTCGTGCGAAGCGAACATGCCCTCATGGTTAAGGAGATGACGATTCGAGAACGTAGCGTTTTACAACTGGGACGCGCTTGTGGTTTCGAAGAAGCCCATGCTCGTCACGTTGCTCGTATCTCACTCAGTCTGTTCGACAGCGCCAAAAAGGTAGGGTTGCATGATCTTGGTGATTGGGAACGAGAATTACTGGAATACGCAGCCCTTCTGCACGATATTGGTACCTTCCTCTCGCACAGTAACCACCAAGCGCACACCTACTACTTGATTAAAAACGCTGATCTATTGGGTTTTGATCAAACCGAAACCAATATCATTGCCAGCCTGGGTTATTTCCACCGGAAAAAAAGACCAAAAAACAAGCACAAACAGTTTGCGGAATTAGATGAAGATTCACGCAAGATCGTTAGAGTTCTCGCTGTGCTGTTACAGCTAGCAGAAAGTCTGGACCGAAGTCATGCAAGCTTAATTCACCAAGCTCGTTTGCATAAGATAAACGACAAAAAGGCAGCTTTGGAAATCATCGCTGATCAAGATTGTCAATTAGAGGTTTGGGGGGTACGAAATCAGAAGAAGGCTTTTAAAAAAACTTTTGGTAAAAAAATAAAGGTAGAGGTAATTGTTGAAGATGAAGTTTGATCTAACCTCTTCCAATCCCCCTGAAGATATAGCTTAAAAACCCCTACAAAACACATAGGGCTAAAGCTAGGTTTTTACGAAACTCTTGGCGGTTAAAATACTTCCAAATATCAGGAAATGTCTTCCGAAGATGTTCGCGTTCATTCCGTTTGGATTCCAGATAGCTGAACACAGAACCTGGATATTCAGGCACTTCAGGGGTCAATTCTCCACGATATCCCTGCCAATTGGTGATAAACTCAGACAAAATTTGGCAAGCAACTTTTGCGTCATTAAGATCACCCAGGTGATCCTGGATTTTCTTTAAGTCCTCAATTACTTCATCTGCGCTATCCCCCAGGACTGATTTGAAAAATTCTACAGCATATCGTAAACGCTTTATTGCAATCCGAAGGGAGTGCAACTGATCTAAGGTTGCACCCTCTAGGATCGAATCATAAGCTCGAACGTTTGCCAACATCTTGTAAATATATACGGGGGCGATGTGAGCGACTCTATTTGGATAAGGTTGATCGTTCGAAAAGGTTTTTACACCAGCTCCTGGCGTGCTTAAGAAATCAAAAAACTCTTGAGTGAAATTTTCATAGTAATCAGAATCAAGATAATCAATCATCTCTTCTCGCGCCTGGTGGCGCCCATTCCACCAGTGGTTGATTAAAGGATCCAAACCATCGCGCTGGTTCTCATCTAAAGTCACCGAGTAACTGCGTGCTTTTGCCATAAAGACATCTAAATCGCGCACATCCCCCAAAGCTTTCCGGGTAGCTCTTACTCCTTTAAGGTATGGTTTTATTACTGTTTTCTTGAAAGCAGAACCGAAAACCCGAAAAGCAGCTCTCATTCTTCGTGTCGCTACACGCATATCATGAAGCTCTTCAATATCCTCACCTAAACGAGTGCCGGTTTCATGACTTAACATCTTTAAAAAATGAAAGCGAAGAACTTTTCGCCCTGCTTCTGCCATCTCATCTTGTGGTTCAATATCTTGATTTTTCCAGGAATCTGGAATAGCGCTAAGTTGGATCATTAACTCTTATCAATTAAATCGCTGCTCTAAAAACAGCAGTTGGCTGTTAATTGGCCGTTGATCGGGCTTGGAATTTACCCGGTGATATATACCATCGGAATCCATTAAGCGTGCCTTGATGGTATCAGACAGATAGACCTCAAGTATCTTTTCGCGGATATGACGGACCATGGATGGATTTTCAACAGGAAATAAAACTTCAACCCGCCTATTTATGTTTCGGGGCATTAGGTCGGCGCTGCCCATGTAAATTTGATTAGCCCCATCATTTTGGAAGTAATATATTCTACTGTGCTCCAAGAATCGACCAACAATACTGATAACTCGGATGTTATCACTAAGACCTTCGATACCTGGTCGAATACAACATATACCCCGGACAATTAAATCCACGACAACCCCCACCTGAGAAGCTTGATAGAGCAATTCGATCATGCCACGATCCACAAGTGAATTCATTTTAAATATCAAGCGAGCGTCTTTACCTTCCTGAGCGTGTTCAATTTCCCTTTTAATCAGCTCTTCCATCTTGTCACGAAGATTGACTGGAGCAACCAAGAGTTTCCGATAGTCTTTTTTTCCCGAATAACCCGTTATTGAATTAAAAAGGTCAGTAGCATCGGCACCAATTTCATCATCACACGTGAACATACCGATATCTTCATATAAATGAGCTGTAACAGAATTATAATTACCAGTACCCAAATGGACGTAGCGGCGTATGTGTTCTTCCCCCTCCTTACGAACCACCAAACAGACTTTAGAATGCGTTTTCAGACCCAGCAAACCGTAGGTTACATGAACACCCTCACGTTCCAACATTCGAGCCCAACCAATATTGCTCTCTTCGTCAAAGCGCGCTTTCAGTTCCACTAATACAGCGACCTGCTTACCATATTCCCTGCGCGCCTCCAAGAGTGCATTGACAACAGGTGAATTCTGGCCAACTCGGTACAAAGTCTGTTTTATCGCCAACACCTCTGGATCTCTAGCTGCAGTTTTGATAAAATCGACCACTGGGGTAAAAGAATCGTATGGATGGTGTAGCAGTATATCCCCGCGTCGAATGGCTGCAAATACCTGACCGTCCAAGGATTCACTCTGTCTTAGCGGAACAGGCACAGGTGGGAAATAGGGAACTTCTCTCAAATCATAACGATCAATACTGTATAGCCCAAACAAACTGCTTAGACCGAGAGGATTACCCATGGTATAGACATCATTGGGATCCACTTCTAAGTTCTGGATTAGGATATTGCGAATGCGATCAGACATGGTCTCGTTAACGCACAACCTTACAACAGAACCAAATCGACGCTCGCGTACGCTTTCTTCCATTGTCTCCAAAAGGTCATCGGCCTCTAATTCCTGAATTTCGAAGTCAGCATTGCGGGTTACACGGAACGGATGCGCTTCGATTACCTCCACACCTGGAAAGAGTGCTCGAAGGTTATTGGCAATGACTTGTTCTATCCAAACAAAATAATGGTGGTGCGGTACTGTACCATCTTTGCGTACACCACCGGAGGACCGTTTTATCGGTACTAAGCGGGGCAGAGAAGCCGGAACTTTGACCCGCGCAAACCTTTCGTTCCCGCTCGCGTCCCTAATCAGTACAGCCAAGTTTAAGCTCAAATTTGAGATATGGGGAAAAGGATGACCAGGGTCAAAAGCGAGTGGGGTTAAAACAGGAAAAATGACCTCATCGAAGTAGCTCTTGACGTTTTCTAGCTGTTTACTTCCTAAATTTTCATAATCCAGAACATGAATCCCAGCCTCATTCAACTGAGGCAGTAAGACATCATGCCAATAGACACAAGCTTCTTGTAACAAATTCCCAGCAACTTTACGAATGGCAGCCAGCTGTTCTGCAGGTGTCATACCATCGATGGAGAAGTCGACCACCCCAGCGTCGATCTGCATCTTTAAGCCACCTACGCGAACCATAAAAAACTCATCTAAATTGGAACCCACAATTGCCAGAAACTTAACGCGCTCCAATAGCGGGTTGCTTTCATCCTGAGCTTCTTCAAAAACACGCCTCTGGAATTCGAGCATGCTGAGCTCACGGTTAATATAAAGCTTTGGGTCCCGATAGTCGAAAAGTTTTTCCTGTTTTACTTTTTCTTGTTCGTTATCTGAGGTCATGGCGATCTTGCCTCATTCCGTTCTTTTTCAACTTCATATCTGATTCAGTACTGCAGATATTGTTATGACTATACCTTAATCCAAAAACTATGGGTTTTCGAAGTAAAAACCTTCTAGTAATTTAGAGTATACCATTATGGGTATGAGTTGGCTCTAAAATAGTCGCATGTTCTAATTGGATCTGGTCAGGATTACAAAACACATCTGCCAATATTCAGATGAAATAATTACCACACAAAAACTATTCTGAAGTATCTGGGTGCACTTCATCAATCAGCGAATAGAATATAGAATTGTCAGCGTGTTACAACATTACACATGACCGTAATAATCTCTGTGCACCACAACAGAGTAAGCAAAATCTAACAAGGTGCCCCAACTGAACAAGGGGATGTCGATTGCGCGCTGCAACGCTCTAGCAAAAGGTGGAAATCCTGTACACTCGAGTACCATAGCGCCCATATTGGGATGCTTTTCATAGTATTCAACCGCTACCTCTATAAATTCCTTTTCCGCCTTATCATACACCGCGCTAGGCGGGTCCGTGCGCAGGTTCTCATGCCAGAGATGGTCAAACTCATGACAGCGATGGTCATCACAAGCCCCAGCAACCACATAGTTCGAGCCAATCTTTACACCAACCGATTCCAAGTGATGGTCATATAGATACTTTTCCCGAGCCATGAGGATTCCAACGACCTTGTCCGGACCGACCAACTGCTGAGCGAAAGGTACTTGCAATAAGCTGGACATGAATACAGGGATGTCCACACTTCCTGCAATCTCCTTTTGGAAGTAAGCAAAGTAGCCACATTCTGCTGCGATAGCGCGGCAGCCCATGCTCTCCAATTTCTTGGCAGCTCGGCGGATTGGTTCCAGATACGGGGATTTATCCTTTTCAACCACAAGCCTGTAAATATCAACCCCTTCAGCAATTTCATACTGTATGGGGAAGGGATAGGCGCTGGCATTGCGCACATCCCCAGGAAATCCAGGATATACATCATCTAGGATAATGATGCCCAGACCCATTCCGTAACAGCGATGGTCTTTGCGGGCTTCAATTCGCTGTATTCCCACATCTCGATTGAAAAACATTTTTACAACCTCCTTATAAGATAGAGTAACAAATTATCGAATTTATGCAGCTGTTCAAAATGAAAAGGGGACGAAGGATGTGCACTCACTGTAGATATTCTTACCTCCAGAAATGAGCTATTATTGATTTTAGGATGTATCGAGGGCCTGATTCAAATCATCAATAATATCCTCAGGGTTCTCCAAACCAACTGAAAGTCTGATTAGCCCATCTTCAATCCCAGCCGCCTGGCGTTCTTCAGGGGTCAAATGTTCATGAGTGATGGATGCAGGATGCATGCAGATCGTCCGACTTGTACCAAAGGTAACTGCATGGACAATCAACTCGAGGTGATCCATGACGCGGGCTGCTCCATCCGTGCCTTTATCGACAACAAATGATAACAGACCACCAGATGCAAGCATTTGCTCTTGGGACAATTTCCTTTGGGGGTGTTTTTCCAACCCAGGATAATTTACGTGTTGGACTTTCGGATGGGTGACGAGAAACTCAGCCACTTTTTGCGCGTTGAGACTATGGCGCATCATACGAAGTGATAAGGTCTCTAAGAAATGCAAGCTCAGCCAAGCCTCAAAAGGCTGAAGTATTGCCCCAACAAACTCGGTCGTATTCCAGCGAACATCCTCCACCAGCTTTTCAGGTCCGATGATCGCCCCCCCGAGTACCGTCGCGTTGCCGGTAAGGAACTTGGTTAGGGATAGTAGGATGATGTCCGCTCCCAGATCCATCGGCTTCTGAAGGGCTGCCGTGGCAGTGGTGTTATCGACCATTAGGGGGATACCATAAGCATGGGCGACTTTCCCTACAGCGGCAATGTCTGTGACAAATAAGCAAGGATTGCTGGGCGTTTCGATCCACACCAAACGAGTATGCGCATCGATTTCTGCTTCCCAAGACTTCGGATCTGCCGGATCCTGCACAAAGCGGCACTCCACACTACAGCGTTCCGGGAGGATAGCAGCTGCCTGTTTATAACCCTCCCCAAAGATGTTGAGTGAAGTCACGATGTTGTCACCAGGTCTCGCGATGGTAAAAATTAAGTTGAACAGTGCCTGAGATCCAGAACAGGCGCTCACGGCGGCTTCGCCTCCCTCTAAAGCAGCCAAACGCGCCTCCAATACGCTTACGGTGGGTGTCTTGCTGCGCCCGTAGATGTAATCTGGATATTGATTAAACCGTTCGTAAGGATAAGTCATCGATTGAACGATTGGGGGAACAAAAGCGCGGAATTGTTCCACGCTTTTTAGAGGATGAAAACCGCTGTGTAAAGCCCTGGTGTCAAATCCCAGATGGGTGTCCGAACCGGTTTGGGGCATATCTTCGGGGTCATACTTCCAAGGATGTCTCTTAAAAAAGGGTCTTTCAGCTTGCATCGCTCATCCGCCTTTCAGACTGCAACAACTCTCGTAATAAAGGATGTTTGAGTCTAATAAAAGGAATTTGGGGAGGTATAGGGGGATTGGGTGGGCAAAACCCACCCAATCCCCCCTACCCTTACCCTTGATCCCAAGTCACTCACGTCAAGTATCTTTCAATATAAGATTTCAAATCTCTTCTTATGTCAGCTGGGAGGGTTTCTGGTTCATGTTCCTCCAAAATTTCTGTCACTTGATCGGCAGCCCTCTCCCCCATGGTAGATGCGCCGCGACTCTCCCATGCTGAATAGATGTTACGGTCGGCAAGTTTCGAATAATATGCACTCCGAAAATGTTGGTAGGTATGGTCATGATCTAAATAGTTCCCCGAAGGTCCCAATTCATCAACCACATCAAGCGCTAAGGTCTCATCCTCAACTGGCACGCCTTTTGTCGCCGCCCGAATCCAACCAAGAAGATCATTCGCAATAGAAATCAACTGAAGCGAGCCTTGCATGCCAGCATCCATAAAACCCAAATCGTGGATCAAGTTTGCACCACCGAGTAAAGGCATCAGTAATCCTAAGGCGCATTCTGCTCCCGCTTGCTGGTCGAGGACCTTTGAATCAGTAGCACCACCTAAACCAAATACAGGGAGTTGATAATACTTACCCATCGCACTGGCGACACCTTGTCCATCAGGAAGGCAGTAATTTCCCACCATAGTTTGAAGGTTGTAAGGTCCCCCATTCCACCCAGGCACCATGATTGGGCTACCCGGGCGTACCAGTTGCGAAAGCACAACCCCCAACAATGTGCCTGCATTCATTGTTGCCATACAACCCGCAGTGGTTGTTGGTGAGTTAACCCCTCCGGCATTGAGAGGTATATACAGTTGTGGAAGACTTTGCTCAGCGAAGTACATACACTTTTGTAATGAATCTTGATTGGCGACCATACCCGATGTGACATTGATGTAACACACTGCGTTAGGATGTTCACGAAAAGAGTCCTTCCCACCTGCAACGATCTCAGCCAATTCCACGCAAGCCAAACAAGTATCAAAATCTGGCGAAACGAACACGATGGGTTTCGTGGTGTGATTTAACATAACCTCCATTTGATGGAGTGGATAAACCCGGTCATCCACATCCGAAGGTAGGAATGCGGACATGACAAAGTCTACTTCTGGTAAAGCATCCATCACAATTTGTGCGTCGATGACATCTTGCAAGATTGCCCTTCTGCGCTCACCGTTACGGTGATCCAACACGTTTAGACAATCAGAACCCCCTCCAAAATAGGAGTTGTATCCCCAGGCTCGAATCACGACACCACCAAAGCGATCATGTAAGGTAAGACATTTCGGAGCGGTTGAGAGAGCACGAGTGACCAAGAATTCAGGGATATGGATCCGAATACCATCAAGGTTTGCTCCTGCTTTGACCAATAAGTCTCTGGCGTTCTCATCGTGCGTTTCAATTCCTACTTTCTCCAAAACTTCTAAACTTGCCATGTGAATCTTCTCGCATTCTTCTTGACCCATCCGGGAGTAAAATGCGCTTGTTTGGCTGATACCATGTGTCTTAATCATATTTTGACCTCTTCCTTCCTTTGGGAAAAGACAATTACAGCTAAATTTTAGCTTATTATCGTAGTGCTCTGATTTTACATCCTGCTAGCAACATCCAGATTCGGCGAACCCAAAGTTTTACGCCCTGACAGATAGAGGGACAAAACCTTTGATATATCAGATTATCAATATAATATATTTTATAACAGGATAATTGTTTATGCAAGAAAATCTAAAACATCAAATTACAATCCTCATGTATCACATGATAAAATAAATCAATGAACGAAAAGATCTCCAAACATCGGATACACAAAGAATTGCGCAGAGCTATCATTATGGGACACTATCGCCCTGGTGAACGAGTGAATGTAGACTCTCTGGCGGAGTCATACAACACCAGCGTCACGCCTGTGCGAGATGCTTTGCAGATGCTTAGCCAAGAGGGGTTGGTGACGATAAAACCCCGTTCTGGTTATTACGTCACCCGTATCACATTAAAGGAAATAAACGATCTGTTTGATCTTCGCATGATTCTGGAGATCGCAGCTGTCGAGAGAGCAGTAAGCCGCATCAACCAAGATCAAATATCGGAACTCAAGTCGATCCACGCAGGCTATACCGGTGATGATGATGAATCCTACGACCGTTATACCGATGAAAACCGACGCTTCCACTATCTACTCGCTCAAGCTTCTGGGAACCAAGAACTTGCGGATGTCCTCGGTCGCTTATTAGATCGTTTAGCGCGATTCATGGTTCAACGCAGGGCAGGGAAAACAATGGAATCAACCCATACAAAAATCGTGGAGGCGTTAGAGAACCGAGACAAAGAATCGCTTCGTCAAGCTTTACTTAATGATATTGAAGATACTCGCACAGCAGCTTTGGAACACATCCTGCAGACTGAGGCGGCCTCATGGCATTTGGGATAAATAAACCAGGAAGCCAGCGTCGCAGTACATCGTTGATCGTCCAGGCTAAAAAAATCTTCTCCAAACGCGCTGTTCAAATAGGCTCCCTCACCGCAGCAATCGCAGCGACCACCTACCTAAGAAATCAACCCAAAGTTGAAACTGTCCTAGTATCAGATCCGATCAGACAGATCACTATCAGAGGGTCGAATTTCGGATCGAAGAGATGGGGAAGTTACGCTTGGTTACGCTTGGGAGATTTATCGCTTAAACTGCGCAGGGGATTAAGCTGGACTGATCGGGAGATCCAAATTGATCTGCCCGAAGGTTTCAACAGCGGAAGCGTTACAATTGTTAAACGGTTAGGCCTCATCCGTTGGACTAGCGATCCAATATCTTTCAGCGTTAAACCTGCAGAACACCACATAGAACCTAGTGGTTACCAAATTCCTGTCGAGCCAGATTCGCCTTGGCCTACCTTCCGCAGAGATCGACGCAACAGCGCCTTCGTCAACATCCATACCGAGTACCACGGGGATAAACCTTGGTTCTTCCAGACAGGTAAATGAATAATCCACCGCTTTGCTCCCAACCCTATTCGCCTAAATATCCACAAGGAAAGAAACATGAAAACTGCTAACAGCCTCGCATATTTATCACCCCAGTTCGCAGTGTTATCCGAAAACCAGCTTGAGGAACTTCACTTGGCCGGATTAGAAGTGTTGCGGCGCACCGGCGTTCGCATACACCATTCTGGTGCTTTGGAATTGCTCAAGGAAGCTGGCGCATTCATTTCAGAGGATAACCTAGTAAAAATCCCAGCTTCCTTGGTTGAGGAAGCATTGGCCTCAGCACCCAGCAGAGTGATTATGTGTGACCGGGAAGGGGAACCCTCAGTTTACCTAGAGGGTAAAAGAGCTAATTTTGGAACCGGCTCAGACTGCTTAAACCTAATCGACCCCGAAACTGGGGAACACCGCAAGTTTACCCGACAGGACATTATCAACGGCTACAGGCTTTGTGACGCCCTCCCTAACATCCACTTCGTCATGAGCATGGGTATCCCAGCCGAAGTTGATCCCGCTCGACTCTACGACGTACAGATGGCTTTGATGTTGGAACATACCACCAAACCGCTTGTTTTCGTAACTGACGACCGTGCCAGCTGCCAACGAGCGATTGACATGGCAGCTGCAGTTGCCGGAGGTCATGATGCCCTCAGAGAACAACAGCACATACTGCTTTACTCCGAGCCCAGTTCTCCCCTCCAGCAATCCGAGACTGCGGTGGACAAATTGCTGCTTATGGCGGAACACGAGCTACCGGTCGTTCACTCCCCCGCTCCTCTCATGGGCGGTACCGCACCCATCACCATGGCCTCAG
>JASFVL010000279.1:0-5547 GCA_050049875.1 Anaerolineales bacterium
CAAACTTACAGGGTGTGTTCCTATATGATCAGACAATGTATCCTTACCATCTTGTGTTACTGGTGCGAAATCCACACAAGCATCTCCCCCGTTTCCTGAGAAATTTCCCGCGCAGATAACCGCACCTTTGATTCGCACTTCGTCACCAGGATGTGCTCGCAACGGGTCGTCATCACCAACCACATGCTCAACACCATTCACAATGAAAGTGATTGAATAGATCGATACAGCGGGGGAAATCGTGCCCTCGCCTCTGGCTGGTGGACAATTTAATACAGAATCATCGGTCGCTAGATCTGGCGTTGCTGACGAGTCCCTTGGGTCAATGGGTTGTGCTGTTTGGGTCTGTGTGGCCGTCGGACTGCAAGCAGCAACCAGAAAGAGGGAAAACATAACGAGGAGAGCCAAGTTATTAGTTTTCATTGTGTTGTTCCTCTTGAGCGGTCCTGAAGAGCTTACCTTGCGCAGTAGGTGGCTAATTCATCCATTGATACACAACCATTATTATCATTTCTCAAGGGAGTAAATTGAGGTAAAAATAAGTGGAAACTTGTTGCGCTGAAGTGATTTATTCTGTATACTGCTTTTGGCTCACAAGAGCACCATCTTCTTCTCTATGCCTGACATGTTTTTCGTTCAAAGGTACATTTTCATCAAAAAGGAGGCGGTTGATTATGCTAGATACGAGAATCATCCTTTCAGGGTTATGGGCAGCGGTAATGTTGACGTATCTTTTGGGGGATGTGCTGCGAATATTTGCCGGTCACGCTACGCCGGGAGAAATCTCAGGTACTGTGCCAACTCAGGGAATGTGGTTATTTATCGCAGCTTTAATGCTGATTCCGATAGTTATGCTTGTACTGTCCCTGACGTTGAAACATCCCGCGATTCGCTGGGCGAACATCATTGTTCCTATATTTTTTGTTGTTTTTAATCTCCTTGGATTTTCTGGATACCCTGGATCATATGACAGATTCTTACTCATTGTGAGCTTTGTGTTTAATGGATTGACTATTTGGTATGCATGGAAGTGGGTGATCTAAATTTGAGGCTGAGAAATTAATATCTAAAGTATAATGCCTGAGCGAGTCGTTCAACGATTGTCGGTATTGATCTTTCCGTGAATTTGATGAGGGTGGTATTCGACATCCTCGTGAAATTCCCGAAAGGTGCAGCTTATTCTATTGAGAGGGTATTATGCCAACAATTGACGATTTCATCCGTCCAAAAGAGTGGGTTTCAGACTTTCTAATTGAAATGGGCAAAGTAATCCGCAGGTGGGGGGAGGAGAGGTATGTCCCCATTCGTCAGGATGTCGACGAAGATTGGTATGAGCACAAACTCATCAAGCCGTTGATGAAAGAAGTCCTGGTAGACCTGGGGGTAAATGCCGCTTTCTTCCCTGCTGAGGTTGGAGGTACGGAGATGCCTGAACCTATGGCGCTCTCCGCCATGGTGTGCGAGGAGCTGGCCAGGATTGATTCGGGTTTCACCACAGCGTGCATCTGCTCCATTTGGGGAATGATCCCAATTTTGCTAGAGCCGCACCGCAATATGGATCTTCTTAGCGAATTTGGCCCCAAGTTTTGTGGTGATGATCTGTATGTGGGAAGCCTAGTCATGACCGAACCCGCGGGCGGCGCGGATATTGAAAATGTTGGCCGCATGCGCGGGAAGACCATCCAGACCTACGCAGTACTGGAAGGGGAAGAATGGGTGATCAACGGTCACAAAATCTGGTCCACCAATTCGGGTCATGTTGGGGACCTTTATACCGTGATATGCACCACCGAGAGGGGCTCCACGAACCCTAATGACTTCGCTTTAATCCTGGTGCCTGCTGACGCCGACGGAGTCTCTGTGGGGAACCCCTACCAGAAAGCAGGGATGTCTGCTGACATGAATACGGACATCTGGTTTGATAACGTCAGGGTCCCTCGTAGTTATCGACTGCATGGACCAGGAGATGATCTCAAGTATTTCCAACGTGCGATCACGATGGGGAACATCGCCTCTGCAGCGATGTGCGTTGGGGTGATGAAGAGTGTCTACGAGACAATCAAAAAGTGGACCACGGAAAGGGTTGTCGCAGGGAAGCCGCTGAAGGAGCATAGTATGGTTGCGGAGATGCTCTCTGAAATCGCCACTTTGATTGAATCAACTTCAGCTTGGATGTGGGTGTACATCAGGGACCTGGATCACCCCGAGATATCTGGCTGGCAGCCCTGGGATGAGAGGTTGGAGAAGAAATCCAGAGGCCTTGCCTTGTTCGCCAGTAAAGCTGTAGAACGAGCCTGTAATCGAGCTATGGATTTCATGGGATCATACGGTTACTCACGGGAGTTTGATATCGAGAAACATTGGCGAGATTCGAAAATGATTGGTTTGTGGATGGGTGGGAAGGGGTTAAAAACACTGGAGAACGCGCGCTATTGGTATGACTTGGAAACACTATAAATTATTGAGTATGTAAACGGTATAGGACTTAAGCAGTTCAAGGGTGAGGGCGGGGGAGATTGGGTGGGCCATACCCACCCAATCTCCATACCTCCCTAATTGTGTGAGTCCTGACGATATCGAATTGGAGAAAGAAATATGGCAATCTATCCGTCACAGGAGTGGTGTGATACCTGGAAAAAGGCGATAAATGATGACCCAGCAATCGCCAAAACCGGGCAAAAATGGGGGCTGGGATTTAACGGGGATTGGCTTTTTGTTATTACACCCGGGGCAGGATTGGAAAAGACGACCTATGTTTACTTAGAAGCTGCGGCCGGAAAATGCGAAGATGCACGCATCTTGAGCGATCCTGCGGAGGAAGATCCTGGTTTCGTTGTCACCGGGTCCTATGAGGATTTCAAATCTGTTGTAAAAGGTGAGAAGGATTTCTTGGCCCTAGTAGTGAAGGGGACCTTCAAGCTCAAGGGTGATATGGGGAAGATCATGAGGTTTGCCAGGTTCATCCGGGCGGTCGCTAATTCGATCAGCTCATTTGAGAGCGAATTCCTTGGTGAATAAAGTCTTTAGAAGTAAAATTCGATGTAGTTTTTAAATTATTCTCCTCCCAGCAAGTGGCGCCTCGTTTTTGCGCACATTTTCAGTAGCAATTTATGTACATTTCGTTTATCATAGCTATTTAAAGTAACAGAAGTTACGCAGTTCAGGAGGTGTTGGGGGATTGAGCGGGAGCAGCCCGCTCAATCCCCCAACCTTTCCCCTTGAACTGCGTATGTCCTAAGTAATTAAAATTCAAAAGAACGCCTTTACATGCACTAGATTTGATCAGATGAATTTCTCCATGAACAATTCGGTCGACCAAAACCAACTGGCTCAATTGAGAACCACCGTTGGTAGCGGACCGGCACTAATTCTGACACACGATAACCCAGACCCCGACGCGCTGGCTTCCGGTAAGGCTTTCGCAACTTTGCTCAAATCGGCTTGGAATATCCAAAGTCGCTTGTTATATAGCGGGTTAGTCCAACGGGCAGAAAATCGCGCTATGCTTGACCTATTGACCCCAGAATGGGAACACAGTGAGGTAATTACCGGTTTGGATCAGTTCTCTGCCCTAGTATTGTTGGACACCCAACCAGGGGCTGGCAACAACCGTTTGCCAACAACCCACACACCCCAGATAGTCATTGACCACCACCATCCTATTCGGGCAGATATAAGCATGGTGCCTTATGTTGACATCCAGCCGGATGTAGGTGCTACAGTGACTTTGTTGGATCAGTATCTAGAAACCGCTGGAATAGTGCCAGATTCTGATTTGGCAACTGCTATGTTCTACGGTCTCAAGACCGACACGCGCGGTCTATCACGCGGGGCCTCCTCAACCGACAATGTTGTTTATCTCAAACTTTTAGCACAGATTGACCATAGTAAGCTGATTAAAGTAGAACAAGCTGGGCTGCCGCAGACATATTTTCGGGCTATTAGCCACGGATTGCACGCCGCACGGGTTTATACCCAATCCGTCGTAGCCAATCTTGGGACGATGCATCGCCCTGACCTGGCAGCCGAGGTGGCTGATTTGCTCATCCGGCTAGACGGAGCACGGGCGGTACTTTGCCTGGGTTTCCATGGACAAATCCTACATCTCTCAATCCGCACTGAACCCTTGGGACAAGATGCTGGTTTACTGGTCCAACAGGTGATTGTATCTCCAGGTAAAGCGGGCGGACATGGCACAATGGCAGGTGGTCAGGTGCCCCTCGCTGGGCAAGATGCGAATCACCTGGTAAATGAGATCGAGCGTTGTTTTTTGGAAGTTATGAGAGAAAAAGGTGAAGGTGAACCACTCTGTTGAAGGACTGAGGCATATCAACATCTACGTGAAATGGATATCACAATGACGTTCGAGATTGGACTTACACTGGGAATTATTGTCATGGCGCTGGTTTTATTTGCTACTGAGAAGTTGCGCGTCGATTTGATCGCCTTGATTGTTCTTTTGTTGGTCTCGATCACAGGTCTGGTTCGAAAGGAGGATGTTTTTTCAGGTTTCGCTAATCCGGCAGTGATCACCATTTGGGCAGTTTATATTGTTTCAGGGGGGCTTTTCAAGACCGGAGTAGCAGACATGCTTGGGTCGCTTATTTTGCGACTATCGGGTACGGGGGAAGCAAGGCTCATCGCAGTGATCATGCTGGTTTGCGGCATACTGTCAGCCTTTATGAATAACGTTGGAGCAGTAGCAGTGTTAATGCCTGCTGTGATTGGGATTTCGAACAAGACGAAGATCCCAGTCTCTAAACTACTGATTCCGCTGGCTTTTTCCTCTCTGCTAGGTGGAAAGATGACCTTGATCGGTACCCCAGCGAACATATTAGCACAGAGTATCCTGGTTGAAAGAGGACTTCCCAGCTTCGGATTTTTCGAGATCTCCCCAATTGGCGCCATTGTACTTTTAACCGGGATTGTCTATATGGTAGTGATCGGCCGTCACCTCCTGCCGGTCCGAGTGACCGCTTCAGACTCACAGGTTTATAAGCAGCTGCGAGATTATATCGGCGAAGTACAGGTGAACTCGCAAAGCCCATTGGTCGGGAAAAACCTGATTGAATCTAACCTGGGAGTAGAATACGATCTCAACGTATTATCTGTTTATCGAGATGAGAATTTAATCACTAGGCTGCACCGCGACTTCGTCATTGAAGAGGATGACCGCCTCATTCTGGAAGGTTCGGTACAAAACCTGATCACCGCCCAGGATGACCTGGACCTCAGAATCCAGCCTGACTCTGATGTTGATCTGGTCGACCTGGATACGGAAGATTCCTATATTTTTGAGGCAACCCTTTCCCCCAGCTCTAAGATTGATGGTCAGACTTTGAAGGGAATCAGATTCCGAGACCGCTTTGGCTTCACTGCCCTGGCCATCTGGCGTCATGGAGAAGTGATCACCGAGCGGTTGCGTGATATTACTTTACATTTTGGGGATGCGCTCCTTCTGCAGGGGCCTCCCGGCCGTGTAGCAGCGTTAAATGACGGAAATGATTTTCTGGTGCTGCAACGTGTCGATATTGAAAAACGCGGTCG
>JASFVL010000278.1:0-5547 GCA_050049875.1 Anaerolineales bacterium
TCGAAGAGTAAGTATCGATAAGTTTACGCTTCCACCACTTCCCCTTCTGCTACTGGTGTGAAAGTCAAGCCGTCGGGGCCGCGTTCTACTCGAATTGTGTCTCCCACACGCACGTCCCCGGAGAGCACCTCCAGGGCTAATGGGTCCTGAAGCTCACGCTGGATAGCGCGCTTTAGCGGCCGCGCTCCAAAGTCGGGGTCGTAGCCTACTTCAGCCAAATAGCGTTTAGCCTCCTCACTGACTTCAAGGCTGAAGCCTTTGTCGCGCATCAGTTCCGCCACTCGCTCGAGCTGGATATCAACGATCCCAACCAGGTGTTCGCGCTCCAGCGGATGGAAAATGACGATCTCGTCCACCCGGTTGAGGAATTCAGGGCGGAAATGAGCTTGCAGCAGGCGGTTGATATCGTCCCGGCTAACATCTCTACGCCCGTCCATCCAGAGTTGGTTGCCTAGATTGCTGGTCATGATCACAACGGTGTTGCGGAAATCCACCGTGCGCCCGTGTCCGTCCGTCAGGCGACCTTCATCGAGCAATTGCAGCAGCACATTGAAGACCTCGGGGTGGGCTTTTTCAATCTCGTCGAACAACACTACGCTATAAGGTCGCCGGCGCACAGCCTCAGTCAGTTGACCGCCTTCATCGTAGCCGATGTACCCTGGGGGGGCACCGATCATGCGCGATACGGTGTGCTTCTCCTGGTACTCACTCATGTCGATGCGCACCATGGCGCGCTCATCGTCAAACAGAAAGTGCGCTAGCGAGCGTCCTAACTCGGTTTTCCCCACCCCTGTGGGGCCAAGGAAGATGAACGAACCGATGGGTCTGTCAGGGTCCTGCAAGCCAGCCCGCGATCGCCGCACCGCGTTGGACACTGCCTGAACGGCCTCATCCTGCCCAACTAGCCGACGGTGTAAGCGCTCCTCCATGTGGAGCAGCTTCTCGGTCTCCCCCTCCAACAGACGGGAAACGGGGATGCCCGTCCAGCGCGAGACCACACTGGCAATCTCTTCAGCGTCGACCTCCTCCTTGAGCAGAGCGCCATCGCTCTGCAGCGTTTTGATGAGCGCCTCCTGTTCAGATAATTTATCCTCTAGTTCGCGCAACGTACCGTATCGCAGACGTGCGACCTTTTCTAGTTCATTGCGACGCTCGGCGCGCTCGATCTCCAAGCGGATTTGCTCGATTTTCTCTTTCGTGGATTGCAACTCACTGATGGCGGCTTTCTCGGTGTTCCAGCGGGTATGCAGTTGCTTGGATTCCTCCTTGAGATCCGCCATTTCCTTCTCAATTTTCTGCAATCGGTCTTTGGAAGCTTTGTCCTTTTCCTTTTTCAGAGCTTCGCGTTCGATTTCCAACTGCATGATGGCGCGATCCACGATGTCCAAGCTTTGGGGTTTGGAATCGATGTCGGTGCGCAAGCGGGCACCGGCTTCGTCGATCAGGTCGATCGCCTTATCGGGTAGCTGCCGGTCGCTGATGTAGCGATTGGAGAGCGTGGTGGCTGCGATGGCGGCTGAGTCCGTGATGCGCACGCCGTGGTGGACCTCGTAGCGTTCTTTCAAGCCGCGCAGGATGCTGATCGTGTCTTCCACACTGGGTTCGGCGATGAAGACGGGCTGGAAGCGGCGTTCTAAAGCCGCGTCCTTTTCGATATACTTGCGGTATTCGTCTAGAGTAGTGGCGCCGATCATGTGCAGTTCACCGCGCGCCAGCATCGGTTTGAGCATGTTGCTGGCGTCCACAGCGCCTTCGGCAGCTCCCGCGCCGACCACGGTGTGCATCTCGTCCACGAAAAGCAGGACCTCGCCGGCTGAATCGGTGATTTCTTTGAGCACGGCTTTAAGGCGCTCTTCGAATTCGCCGCGGTATTTGGCACCCGCGACCAGGGCGCTCATATCGAGCTGAACCAGGCGCTTACGCTTCAATCCTTCAGGCACGTCGCCCTTGATGATCCGTTGAGCCAGTCCTTCCACAATGGCGGTCTTGCCTACACCCGGATCACCGATCAGTGCCGGGTTGTTCTTAGTTCGCCGGGAGAGGATCTGAACCAGACGGCGGATTTCCTCGTCTCGCCCAATGACCGGGTCGAGTTTACCCTGACGAGCTAAAGTTGTCAGATCGCGCCCGTATTTCTCTAAAGCTTGGTAGGTCGCCTCTGGTGTAGCAGTGGTGACGCGTTGTGATCCGCGCACCTCCCTCATCGATTGCAGAATGGCATCTTTGGTCAATCCGTATTGGGAAAGGCGTTTTCCTTCCGGGCTTTCCGTTAGACCCAACAGGATGTGTTCGGTGGAGACGTACTCGTCCTTCATGCCCTTAGCGTAGCGTTCTGCCGCCGTCAAGGCATCCGAGGTGGGTCGTGCCATGCCGACCTGCACGTTGCCACCGTACACTTTCGAGCGCGTTTCTAGTTCATTTTGTACATCTTCTCGCAAAGCTAGAGGGCTGCCAGCTACTTTAGTGACGATGGCCGACACAACCCCTCCTTCTTGTCGAAGAAGTGCCAAAAGCAGGTGAGCGGGCTCGATGTTCTGGTGGTTATATTCCCCAGCCAAGCGTTGGGCGTCTAGAATAGCTTCTTGGGATTTTTGCGTGTATTTCTCTAAATTCATGCACTCACTCCAGATTTTTTAGCTTATGATAATGATGTTTCCATCTTCCTAAAATTATAGGATTTTTGTGTATGAAGGAAGTATGCAAAATGTTAATGAAAAGTATAAGCTGCGGTATTATTGAAGGAGTGTACTTAAATATTATCAGAACAGATAAACATCTCCTCTCAGACTGATACGTTTTGCATGCACACGATTGTGTATATTCTTTGATGGGAAAGCGGAGTGTATATTGATGGATGCGATTGTCTTTGGAAACGTCACGCTGGATGTGATTTGCTACCCGGTAGACGAGGTTCCCCGTCATGAGTCAATTGCTTTTGAGCGGGCGATCGTCTCGCCAGGTGGTTGCGCCTCCAACACGGCGATGGGTTTGGCTAAACTAGGGGTTGTTACAGCGCTAGTAGCCCGCACTGGTGGGGGTGATGCGGGCGAGTTAGTGCGCCGCTACTGGGAGCGAGAGGGGATTGACACTCGTTTCGTAAGCTGTGATCCTGAGACCTCAACGGGGATCAGTGTCGGTTTGGTGGATCGCGAATTCCAGCCCCGTTTCGTTCACACCTCTGGAGCCAACGCAGGGTTGAGCGTAAAAGATCTGGACTTGCCAGCGATTGCTGCTGGAGGGGCCCGCTACCTGCATGTGGCGGGCTTCTTCGTGCTGCCAGGTTTAATGGACGGATCCCTTGCTGAGACTTTGGCTGAGGCGAGTTCTTTGGGGATGCGTACCTCCTTGGATGTGGTTTTCAACGTGCGTATGGATGACCCCAAGATGCAAACTGTGCTCTGGGAGGCGCTGCCTCAGCTTGATTGTTTCATGTGTAACGCGTATGAGGCTTACCGTCTGACGGGGGAGCAGGAATACCGCGATGCTGTCTTAGTCCTGCGGGAGCGCGGTGCACGAACGGTGATTGTAAAGTTAGGATCACAGGGGTGTTGGCTCGAAAATGATGATTTTGCCCAACGGGTGCCAGCCCCTCAGGTTAGGGTTGTTGACACTACCGGGGCGGGTGATGCCTTCGCCGCGGGGTTCATCGCCGCCATCCTGCGGGGGGAAGCCTTGGTTGAAGCGTGTAGAGCTGGGAATCACGCGGGAGCGCGCATCGTGACCAGATTGGGAGCGGTTGAAGCTTGGTTTCATTAGCCGGGCTATTCACCCGCACTCGAACACCCTCGAGAGGCATCCAATTTGTTTTTACCAGTATCTCGAATAATCCGGCTGTTGAGGTTTGGCAAAAAGCTTGGCGAGCACTACGCCCGCAACAAAACCACCGATATGAGCCCAAAAGGCAACACCGCCTACGTCAGGTCCGCCTAATGTGAGTACCCCCTGGAAAAGCTGCAGCACGAACCACAACCCCAGCACAATGGCAGCTGGCAGCATAGTTAAGCGCATGAAAAAGCCCAAGGGGATTAAAGTCAGAACTCGGCCCTGTGGGTACATGATCAAATACGCTCCCAAGACAGCCGCGATAGCGCCGCTGGCTCCTACTGTGGGTATCTCTGAAGTTGGATTGGTGAAGATATGCGCTAGGGATGCCACAATCCCGCCAATGATGTAGAAGAGTATGTATCGCCCGTGACCCATGCGGTCCTCGACGTTATCGCCGAAGATCCAAAGGTAGAGCATATTCCCGCCGATGTGGGCGATGCCGCCGTGCATGAACATGCTGGTGAAGATGTCGGTGATATCCCCTAATCCGATTCCGCTAGTGAAATGTGCGGGGATGAGGGCAAACTGGTAAACGATCGATTGGTTTTCCGAGCCCATCATGACTTGAAAGATGAACACGATCACATTCAGACCGATAAATAGGTAGTTGATGATCGGAGTCCTGTGCGTAGGGGTTTCATCACGAAGGGGAATCATTATTTCTGCTCCTTTATACTTTCAATTCGTCATCATTCTACGGGAATACCTGGATAACGTCAATTGTCATATGATTACCTTTAGGGCAATCGCCATAGATTAACATAGCCATAAGGTCAAGACTTCAGTATACTATGGTCTATGAGTGAGCGATGTGAGGTCCACAGGATGGGGGTCATACCTTATCAGCAAGCCTGGGAGCTACAAGAGGCTTTAGCCGTTGAAATTGCCGCTGGCCGGCGCGATCCCACTTTACTTCTGTTGCAACATCCTCCTACGTATACTTTCGGTAGCAGGGGTCAGAGCGAGAATTTGCTGTGGGACGAGGCTGAACTCGAGAGACGAGGGGTGAGCGTCCACTGGGTGGATCGCGGTGGGGATGTGACCTATCACGGTCCCGGTCAATTGGTCGGATACCCGCTGCTGCCTCTTGGAAAAGTGAATTATAACCCTCAAAACGGGCAGGTGTGCCTGCCTCAGGCTGATTACGTTGGCTATCTGCGTAAGCTGGAGGAGGTCTTAATTTTGGCTTTAGCGGATCTGGCAGTTGAGACATTCAGGGTTGCGGGCTTGACCGGAGTATGGGTCAGTCATGATGACAGCACCATAAACCGTACTGATCCTCAATCAACAAACAGCAATCAACAATCCTCAATCCTGAAGATCGCTTCCATCGGGGTCAAGGTGGATGCTAAAGGAGTCTCCAGGCACGGATTCGCGCTGAATGTTGATCCCGATATGTCCTACTGGGAGGGGATTATCGCTTGTGGACTGCATGATTACGAGGAGACCAGTCTTGCAGAGTTGCTTGATCCTACGCCACCACTAGGTGCAGTTATGGACAAAATTATTGGGTCCTTTGGACAGGTGTTTGGTTATCTAATGGTGGAAAACGCCAGCTCAATAAATGGGGGTGATATGGGATTGCAAAGCAAAAATAGTTAAATGCCGTATCTTGAGAGAGGCGCTCACCGCCGTCGCGAGAGTATTTTCCATTTAAGGTTGGGTAAAGGTCAACAGCCAGCTTCCCCAATACCTCTCCCCGTTGTTGGTGCTGCACTCTTG
>JASFVL010000043.1:0-18296 GCA_050049875.1 Anaerolineales bacterium
TCAAAAGAGAAACGACTGCTAAGTGTGGTATCAAGGCCAAGCGCCTAATAGCTGGCTGGGATATAAACTATCTTGTCAAGGTGCTTTCTACCTAAATGCGATTGCCCTGAACCGAAACCCACAACCCCTTCTCCACCCCAACCAGACATGGTAAGATTCAGAATCAACACTTATCGCAATCTTGCAGTTGATGAGGAAATCTATGCCTAAACGGCTCATCGCGCTTTTCTTTGCCCTCTCACTTTTCATCCCCACCCTCGTCTACGGTCAAGGCCAACCGCAGATCACACAAATGATGGTTGAACTGTGGCCCGAATACGACCGCCCCATGATGCTGGTTATTTACCGGGTGGTCCTGGATCCCCAAACCTCTTTTCCTGTGGACTTGTCCTTCAGGATTCCCACATTGGCTGGAGAACCAAACGCCGTGGCGGTGCGTCAGATGGACGGTTCACTGGTTTACGCCACCTATGAACGTCAAGTCAGTGGAGAATGGGCTTTCATAACCGTTACAGCCACCTCACCAGAGGTCCAATTGGAATATTACGACCCCCAATTGGAGATTGACGGTCAACAGCGCCACTACGAATACCGTTGGCTCGGAGATTACAGCGTGGACTCGCTAACCATGCGCGTCCAAGAACCCATCGGTGCCACTCAAATACGCTTTTCCCCCGATCTTGGCAGCCCCGTGCAGGGAGAAGATGATCTACTGTACTACACAGAAGAGGTCGGGTCCCTGGCAACTGGGCAGAGTTTCGTCGTGGAGATCGATTATCAGAAATCTACAGATGCGCTGAGTGTCGAGAGTCTCTCCGTGGAACCGAGTACACCGATCACGGATGAAACCCAAGGCCGGGTGAACCTACTCAGCGTGCTCCCATGGGTGCTGGGCGCTTTCGGGATCTTCTTGATCGGTGGAGGCGTATGGTGGTACTGGCAGTCCGGCGGGGATGCAACCCGCCCGCGCTCGCGTCGGCGGCGGAAAGCAGCTCGCGTACGCAAAAGCGATATCCCGGCTTCCTCGGAAAGTGGCATTTACTGCCACCAATGCGGCAAGCGCGCTCACGCTGGGGACCGCTTCTGCCGTTTCTGCGGCACCAAATTACGCAGCCAACAGGACGGTCAAAACTAAAACGCTCTAAGGGTGAGATATACGGTGATTCAAACGAACTTTCCCTCCAAGGTTAAGACCTGGTGGCTTTCGTTTAAAAACAGTTTGCGAGCGCGGGTAGCTTTGGGAGTCGCCCTGCCCTTGCTGGTCGCCTTGAGCACCCTGTCGATGATTCATTACTGGCGTGAGCTTCAATTGGTAGAGGAACAAACCCACAGAAACGCCGTCCAACTTGGGGAAGTTCTGACCAGCAGCCTGAATCACGCCATGCTGATCAAAGATGGGGAAAATCTTAAAGAGACTCTCGAAGATATCGGTAGTCTGGATAATGTCCAGCGGGTGCAAATCATCGGGCTAAGCGGAAAAACACTGGCAGATAGCACGGGAGGAAGCTTGCAGGGGTTCAACAGCCAACAAGACAGCGGTTGTCGAGAATGCCACGATGTGGTGGCGACAGAACGCCCCCGGGCGATTGAATTCCCTGCCACTGAGAAATTGATGCGCATCTCCACACCGGTGGAAATGCGCTCCGAATGCGCCGAATGCCACACTGAAAACAGCTCCCATCTCGGTGTAGTATTGGTGGATATGTCCTTCCAGGACACGCAGCAGCATCTCCTCCAATCCTTACGACTCGACTTGGGAATGTCAGCAATATTTACGCTGTTGATCACCACAGGAATCTATTGGTTGATCCACCTCCTGGTGGTGAGGCGGGTGGAGGTTTTCCAGAAACCTTTAGCGGATTTCGCGTCGGGGAACCTCTCCGTGCGCATCCCCCAGTTCTCCAAAACGGAGGACGAGGTTAACCAGCTGATCAAAGCCTTCAACCAAATGATGGATGAAATCGCCAATCACACGCGCGAACAAATCGAGCGTAGCGAACTCAAAGAGCGCGCCATCATCGAGGAGCGTGCTAGAATCGCTCGCGAGCTTCACGACGGCATCTCTCAAGTCCTCGGTTACGTCAACACCAAAGCGATGGCCGTCCGTCTGATGCTCCAAAAAGGTCAGCTCAATGCTGCGGATCGGCAGTTACTTCAGCTGGAGGAAGCAGCCCGGGGTCTTTCCATGGACGTACGTGAAGCCATCCTGGGGTTAAAGATGGCCGGTCAGAGTGATCTGGACCTAAAATCCGCCCTGGAAAATTACGTGGACGAGTTCAGCCGTCTAAGCGATTTACCAGTCCGGCTGAGTGTCAGCATAGATGACGAAGAGGTCGTCAAGGAAGACGAAACGGTGCTTCAGATGCTGCGCATTGTCCAAGAATCCTTGACGAACGTCCGCAAACACGCCGAAGCGACCCAAGCTTGGGTGGATCTTTACCATAAAAACGGCGTGCTCAACCTATCTATTCGCGATAATGGTCTCGGTTTTGACGCAGATCACATTCATCAGGAAAATAACCAACACTACGGTTTAATTACCATGCAGGAACGCTCTGAACATATCGGCGCTACCTTAGAGATCACTTCAAAAGCCGGAATTGGCACCCAAGTGATGGTCCAGTGGAGTCCGGAACATGATGGAGAATAGAGGGAAACGTGTGGTCGTAGCGGATGATCATTCGCTTTTCCGCGACGGCATTATCAGTTTGTTAGAGGCGGCGGATTTTGACGTGGTCGCTCAGGTGGGTGATGGCGAGGCCGCGATGGAAGCCGTCCGTCGCTTGAAGCCTGACCTGGTACTGCTGGATATCACCATGCCAAAAACGGACGGACTGGAGGCTTTGAGAACCATCAAATCCGAGTTCCCCAAGGTTCAAGTGGTCATCCTGACCGTTTCTGACCAGGATGAGGATATCTTTGCAGCGATTAAATCCGGTGCTGACGGCTACTTGTTGAAGGATTTGAACGCCAGCGAATTTTTGGAGATTCTCAGTGGTTTAGAGCGTGGTGAGGCTGCTATTACTCGCAAGACCGCGGCGCGCCTGATGGCCGGATTCCAAAACTTAACCCGAGAGGACTCGGAACAGGCGGACAAGCTCACGGAGCGTGAGTTGGAGATCCTCAAACTAGTGGGGAAAGGACTTTCCAACCGAAACATCGCAGAGCAATTGTTCATCAGCGAAAACACCGTCAAGTACCACCTGCGCAATATCCTGCAAAAAACCGGCGCCCAAAACCGGACTGAAGCGGTCACGCACGCCATCCAGGTTGGACTGTTCGACCCTGAACAGGGTGAAGTCTAGAAGTCAACAAGGGGGATTTAAGCAGCGCTCTGTATATGATTTACACCTTATCAACCCATCCTTTCGGGTGTTATATACCTACCCTTTTGGGTAGGCAAGCGATTTAAAGAACCTACCCAGTTGATAGTGGGGAATTAACCAAGGGGGTATGGTCAAAAGCTCTCATCTTCCGTTAATATTTAACCTGGTAAAGGGCCAATGGCGAAGTCCAGCGTTGTGATTCTGTCAAAACACACTTTGTTCGCGGAGGGCGTTGCCAGCCGTCTGGGGCAGTTTCCACGGCGGGTGGAGTTCCAGTTCGTTGACCCTCAAGATCCAGACTACTTAGAGGCCATCACAGCGGCTCATCCAACCGCTGTGATCCTTGATGCCACCGAGGCGGAGACCAAAGATCACTGCGTTCTCTGCGGTCTCCTGCTGACTTTCCCGTTTATTAAAGTCATCCGCTTGGCACCGGAGAAAGACCACATTCAGGTGGTCACCAGCGTTCAGCAACAGTTGGGTGAGGTGCGAGATTTACTGGATGTCATCGAAAACCCATAAAAACGAACGACGGGAGAAGAAGGTTGGTAGGCTTAATAAGGAGGTGATATCGCCCAATAAGATTAGAAAATATACCATCCACTGAAAGTTGATCAGCTAAAAGTCCTCTTACATAACTGTGGAGAAATCGAGAGGTAAAAACACTCATCTTTCAGTAGAACCCATCTTGTATCTTGTGCCCGTAACAATAACTTTGGCACACAAATAGAGGAGATTAGAATGCATCGAAAAATATTAATACTCGGACTTTTGTTGGGCTTTGCTTTGCTGCTGGCCGCCTGTGCGAGTACGCCAGAAGCCACGCCCTGCCCTGAGTGTCCTGAGCCCGAGTGTCCCGAGGCCGAGTGCCCTGCGTGTCCCGAGTGTCCCACATGTCCCGAACCGGAACCTTGCCCAGAACCTTTGGTCGACGAAATTCCGTTTGTGGAGAAATGGGCCGGCTCTGGACATAACGACGCCGAAGCTGAAGCCTTCCGCCACTGGGATGAGGATGACCCCGCGGTCGTCTCCACCAGCTGCGCGAAGTGCCACAGCACACCTGGTTATCTGGACTTCTTGGGTGTGGACGGCAGCGAGGCCGGTGTGGTGGATGCGGACGCCGAAATCGGTACCACCGTCGAATGCGTAGCCTGTCACAACGACGCCACCCTGATGAAGACCAGCGTGGTGATGCCCTCGGGCTTGGAGCTCACAGATCTGGGCGACGAGTCGCGCTGCATGGAATGCCACCAAGGCCGCGAGTCAAAGTTCAGCGTCGACGCACGCATCGAAGAGGTCGGTCTGACCGATTCACCCGACACAGTCAGTGATGAACTCGGTTTTGCCAACATCCACTATTACGCCGCTGCCGCCACCAAGTACGGTACACAGGCTATGGGCGGCTACGAGTATGAAGGCAAAACTTACGACGGCAACTTCGCTCACGTCGAGGAGTTCGACACCTGCATCGAGTGCCACGACATGCACACCTTGGAGGTGCGCGGCGATGCCTGCGCGGAGTGCCACACTCAAGAAGAGTACGCTGACTACCGCATGCCTGGCTCGCTAGTCGACTACGACGGCGATGGCGACATCGAAGAAGGCATCTTCTATGAGACCCAAGGTCTGCAGGAGAAGCTCTACAGCGCCATTCAGGCTTATGGGAACGAAGTCGCCGGCACCGCCATCGTCTACGACTCTCACAGCTACCCCTACTTCTTCATCGATACCAATGCCGATGGGGAAGTGGCGGAGGATGAAGCGGCCTTTCCAAATCGTTATGCTTCCTGGACGCCGCGCTTACTGAAAGCGGCATACAACTACCAGGTATCCCTAAAGGATCCCGGTGAGTTTGCCCACGGCGGCAAGTACATCATCCAACTGCTCTGGGACTCGATCGAGGATCTCAATGAAGCCATCGCCTCTCCAATCGAACTGGCGGATACCCACGGACACTCACACCGCATCGATATGGGTCACTTCGCCGGATCCGAAGAGGCCTTCCGGCACTGGGACGAGGACGGCGAAGTTCCTGGGCGCTGCAGCCGCTGCCACTCGGCAACCGGCTTGCCGCTCTACATCCAAGAAGGCGTAGAGATCGCCCAACCGCTGTCCAACGGATTCCAATGCCGCACCTGCCATAACGACTTGGAGACCTACACGCGCTACGAAGTTAGCTCCGTAGAGTTCCCCAGCGGGGCAGTCATCGACAGCGGCGACCAGAACACAAACCTGTGCATGAACTGCCACCAGGGTCGCTCTTCGACCTTCAGCGTGCGCAGCGCGGTCGGTGAAGCCGGAGATGATGATATCCTTGAAGATCAGGGCTTCATCAACATCCACTACTTCGCGGCCGGCGCCACGCGCTTCGGCACCGAGGTACAGGGTGCCTACGAGTTCGAGGGCAAGGAGTACATCGGCCTCTTCGAGCACGTTCAGGGCTTCCAAAACTGCACGGACTGCCACGATGCTCACAAACTTCAAATCAAGTTCGAAGCATGCAGCGCCTGCCACAACGTCGTGGAGACCTACGAGAACCTGCATGACATCCGCATCTCAACGGATGACTTCGACGGGGATGGCGACGCCAGCGAAGGTATCGCCGGCGAGATCGAAACCCTAGTTGAGGATCTTTACAGCGCCATGCAAGCCTACGCCACGGACGTCGTTGGCACAGGAATCGTTTATGATGCGCACAGCTACCCGTACTTCTTCGACGATGCAGGTGAGCGGTTCACCACCTTTACACCCAGTCTGCTGAAAGCTGCTTATAACTACCAGTACGCTGAGAAGGACCCCGGCGGCTTTGCCCATAATGGCAAATACATCATCCAACTGCTGATCGACAGCATCGAAGCGGTTGACGGCGATGTATCCGCCTATACCCGCCCAACGGTAGGTGAGTAGTTTAGGCTACTGAACATGTACGGCTCTAGACCGGGCACCGTATGGTGCCCGGTCAACTTTTCTTAACCGAAGTTCTACAGCAGTTATCACCGAATAATCAACCTTTTCCTAGGATATGTGAGCCACATCCTGAGAGGGAACAAAGGACCACTCAAAGCGGCGCCCCTGATCATAAGGGAACACAGTTCACTGATGTATAATTAACAGCGCAAATACAGTTTTCCCGGGGGACCTCAGGCCAACCATCGAACGAGCGGAAACCCCGTGGAACGAACAACGAACCCCTTGAGTTTATGAATCCCTTTACCCTGACTTTGATCTTCCTGCTTTACGGCTTAGCCTTCTTCAGCATGGGCTTGATTGTGCTTGTTGAGGGCGGGCGCGGCTCCGACGTCCGGTTGCGGCGCGCCTTGCGCCCTCTAGCGGGATTTGGCATCGTTCACGGGATTCACGAATGGTACGAGATGTTCGAGGGGTTGAACCTGCTCCCTGATCAAGGTTCCTTGCCGCTTCTGTGGCACAGTGTGCGCATCGCCCTTCTGGCGCTTTCTTTTTTTTCCCTGACCGCTTTCGGCGCCGGTCTGCTCTCGCCCACCGAAAGCATCCGCCGCATCAGTTTGTTGGTCCCCTTAGGTCAAGCTGCGATCTGGGGTTTTGGCTTGCTGATCATGCGCAGTCATTATGTCTTGGACGGTCCACTTTGGGATGTGGCGGACGTGTGGACGCGTTATGTGGTTGGCATCCCCGGAGCCCTATTGGCTAGTGTGGGGCTGGTTGCCCAGCAGCGCGCCTTTCGCCGGGCTGGCTTAGCCAGGTTTGGTCAGGATAGCTTGTGGGCCGCGGTGGCTTTCGCATGGTACGGCGTTGTAGGACAAGCATTCACCCGCCCCAGCCCGCTGCCGCCCTCCACGTTGATCAACCAAGATCTCTTTCTGGAATTCTTTGGATTTCCAGTCCAATTGTTGCGGGCGACCGCGGCTTTGACGGCTGCGGTCTTCGTGATGCGTTTTTTACGCTCCTTCGAAGTGGAGACCAAACACCGCATCGCCGAACTGCAAGCCGCCCGTTTGGAAGAAGCTGTACATCGCGAGGCGATGCGCAGCGAATTATTCCGCCGTGTCGTTGCTGCCCAAGAGGCTGAACGCCAGCGCATCGCCCGTGAACTGCACGATGAGACCGGACAAGCCCTCACGGCACTCGGTCTGGGCTTGCGCGGCGCAGCTACCAGTTTACGTCAAGATGAGGACAAGGCCGCTCAGAATTTGCGCCAGTTAGAAGGAATGGCAGTACGCGCTTTGGATGAACTGCGTCGCCTGATTGCAGACCTACGGCCCTCCCATCTGGATGATCTGGGTTTGGACGCCGCCTTACGTTGGTTCGCCGGTGAAGTGCAGAACCGAGTGCCTTTGGATGTGCAAGTTGAGGTTGCCAAGGAGGTATGCGAGCTTCCTGAAAGAGTCAACATCGCCATGTTCCGCATCGCTCAGGAAGCCATGACCAACGTAATAAAACACGCTGACGCTGAACACTTGTGGGTGCGCCTCTACTGCACCAATGGAAAAGTGAACCTGGAAATCGAGGATGATGGCAAAGGCTTTGATTTGGCAGGTATGCAAGCCGATCAAAAGACAGCTTGGGGATTACTGGGTATGGAGGAGAGAGCGACTTTGTGCGGGGGAAATTTACTTTTGGAAACCGCTCCAGGTGAGGGAACCCGCGTAAGGGTTATGATCCCATGTCAAGTTGATTCGGAGAATACAACAGATCCTGAGGCTCAAGATGAAAATACGCCTATTGTTGGTGGATGATCACGCCGTCGTGCGCTCTGGACTGCGCATGCTGCTAGAAAACGAAGACGATGTGGAAATCGTCGGCGAGGCGGGGACAGCCAGCGAAGCGATCAACGCTGTGCCTAAACTGCATCCTGACGTGGTTCTGATGGACATCGGCTTGCCCGATATCTCCGGTATCGACGCCACCCGAGAGATTAAACGCCTGTGGCCGCAGACCGCTATCGTAGCGCTGACCATTCACGAAGACGAGGAATACTTCTTCAAGATGTTAGAAGCCGGCACCAGCGGTTACGTGCCCAAACGAGCCGCGCCAGAAGAACTGCTCACCGCCATCCGAGTAGCGGCTTCTGGCGAAGTATACCTCTACCCCTCGATGGCTAAGCTGCTGGTTAAGGATTACCTGACTAACGATTCGGATGATACAGCCCGCGAAGTGCTCAATGGGCTGACGCCGCGCGAGCAAGAAGTTTTGACTCACTTGGCGGAAGGGGGTACTAACGCAGAAATCGGAGAACAACTGCACATCAGTCCCAAAACCGTCGCCCGCCACCGCGAGAACATCATGCACAAACTCAACTTGCACTCGCGCACAGAACTGGTCAAATACGCCATTCGCAAGGGCATCATTAAACCCTGAGCGACCTGCCCATCAGATGGCATTGGGGGTTCCAACCTGGTTTTGTAAACTAAATCTTTAATTGCGAAAACTGATTTAACGGGTTTAGCTCCCCAACAGCGCTGCCTGCTCTATCCACACCATCTCGGCAGCAAATCAAATGGGTATTTAGTATGTATCCCGATGGGATAGCATCCCGTCGTATGAAAGCATCGATCCTGGTTGGCAGAATAAATCCCACCAGGATCGATTTTTTAATTAAAGGTTGTGCGCCTCAAAAATTCCCTTCTGAATCCCAAAAACTGCTTTCAAATGGGTCATAATACCCATTAATCAACATACATAAGGGCTAATACATTGGGGGAGCCATCCCATTTATATGGGCAGTTCACCGTAAATTAAACCATTCAAAAAATTGGGCATATGCCGAATTTACTCTTTGATTGTGAAAAGATACACTAAAAGCAGATAAATATTAAAGTCAGATGAGTGAAAAGGCAGGTGTGAAATGACAGCTTTAGTAATCAGTTTGATGTTTCTCATGAGAGTTGTCGTCCCCTTGGTTCTCCTGGTAGCCATCGGAAGTTGGCTCAGAAACGAAAACGTATATTGAAGCGAGGTGAAGAATGGATGACATCTTACAAGGTGCAGCCACCACTTTGATTTGGTCGCTTTTTCGCTTTGGCCTACCCGTAGGCTTGACCTTACTGGTGTGCTGGCTGTTTAGAAAACTGGACGCTCGCTGGCAAGCTGAAGCTGCAGAATACCAGAAACAGGTCGGGGCAAAAAAAGCGCTTTTCCCAGCTCTGCGCTGTTGGCTGAAGAACGAATGTCCCCCTGAGCAGCGCGAGCGCTGTCTTGCATATCAAAATCAGGATATTCCCTGCTGGCAGCATTTCCGCGCCTCCGACGGACAACTCAAGGAAGATTGTATCGGTTGTGATGTCTTTCGGGGCGCACCTGCACCAGTAATTGGTGACTAGAACATTGAGGAGTTGCAGACATGAAAAAAACTATCTTTCGCTTGATGATCGGTTTGCTCTTTGCGCTTCCCTTCGGTATGGTGACGGTAGCGTGGGCACAAACTGAACCACCACCCCCCAGCGATGGTGAGCTGAACTGTCAGGAGTGTCATCCAGCATTCGTAAACTCTTGGCAGAACAGTTCCCATGGCCAGGCGACGACTGACCCGGCTTTCGAGGAAGCGTGGCTTGCGCAGGGCGAACCCCAGGAGTGCCTGCCCTGCCATACCACCGGCTACGATTTCGCGAGCAACAGTTGGGAGAAAGATGGTATTGCCTGTGAAGCCTGTCACAGCCCCTATCCATCGAATCACCCCTTACAACCGATGCCCTCAGACCGCTCTTCCGCCCTTTGCGGAGAATGCCATACAGAAACCTACTTCGAATGGCAGGTCAGCGGGCACCGAGAGACCAACCTGGATTGTGTTGACTGCCACGGCCAGCACTCAACCACCCTAAAAGCGGAGGACGCCTCGGCATTGTGCGCGAGTTGCCACCGCGAAAGGGCCTCCAACTTCGCCCACACCGCACACAGCCAAGAAGGGCTGAGCTGTGCAGATTGCCACTTAGACATCTTGGACTCTGAATTGGGCGAAGGGCACGCCATGCGAGATCACAGCTTCAATGTCAAGCTGAGCACCTGCAACGCTTGTCACGAATACCACATGCATGACCCCGCAACAGTGCACACCGACCAGGGAGAACCTGAGCAGCCCGAAGCAGTCGAACTGGTCTCGGCTGAGGCCGCAGGGGTGAGCCTCGATCCGGAACCCGTCAGCCCGATCTATTACGCATTGCTCTCCGCTCTAATCGGGATGGCATTCGGTCTATTGGTAGCGCCTTGGATTGAGCGTTGGTATCGGCGCCTGTTCCATTTGGAAGCAAGCGAGTGAGGTAGAGGATATTCATTATGGCTGAAGAGAACAAATTAGATCGACGAACTTTTCTTAAGATCGCACTCACAGGTGGGGTCGCGGCCGCAAGCTTACAGTTAGCACCTAAGGCCTCCGCGTCCAAGCCAGAAGGTTCCAGCCCCCACAAGTGGGCGATGGTCATCGATCAAAATAAGTGTGAGGGTTGTGGTTACTGCACTTTGGCTTGCCGGGCGCATAACGACGTACCCCCTGATATCTCCTGGAACCAATTGATCGAAGCCTGCGAAGTCGATGGCAAGAAAATATTCCTGCCCAGACCGTGTATGCACTGCGAACACGCCCCGTGCGTGAGCGCTTGCCCGGTGGGCGCCAGCTACTATCGACCGGACGGCATCGTGATGATGGATTACGACTTGTGCATCGGCTGCCGCTACTGTGAGGTAGCCTGCCCCTACGGAGCACGAGCTTTCAACTGGAAAGAATTCACTGAGGACAATCCCGCCGTTCCGGAATGGGGTACCCCGGAGGTGCCACGCCGGCCGCGCGGAGTGGTGGAAAAATGCTCGTTCTGCTACCAGCGTATAGACCGCGGCTTGGCTGCCGGTTTGAAACCCGGGGTGGACCCGCAAGCTACCCCGGCTTGTGTGGTTGCGTGCCCTGTGGAGGCACGTATCTTCGGCGATCTCAACGACCCTGACTCACGGGTCAGCCAAATTGTGAACAACAAGGTAACCCATCGCTTGCGGGAAGATCTGGGGACAGGGCCTAGGGTCTACTACTTGTGCCCAACGGGGATTAAGGAGACGGAGGCATGAAGATTAGAAGCTTAACATCGAAACTGACATGGTTCCACGGATGGATGGTGATCCTGGCAGGGTTGATGGTGGCAGGGCTCATCGCCGGGTTGATCGTCTTCACACAAGGTCTGGTGGTCACCAATCTCACCGACCTAGTGCCCTGGGGCTTGTGGATTACCATCGACCTCTCCTCCATCGCCCTGAGCGCCGGAGCGTTTACCCTGTGCGCGGCGGTCTATCTGATTGGACTCAAAGAATACCAACCGGTAGCCCGTACAGCGACCTTCATCGGCTTCATCGGCTACAGTATGGCGATGATGTGTCTGCTTTTGGATATTGGTCGACCTGACCGCTTCTGGCATGGATTTGTCTTTTGGAACACACACTCGGTATTGTGGGAAGTAACGATGTGCGTAGGTTTGTACTTCATGGTGCTGACCATGGAGGTGCTGCCGATCATTGGAAGATTCGAGTGGTTTCAAACGCGCCTGCCCAAGGTTGCCAACCTACTCTCCAAAGCACATCACCTCGCCCCTTACCTAGCCATCGCCGGGTTATTCCTCTCCATGCTGCACCAGTCTTCCCTGGGCGCAGCCTACGGGGTACTGGAAGCCCGACCGATATGGTATTCACCCAGCTTATCGGTGCTCTTCATGTTTTCGGCGATCGTCGGTGGCATTTCGCTGACTGTGTTCGCCTCGATGTTTACCGCTCAACTCAGCCAGCGGGCTAATATCAAGGATGAAATCCTGGAGAAATTGGCTCATTTCGTCGGTTGGGGTTTGGTAGTGTATCTATACGTGCGCTTCTGGTACACGTTTTCCATCACCTACACCTACGAACCTGGACGCACAGAAGGGCTCAGTCTGCTGACCAGCGGACCGTTGGCGGTCAACTTTTGGGTCGGTGAAATCCTGGTGGGAATCTTAATTCCCATGATCATTCTATTGCGAGAGAAGTGGCGTAAAAACCCTGCCCTTCGGATGCTCGCCTTAGCGATGGTGGTTGCAGGATTAGTCGCCTACCGCTGGGATGTCAATTTATCTGGGCTGCTGATCCTGGTCTCCTACGTACCTCAGCGGATCCGCACGCTGTATACCAGCTATTCGCCTTCTCTGATTGAGGTGCTGGCGGGTGGGGGGATAGTGGCCTATGGCTTGATGGCTTTCAGCTTGGGGGTGCGCTACCTGAAGGTGGTCGACCACGGCGTCGAGCGGGTGGAGTCTCCCAGCCAACAACTACAACCTGCTCCTGCAGCAGGGGATTAAATTACGCCAAAAAGGGTGAGCGCCATAGTCGCTCACCCTTTTTAATTGAGGTAAGTGTTTTGTGGAGCTGCTCAGCTCGCAAAACACATTTTTTTTTAATTGTCCGGAGCTCCGGCTGCGATCCAATCCAGGATGATGTTGATCTCATCCTCGGGCATCTTTCCACCCGGCGGCATGATAGCCCCCTGCTCATGAGTTCCGAGTACCTTTTGGGCTAAAAGACTGTTCTCCACATCACCAGGGATCACCACCGGAGCGTGGTCTCCAGTGTTCATGACCGCCTCGTAGGTGGTGCCGTCCCAACCACCCAAGACGCCGTGACAAGAGGTACATTTTTCTTCAAAGAGCGGCAACACATCGTTCGCAAATGAGACGGGTCCTTCAGAGGGTGTTGGGGTTTCCTCAGCTTCAGTCTCGGGCTCTCCAGCCTCCGGCTGCTCCAGGGTGCGGATGAATTCGACCAAATCCTCGACCTGCTGAGCGGTGAACACCTCACCCCAGGCGATCATGGTGGTGGCTTCATGACCCAAATTGATGATGTCATAGATCTCCTGATCGCTTCGCTCAGCATGGAACTCTGGGTCGCTCAGAGAAGGACCAACACCGCCGCCACCCTCGGGTCCATGACATTGACTACACACACTTTCATAGATTTCATCAGCAGAGAGAGGCACCGCGGTGAACTCCACTTCAGGAGGCAGTTCAACCGGGGGATCCGCCTCCCACTGGCGAATAAAGGCGACAATGGCATCAATTTGGTCATCATCAAGGGGACCACCGAAAGCGCTGCCGAAGGGGGACATGCCAAAATTGGGTTGTCCTTGGGCAATGATCGCCCGTAGGGTAGTGTCATCGCGGGTTTTTAAGTATTCCGCCATGCTAATAGGTGGGATCACATCACCGGCGCGGGCAGGGTTGGGCCCGCCCTCACCAAAATCACCGTGGCAGGGGGAGCAGTTCTGGATGAAGAGCTCCTGCCCAACCTCCACGGAAGTCCCTTGAGTGGCGCGGTAGGTGTAATCAACCAAAGCGTCCAACTGCTCTTGGGTCAGGATCTGACCCCAGATGGGCATGGTCTCATGAGATCCACCGCTGGCGATGATCAACCTTGCATCGGCAACACTTTCAGCCGCTGGAATACGCTCCCCATGGCAAGAGGCGCAATTCTCTTCAAACAACGCTTGGCCCTCCGGCACATCCGCTGGCTCAACGACGTACTGAGCTAAAATATCCAGCTCGGAAGATTGCAACTTTTCACTCCAGGGCGGCATTTCTAGATGAAGGCCACCTTGGCTTATGACCGAACCCAGCTCTTCTTGAGTGCCCGCAAACGCTACGGAACGCCCATGGCAGGTGGAACAGTTCACCTGGAACAATCGCTGTCCATCAGGGGCAACTAAAAAGTTCAACAGCGAGGTGCGCTCCTCGTTGGATAACGTCTCGCCCCACTCTGGAACAACAACATCCGAATGTGGCTCATAAGCCGAGCCCTCTTGTAAGGCGTTCTTCAGTTCCAACGGGTCGCTGGCCACCAAGACTGATACCTCATGACATTCCCCACAGTTGGAGGCGAAGAGCTGACTGCCTTGAGGAGATAGAATGAACCCAGCCAAAGCATCGATCTCGTTACTGGTCAAATCAGCGCTCCAAGCCGGCATGCCCTCGTGCTTACCTTGGGCGATGATCTCGTGAAGGTCGGTGCCTGCCGGGACGGCGATAGTCGGGCCGTGACATGGGGAGCAGTTCTCCGTGTACAACTGCGCGGTGCGGTCCCCTCCAGCCGCCTCTTGAGAGGGGGGAGGTGCCTCGCGAATGGAGAGTACAGTCAAGGCGACGACCCCGATAATTCCCAAAATGGTCCCTCCGGTGACCACCGGGCGGTTTAGGAAGTGGCGCTTGGTGTCTCGATCCAGCAGCGGAAGCAGGAAGAGCAGGAGTATCGCTACCGTGGGAATCAAGACGACGCCGACAAACTCCAAGGAACCGGGGAAATACTTTAAAAGTTGGAAGAGGAAAAGGAAGTACCACTCCGGACGCGGCGTATAAGTGGTATCTGCCGGATCAGCGCGCTCTTCCAATGGCGCACCAATAAAATAGGCTAGTGCCACCAGCGCCAGGAAAACAATCAGCGAGACGACAGCGTCCTTAAACAGAATGTCAGGGAAAAAGGGCACGCCCTTCTCTTTCTTCTTTTGGTACTGCTCTAAGTATTCTTGCTTTTCCCTCTCGTCCATAGGGATAATGCCTCCGATTTGTTTAAGATAGCGATCTTGCTCAGCAATCTTGTCGTCTGGATAAACTTATCACCAGAGGGATTTATTCATCCCTCTTGGGAATGGCGGTAATGCCGTTGCGAAAGACCAGATAGAGATGAACGCCCAATAAGAGCAGGAGCGCAGCCGGCAGGATCCAGACATGAATGCCAAAAAAGCGCGCCAGTGTCACGGCCGATAGTTCCTCCCCCCCGCGGGCAATACGCAGGAGAATATCCCCTATCACCGGCGGTGTGCCGACTATGCGAGTGCCCACAGTCGTGGCCCAATACGCTTTTTGATCCCATGGTAGCAAATAGCCGGTAAAGCCGAAGGCGATCACAATCAGGAGCAACACCACACCCGACGCCCAGGTCACCTCCCGGGGGAATTTGTATGCCCCATAGATGATCACACGAATCATGTGCAAAACCGAGAGAATCACCATCGCGCTGGCGCCCCAATGATGCAAGCCGCGAATTAGCCAACCGGCAGTCACTTGGGTGGTGATGTACTGCACACTCTCATAAGCATGGTCCGGTGATGGAACATAGTAAATGGTGAGAAGAATGCCGGTTAACATTTGATTTATGGAGACAAACAATGTAGCACTTCCCAGGGTGTACAACCAATTGACCTTGGGCAGCTTGCGCAGGAAGAGCGCCTCCCAAACCTGACCTAAACTTGTCCTTCGGTCAATCCAATCGCCAATTTTCGTCGCCATGCTAACCTCCTAATATGAACAACTGCTCGTCTTCGGCTTTAATCTCAAAACGATCCAAGGGACGGGGAGGGGGGCCAGAGGCCACGTCCCCATTTTTTTCAAAAGCTGCGTTGTGACAAGGGCAGAAAAACTGGCTTTGATCCTCAATCCAGCGGACGCGGCACCCAAGGTGGGTACAAACATTCGACATGGCGATGAAATCCCTGCCGTTATCTGTGAGCACATACACGTTGATCTCTTCCTCGTTGACAATCCACCCCGTTTGTCGCTGAACCCTAGCTTTGAAAAGGGTCGGGGTGCCAAGCTCTACTTTGGATGTCGAACCAAGGCGCAGCCAATCCTGCTGCTCGTCACGCCGCAAAGCGGGACCGATGATATAGGCAATAGCCGGTATTCCCATCGCTAAACCGATTAGTCCGCCAATCGCCCAAGTCATAAATCCCAGAAAGTCTCGCCGAGTGGGTTCATTTTCAGATTCCATAGCTGTGCTCCTGATGGAATTTTGATAAACTTTCGCTAAACATCGTGTCCTCCATTAGCAACCTCTTCCTTACAGCCTCCTAAAAAGGTTGTGTATCCGCTTATCTGTAAATTGCAGGGTTTCACCTGCATTATACAGAAAAATCGCTGCATAATACTAAAAAGTATGTTCTTAGCATATTTTACCCGTTTAAATGACCAACAGGGTTGGGTATCAAACCCACAAAATGAAACCCACACCCTGTCTCTTGTCAATACTACATGAAGTGAAAGGGGTATACCCCTTTATCCTCCGTTTTACTCCTCTGGAGCTCCGGCGGCGATCCACTCGATGACAGCCTCCAACTCCTGCTCGCTGAATTGTCCAAAGTGCGGTTGCACCTCGGTCTGCTTATCAATGAGCAGGCTGGCGTCCGGATCCCCAGGCACAATCGAAGGTCCACCCAGTCCGCCAGTCAGCACACCTTCATAGGTGGATAGATTCAAACCCTGCAAGCCGTTTTCTGCGTGACATTCACTACAGCGAGACTCAAATAACGGTCCGATGGTCTCTGCATACGTCAACACCGCTTCATCGACGGAAATCGTGGGAACTGGCGTTGGCTTGGGGAACTGCTCCAGGAGAATATCCCTGAGCCCTGGTGCATCAAACCCAGCAAACTCCCAAACCGTGCCATGACAGGCGCTGTTGGAGCAGAAAGAGGTGTCACTTATGCCGCCGGGATCCTCCATGGAATGGCAGTTAGCACAGGTGGGATCATAAACCTCGTGGTGCACGCTGATCCAATTCGGGTTGAGATGATTTTCCGGTTCCGGTCCACGGCTGATCTCGATGTCGGCGACAAAATCAGTTGGCTCGGCGACGACCGGAATGGAGTGGCACAGGTTGCACTCCAGACGGATGGCTTCCCCTTCCGTATTGAGGTGTTTTCCATCGTGACAGCGGAAGCATCCCGGCGCGTATAAATGCCCTGCATTATCGGGATGGGTATCCCAACTGGCTTTTTGCTCAGGATAAACGCTTTCATCATACGATTCCTGCAATGCGGTGACGGCTCCGTGAACCAGGTCGACGTTTCGGTGGTAAAAATCTGAGTAGGATTTTCGATAGAAATCCTCCAAGGCGCCAATCGCTTCCAAAGCTGCTTCCTTGCTGGGGTAGCCCTTATACATGATCTCGATCGCCTTGCGACGTATCTCCGGAATTGTGGAGGAGACCACCCCCCGATTCATGAGTTGATCCACCATATCCTCCGGGTGCAAAATCAGGTGGGTAATGCGGTTATGACAAGTGATGCAGTCCATCTCTTTCAGCTCATCGGGGTTGATGGTGTCTGGATTGATGTCCGCTTCGATGTCCATATATTCAACAACGGTGCCGTCCTCCTCCTCAACACGAACATAGGGGATGACCTGTTCGTGAAAGTCGAGGGATTGAAAATAAACCGGGTTTTCAATGTGCCAGTGGATGCCGCGACCAAGCCCCAAACGCTTGGTACCGCCGCCGGTTTTTAGCACCAAGTATGTGGATTCAGGCGTGTTCGCAGCGTCATTGCTGAAGCGTTTGATCTCGCGCAAGCTGTCATCGGAGAATTTCTCGGGGAAGTGACAGCGCTCACAGGTTTCGCGAGCAGGGCGCAGTTCATCCGCCCGAATGGGAAATTCGTAATCTTTAAAAGTTAGGGAAATGATGTGTTTGGCATCCCCTGCTTTGCGGGTGATGCGTTGGGCGATGAAGCCTCGTCCGATATGACACTCCACACAGTCCACCCGCGCATGTGGTGAGGTCAGATAAGAGGTGAACTCGGGTGGCATGGTGTGGCAGGTAGTACCACAAAATTCAGGCGAATTGGTGTACTCCCAGGCATAGGCGCTGCCAGTCAGCAGAGCTAGGGTGAGCACCCCCAACAAAACGTAAGGGAGCGCCCGCAGCCAGCGCGAGGTCCCCGGCGGGGGGAAGAAAAACCGCTTAAGGCTTTCGATGATTCTCTTCATATTGTGAACCTCCGCGCAAATCTTAATCTACACATAGGTGGATGCATAGTGATAAATGTCACTAATTTAGACCAACAAATTCAGAATATTTGTCTAGCGTAGAAAGGGTTATCTGCAATTACTGAAGCGCAACCACAGATAACCCTCATTTCCAGACAAGAGACCTTTTTAAAATCAGGAGTAACGCAGTTAGGGAGGTATGGGGGATTGGGTGGGCGCTGGCCCCCCCCAAACCCCCCCC
>JASFVL010000280.1:0-5525 GCA_050049875.1 Anaerolineales bacterium
TGCGCCGGAACATATCCTCGTGACCAGTATGGTCTACATGAGCATCGTGGTTATCATGACCAGAATGATCGTTATGGACTTGGTGTTCTTGACGGTCGTGGTGTGAATTTGTGTTTGTATGTTGGTTGTGCATTTCTTTATTTGACAACTTTGACTCCTCCTTTCTGATATAGATTCAGACTTGCCTAGTTCAAGGGAACATCTTCCTTTCCCAAGTGCTGAAGACCAGATAGTTTTAGATTCTAAAACCCATAAACAATTAGATTACAACGAAAATATTAACGAAGTATTTCAGATAACCCCTTCAGAAGATCAAATGGAGTTTCAAGTGAAGACCGCCGCTTCAAGGCATCTTACAGGCAACGATTAAATTAATTATGCCGCCAAGTCCAAGAACCTCGATAAGTTCAACCGATAGCTCGCTATGATGGATATTTTCAACCGTACGACGGTTGATATTAGGGCCCATTATACGCACAACAATGGGGTTGATTAAATCCATAAAATCACCCAAAAGGACCGCATCAGAGTGTACATGCTCGATGAACATTGCTTTGCCTTCTGGTTTCAGCACACGCCCTATTTCATTCAGACCAAGATGCGGGTCAGGCACCGAACAAAAAACACAAGTCGCAACAACTGTGTCAAATGTGGAATTGGGGAATTCCAAATTTTGAGCATCCCCCACGAACAATTCAATCTCCAATTTGAGTTTTTGGGCTCTAACTCTAGCCGTTTCCACCATCCTTGGGGAAAGATCAATGGCGGTGATATCGAGACCAACGGGGTAGAAAGGCATGTTCTTGCCCGTCCCTACACCAATTTCCAATACGCGAGGCCCGGCGACCATTGACCACAACCGTTCCCGCCAAGGGATATAACGCTGCTCCGGCAGCACTTCCATCAAATCATAGAAAGGTGCAATCCGGTCGCATCTTCGACGAGTAGTAGCAGTGGAACCAGGATCTGGGCTCCCTTTTCTACTCATTTTAAGCAAGCATGATTCTTACGCCAATAGGGCGTTTGCTATACGCTGTAATTTTTCTCGAGCCTCATCAGCCACAGGTTCCAACTCTGGATTATCAACCACTCCCAACATTGAGATGGGATCGATGATCGCTACCTCGCTACCACTATCCGCTTCATAAACGATCACATTGCATGGCAATAGAAGGCCGATATCCAATTGGGTCGTCAAGGCTCGGTGAGCCAGTGGTGGATTGCACGCCCCTAGAATGACATACTTGCGGAAATCCTTATCCAATTTTTGTTTGATGGTCGCCTTGACGTCAATCTCTGTTAACACACCAAAGCCCTCCTCTTTAAGAGCAGCTGTGACCATTTCCACTGCTTCCTCGTAAGGGACTTCTAGTTTAGCCCGGTACGCTATCTCTTCATATGCCTTGTTCATAAATAGCTCCTTCACAAAATAATATTATGATAATCTACGGTCAAATACTCAATTGAACCCTTTCATTGGGGCTAGCGATTTTCAGTAAGTATTTTATTCTTAAATTCAGCTTTGGTCTATGTGCCTATGTATTCAATGAGGACACAGATTTGGGCATATGTACATAGAAACACAATCTAGCCGAACTCAAGCGCATTTCAGGATTTGAGTGTATTACTATAACCAACACAGTGGATGTCACTAGTTTTGCATTAAAGCCGGTATCAGGCAAGATCTTCTTTCATGGTTTCGTATTGCTCACGATTTAACTCACCGCGAGCATAACGCTGATCCAGGATTTCTTTTGGTGATCTCGCAGATTTATCTGGAGACATATCTTTAAGAGTGTTCCGATCGACACCTGGGAAGAGCGCTCTAACTACCAAAACGGCAAGAAATATCAAGCCACCCCAAAACAACACCATCAATAACAAACCGATCAAACCAAATCCCATACCTATTCCTGTCATCATACGTTTGTTACCTCCATTGGATCAGATCAAAAACCTGGCCGCGCAAATTCGTAAATAAACTAGCTGATATCCTTCAACAACTGCTGGTACTCCTCACGAGATATTTCACCACGAGCGTAACGCGACTGCACAATCTCGCGCGGCGTCTGTTGGGATCCAGAACCGTATTGAGCCACATAACGCCCAGAACTTTCCGTACCAAAGCGGCGCACCATCCAAACTACCAACACAACAATCCCTACGATCACACCAATCGTGATCACCAAATTGAGGATCATGCCGATCCATCCAAACGTACCAAAACCAAATCCATGCATCATTCTATACTCTCCTTTTATGTTTCGATTATCGCGCTCATCTACAAAGCGCTTTTTGTCTGTACAGCATTATTCTAATAAATTCAATTAAAGTATGTTTGAAGGGAATTTAAAGGTTTTGTAAAATTTTAGATTTAGCAAATACCCCCAGAATGGTGATCACATATGAATCAAACACAGACGTTACGCAGTTTGGGAGATATTGGGGGGGCCACCCTCACTCTTGAATTGCGCAGGTTCTAAAACATATGAGACTAATCAGATATCGGAAGCGTAAAGACAATTTTACTGCCTTGTCCCAGCCCATCACTTTGTGCCCAAATGCGCCCACCATGAGCTTCAACTAGGTATTTGGCAATGGTAAGCCCCACCCCACTGCCACCCCCAGCCCTCGAGCGGGATTTGTCAACCCGGTAAAATCGAGTGAAGAGATGTGGCAGGTGTTCGGGTTGAATACCAATCCCGGTGTCTTGAACCTTAAAACGAACTTCACCCTCTACCATTTCGGCAGAGATGGTCACCTTTCCACCTGGATGAGTATACTGAAGGGCATTACCCACCAGATTTAAAAGCACTTGCCCAATGCGATCTTCATCTGCCGGGACAGGAGGCAGTCCTGAGGACAATTCCGTATCTAGAAAGACATTTTTCTCCTCAAATTGACGCTCCAATCTCCTTGTGACCGTGTTGACCAGGGACGAAACAGAGACCAGTTGCCGTTCCAACTCGAATGCCCCAGTCTCAACCCGGCTGAGTTCCTGAAGGTCATCGACTAAACGTTCCAATCGATCAGCTTCTAGGTAAACTTGCTGGAAAGTTTCTGGAGCTGGCGGCAGGACCTCATCGATCAGACCCTCCATGGAACCTTTGATAGTCGTTAAAGGTGTTCGCATCTCGTGAGTTACATCACCAATAAGTTGACGGCGCATCATCTCAGTATGTTCTAGTTTCTCTGCCATCTGATTGAAACGGATGGCTAATTGACCCAACTCATCTTGATCTCCAGGAGAGTCACTTCCTGGTACATAGACACGCTCGCCATAACGACCTTCAGCTATACGTTGACTAGCTTCCATCATCTCCCGTACTGGAGCGACCACTTGATGGCTGAAAAATATACTCACTACAACCGCTACTGCCATGGCAGTAGGCGCGGCAATAGCCAAGGCTTCCGTAACAGCGGCGCGAAAATTGGTAAATAAATTCATATTCATCATCGAGCTGTCGCGCATCATCTCTTCCATAGCAGCCATATGGCGCTCAAAAGCGCTAGGGATGACAAACTCCGCGGCGGTCGCTAATACAATAACCCCGACCAAGATGACAATTAGATAGGAAAGAAAAAGTTTAATACCTAAATGACGGCGGATTTTTTTCATCAGAGTCATGCAACCTCATCTTGGAAGCGATATCCCACTCCACGTACAGTAACAATTAGATCGTCTCGATCCAGCTTATTCCGGATATGACCAATGTGCACGTCTACAACCCGGGTTTCGCCATAGTAATCGTATCCCCAAACTATCTCTAAGAGCTGTTCACGGCTGAGTACCATGCCGCGGTGCTGAGCCAACGTTTTTAGTAAATCGAATTCAGTGCTGGTCAGGTCAATCTTGCGGTCATCCACCCAATCTTGGCGTCCCGCAATGTCCATACGCAGATGGTTGAAGCTCAAGATCTCACCTTCCTCGAGACCAATACCACCTTTCATGCGTCGCAGCGTCGCTTTGATGCGTGCCACTAACTCGCGCGGGCTGAAGGGTTTGGTCACGTAATCATCCGCACCCACAGAAAGCCCCACGATCTTGTCGGTTTCTTCGGTTTTCGCAGTCAGCATGATAACGTAAACATCGCTTTCCCGACGCAATCTAGCGAGCACTTCTATGCCATCCATTCCGGGCAGCATGATATCCAAGACTATAATGTCCGGTTTATATGCCCGGGCAGCTTGAAGTCCTGATGGGCCATCATTAGCTGTATAAACCTCGTAACCCTCTGGGCGTAGGTAGGCACTGACCAGGTTGCGGATGCTCTCCTCATCATCGACAACGAGGATCTTCGTTCTCTTCATGATTCCTTTATTTAACCACAAAAATTCTAGAGATTTTTATAGGGATAAGGCGGGTAAGGACAACCCTATCCCCACCAATCCCCTTTGGCAATCAATGATCCTCTCTCATTTCAATGAAATCACCGTGCCAGATGTGGGGAAAGACTTGGCTGTTGTACCCGTTGACGCTAAGCATTCCGACCACTTCCCCGTCCTTTAGAATGTGCAAGGTGTAGTAACCATAGAATGGATCGGTATGATCGTCAGCTTCTGTTCCAGGGATGTGCTGATCCAAGTAGCTTTGGGCAGCTTCAACAGCCTGCTTCAGGGAAATTGGCATCTCAGTGTTGATTTCATCTATTGGTGCGAAGCCCATCATGCCACCCAGCCCACTGTGGTTCGTATGTCCGTACCCACCCATCATACCAAGGCTCATCCCCGCTTCATCCCATTGGGAATGCATATCATAACCCATCATCCCAGAGCCCATATGGTTGCCGGATGGGAGATAAGCGCGCCCAGATTGATTTGAAGCAAAGTCAGACATCATATTATTGGGTATATAAGACCTTGTACCCCAAGCATTACGACCGATCAAGATGCCAATCCATAGCAGGATAGCTCCTGCCACCATCGCACTGGTTACAATTAAAATCCTTCTCAAAACTTTATCCATCATTATGCCTCCAAAAGGTGTATTGTTAGCAAACTGCATTATTACCAATATGTTTGAATTGACGTAAACATTTTAGCCCGCTAGATTGAAGGGGCGATAAAGCTTGTTTAAAGATTATGTAAAGAACTTGAGAATGCGCCACTACTTATGCAATGGGTTTGGTAATGTAGGTCAACGAACAAAGATATCCTACTGGTTTTTGAATTGATCTTATTTCGAGAATGTGTGGTTTTATTCAACCCCGGAGTGTTTATCCTTATTTATTCCATTATTTAATAACATATCATCAATTAATGATATAATGATTTAAAAAGATAGGATAAATTATGTTGATCGATGCTGTAACAAAAGAACAAACTATCAAAGCTAAGCTCTTCCGGGGCTTCAGTGATCCCTCCCGTTTGAAGATCCTCGAAGTCCTGCGCTCGGGTTCGCTGACTGTTGGTGAAATCGTTGAGAAGACAGGCTTATCCCAGCCAAATACTTCCAATCATTTAAGCTGCCTGCGAGACTGTGGACTGGTGTTAGCGGAGCAGAACGGGCGCTTTGTGACATATTC
>JASFVL010000281.1:0-5521 GCA_050049875.1 Anaerolineales bacterium
ACTAAGCAGACAGGTGGGTGCAGTGAAAGCGGTCGATGGGATATCATTTGATATCGCGCGCGGGGAGACTTTGGGCATGGTGGGAGAAAGTGGGTGTGGAAAATCCACCGCTGGCCGGGCGATCTTACAATTGCACAAACCAACCGCGGGGGAGGTCTATTTCGAGGGAGTAGATCTGACTCAAGCGAGTGCTGAGGAATTGCGTCAATTACGTCCTAAAATGCAGATGATCTTCCAGGACCCATATGCGTCACTCAACCCGCGCCACTCAGTACAGAAAATCGTCGGCGAGCCGTTGGTCATCCATGGCGAGATGAACAAAGGCAGCAAGGAACTTAAAGACCGTGTGGGGGAGTTATTAGAACTCGTTGGCATCGATCCGGCCTATAGGCGCCGCTTCCCCCATGAGTTTTCCGGGGGGCAGAGGCAGCGCATCGGCATTGCCCGTGCCCTTTCGTTAGATCCCAGTTTCATCGTATGTGATGAGCCGATCTCAGCATTAGATGTATCTATCCAAGCCCAAGTCGTCAACCTGATGCAAGACCTACAGAAAAAGTTGGGGGTGGCGTATCTCTTTATCGCCCATGACCTGAGCATGGTGAAGCATATTTCACACCGCATTGTGGTCATGTATCTGGGCAAGGTGATGGAACTGGCTGAACGCAACACACTTTTCTATGATCCCCTGCACCCCTACACCCAATCGCTGAACTCCGCCGTGCCGATACCCAATCCCAAATCGGAGAGAGCCCGCAAGCGCTTTATTTTAAAAGGCGATCCGCCCAGCCCGGCTAACCCACCTTCGGGCTGTGTATTCCACACCCGTTGTCCATTAACGGTCGAGGAGTGCATCACAGTGGAACCAGAATTTCGGGAAATATCCCCCGGACATTTTGTGGCCTGCCATCTGGCTGACGAGAAAGGAAGCAGTCGTATCCCAGAGAAAACGATTCTGGCATCGGTTTTGTCCTGAATTGGAGGAAGTGCTATGGAGTTTCCCCTGAATGTTAATGTTCACTGTACTGATGGTATTTGCGGCCGTTCGACTCATGTCATCCTGAATCCTGTCACCGAGCAAATTAGTCACTTCGTTGTGAAGGAAAAACAGCCGCCTTCTGCAGAACGACTGGTTTCGGTCAAACTGGTCGCCAATACGGCTGCGGAAGTCATATTGTTGAGTTGTACCAAAGAAGAATTTTCGAATTTAGAACCTTTTCACCAATCAGAATTCATCTACAAAGATCTCCCTCAGCATGCTAAGGACCCTAGCCTGACCTTGTTATGGCCGTATGTAGTTCCAGTCAAACGCATCATTGACGATAAAATCAGACGCATTCCTCCTGGCGAGTTGGCTGTGCGCCGTGGGACGCGTGTGCGCGCCACAGATGGATGGGTGGGACGGGTGGATGAATTCATGGTTGGACCCTTAAGCGGCAATATCACTCACCTGGTGCTGAGGAAAGGCCACTTTTGGAAAGAGAAAGATATCACCATTCCTGTTTCAGAAATCAACCGCATTGAAGAGGATGCCGTATATTTGAAAGTGGACAAAGATACAATTGCCTCAATGCCCTCTGTGCCGGTGAAACGTTGGTGGCAGTAACGCAATAATTCGGACATATTTCCTTGGAGTCCTATCAAAAACATTTAGATCGCGCCGAACCCATCGTGTCTGAGATCACTAAATTGAAGGTTGCTGACGACGTTGAATTGGTCAAAAATGTGCTCATCCCGATGCTTGATGGCGTTCGATTGGCTGCTGATCTTTACATGCCTGCTGCCTCCAATGGAACCGAACGTTGGCCTGTTGTGGTGGAGTATACTCCCTACCGCAAGGATGATGTCCAACTGGCAAGCCGGCCCTTCTACCTGACTTTCCCGCGCCAAGGGTACGTTGTAGCCCGGATCGATATCCGGGGAACCGGGGCATCGGAAGGGTTCAGCACCGACGAGTACACGCTGCGAGAGCAGCATGATGGGTTCGCAGCCGTGGAATGGCTGGCACAGCAGCCGTGGTGCGATGGCCAGGTCAATATGATGGGTATTTCCTACGGGGGTTTTACCGCGTTGCAAGTTGCTGCCCTGGCTCCCCCACACCTGAAGAGCATCATCCCTATTTATTTCACCGATGACCGCTACACTGACGACTGTCACTACCGCGGTGGTCTGCTGCGCAAATATTATGATATAGCCCACTATGGGGGTCAGATGGTTGCCAGGAACGCCATGCCCCCGTACCCCGAATGGTCTGGCGATAATTGGGCGCGGCTGTGGGAACAACACCTTAATGAATCCGAACCCTACCTACTAGAATGGTTCCGCCACCAGACGGATGGCGAGTACTGGCGAAACGGCTCTGTACGCGATGTGGCCGACCAAATTCGCTGCCCTGCCTTCCTGATTGGCGGCTGGCGCGATGGTTATCCCAACCCGCCTCTAAGGCTCTATCAGCTTCTGAAGGGACCTAAAAAGGTGCTCATCGGTCCCTGGAACCATGTGCTGCCCGATACCGCTATCCCCGGGCCGCGCATAGACTACGTGCGCGAGGCCCTGCGCTGGTTGGATTACTGGTGCCGAGGTGAGGATAACGGCATCCTTGATGAGCCGCCAATAGTAGTCTATATGCAGCGCTTTCAACCGCCCGATCCTGATCGGCTGGATACCCCCGGCGACTGGCGTGCCGAAAAGTCATGGCCGCCGCCCGGGGCAGAGAAGAGAACCTTTTACCTGGGTGGGGAGGGTACTTTGAATGTGGACCCGCCCCAAGATGATGCACCCGCCTCAGTGGATGCCTATGAGTACAACCCCACTGTAGGGCTGACAGCCGGGTTATGGTCAGGGGGAATACCTTTTGGCCTGCCAGGCGACCAACGACGCGACGAAGCGTATTCCCTGGTTTACACCACACCACCCTTAGTAGAAGATATGCACATCCTGGGAAGTCCTCGCTTCGTGTTGTACGTGTCATCCACAGCGTCTGTAATGGGATTTGCCGCCAGCCTGTGCGATGTTGCCCCGGATGGCACCTCACATCTGATAGCCAAGGGCATGTTGAATGCAACGCGACGAGACTCATTCGCCAGTGCAGACCCTCTCCATCCTGGGGAAATATATCGATTGGAAATCCCTATCGACTGCACGGGGTGGACTTTTTCCAAGGGTCATTTCATCCGCTTGAGCATTGCCAGCGCAGACTGGCCAAATGTGTGGCCGACGCCAGAATGCGGTTCTAACCGTGTACACCGTAGCCCCGAGTACCTCTCACGGTTGATCCTACCGCTTGTTCCAGCCGAGGGCAGTGCTGCACCCCCACAGTTTAAAACTTCAAAACGAACCATATCCCCCCACAGAGAGGCTACTAAACCGCCTGTCTGGCAGTTCACCCAGGATCAGATCAGCGGCAGAACGACTGTCACCCTTTTTCACAGCAACAATTGGCGGGTAAATGACACCATCACTATCGAACGAGAGGCTTCTTCCACCTTCGAAGTGGACCCAGCGCGCCCCTCAGATGCCAGCGCTAAGGGCTGTCACCTTTACCGCATCGTCCGCCCCAACCAGGAGATACAATCAAAGGCGGATCTATCAGTACAGGCTACCAACACGCATTTTCACCTGATCATTCAGGTCGAAGTGCGTGTCAATGGCGCGCTGCACTTCACCAAACACTGGGCTGAGACGGTCCCCAGGCATTACTTGTGAGGCTTAGGCGGGTCTCCCGCTCAGATAGGCTGTAAGGAAATGAAACAGATCCATGAAAAATCCAAGGCTACGCCTGTCCTGGCTGAAACGGAGGTTCTGGTCGTTGGTAGCGGCCCCGCCGGGTTGGCGGCGGCGGTGAGCGCAGCACGTCAAGACGTGCGCACCATGCTCGTTGAGCGTTATGGCTGTTTTGGGGGAGTGATCACCCAGGTAGGCGTGGGAGGCATTGCCTGGTATCGCTATGATGGAACGATTGATGTGGAGGGGATCGGAATCGAGTTCGAACGGCGAGCAGCGGCGATGGGTGGATCCCAAAGACGTCCCTACTCGGATGGAGAGCAGTTGGATGCGGATTTATTCAAAGTCGTGGCGGATCAGCTCGTCCTGGAATCGGGCATCGTCCCTTTGTTGCATTGCCTAGCGGTGGATGTGATCATGGAGGGCGATTCCATCAAGGGTATCATCACCGAAAGTAAATCAGGACGGCAGGCAATACTAGCTGAGCGCGTCATCGATGCTACAGGCGACGCTGATATTGCCTACCGGGCTGGTGCTCCCTGCCGCAAGACATCCAAAGAGGAGATGATGGGTGTAACTGTCATCTTTTCTTGCAGTGGGGTGGACCGGAGGCGCTTCCTCGACTACGTCGAGGAAAACCCGGCAACTTATGCAGATTGGGGTAAGAACTGGGCCATCGAAACCACCGGCAAGGAAAATGATCTCTACACCGCCTACCTGGAAGAGCCGTTCAACAAGGCTCGCCGGGAGGGCTTGATCCCCCCAGATCTCCTCAGCATTGGGGGAACTTGGAGCACGATTACCGACGCCGGAGAAGCCACCAGCCTGAATATGATTTATATGTTCGGTTACGACAGCAGCGATGTCTGGGATCTGACCCGGGCTGAAATGGAAGGTCGTCGCCAGGCCATGTTAGCCATAGAGGCCTTACGTCTGTACCAGCCCGGATTCGAGAAGGCCAAGCTGCGGAACTTTGGTATGACTTTGGGGGTACGGGAATCCCGAAATATTGTTGGAAGCTATACCATGACGGGGCAAGATGTGCGCAATCAGGCCCGCTTCGAAGATAGTATTGGGATCTTCCCCGAATTCCTGGATGGGCATGGATTGCTAATCCTGCCCACGACAGGGCGCTACTTCCAGATCCCTTATGGAATCATCGTTCCACAAGGTGTAGATAATCTGCTTGTGGTCGGGCGCTGTGTTGCTACGGACAAAATCGCGCATACTGCTCTACGCAATATGATGTGCTGCACGGTGACGGGTCAAGCTGCTGGGGTGGCGGCAGCTGTGTCGATAAAGGACAGGGTGAAAAGCAGCGGCGTGAACATTCAACGGCTCCAATCAGCGCTAAAGAAACAGGGCGTGCGTCTCGAATAACACCGCTTGCTAGTGGAGCTGCTGCCATTTTATCAACCCCATCCTGAGAAACTGAAGTTGTGTATATAACCCGCCGATCATCAGGTTACACCTGAAATGGAAGATGATGCCGTTAACTGGTTCTGTAATCGCTTATTTCGATTTATTGGACTTACGCGGGAAGGCGTTATCCATAAGCCTATCCAGCAATCCCAATGCCTGTGTATTGGGACGAACCAAAAACCGCTGGTTTTCAATCAAAAGAGCCTATACCAATCCCCGATTGCTCAAATTCTTCCCCTTTGCTAAAAGCGAAAAGATGCGAAAAATCGCTTAAGTGCGAGAGTTGTAATTAAGTCAAGGGAGTAAACACATGCGACCGTTGGCAATCCCGTGATAGGGATGACGGGACCACGCGCTCTCGCACAATCCCACCGCAAGG
>JASFVL010000282.1:0-5516 GCA_050049875.1 Anaerolineales bacterium
ATGCCACGCTACATCGCCCCGGGATCGCTGGCGGTCAATAAGCGCATCGCCGAGAGGCTGTTCCTACGCACCTACGATTTAGAGTTAGAGGAGGCCAACGACTACAGCATCTGGGCATACCGAAAGGTAGCCTGGACAGTAGACGAGTGCCCCGAAAGCATCGCCGAAATCTATGAGAACGGCGGCGAGGCAGGTCTGCAAGAACTGCCCAATATCGGCAAGAGCATCGCTAGGCGAATCGCTAGTTGGTTGGAGGCGGGTGATGTGGATGAAAGTTGACGTGAAAGGGATCGATACACAATCCAGGAATGGTGGATAGGATTTGAAGTTGCTCAGTAGGGGTGTTATATTGGGGGATTGTGTTAGAATCCATTTAACAATCTTCCCATATCGGTAAGTTCAGAAAAGAATTCATTTGGAGAAATCACGATGGCTAAAATGGAGACCGTTTCCCTTTCAATACCCCGCAATCTATACATCGCTCTAAAAGAGCTTGCAGAAAGACAAGATAAGGATGTCATTGAAACTTTGCGGGACGCAATAGAATTACAGTTTATGATGGTTGGACTAGAAAAACAAAAAGGAAAGCTATACGTACAACTAGGAGATTCTTTTCAAGAGTTGCAATTAAGTTCTGAAGAGGAAATTAAAGCATAACACCTGATCCTTTCATCAGGGCTCTAAGGGGTAAGAAATGAACCAAATTGATCCTACAGATAATCAAAACGAAGAAACTGGAGAGGGTCTACCTCCAGATTTCAGAGCTAAACTCAAAGAACCAATATCCACGAAAAGTTTAGTATCTCAGGTGGTTCCAGAAGATATCCAAGAAAAACTCTCCATGATCGAAATAGCAAGAGAGCGTGCCAAGAAACTGCTTGTTGCGCGAAGAATTACCCTGATGTTATTATGGCTATTCGTTCTGCAGATGGGCGCATTTACACTGGCTTACATCCTCACCGTGTATATCGATAAGAGCACACAGGATGTCATCACACGCAGTACAGAGGCGCTTCTCGATGGTATCAAGACAATTATGCCAGTCACCACGAGTTTCTTGGGAGTCGCCATAGGGTTTTACTTTCGAGAATCGAAAGAAGCGGAGGAGGAGCAAGCCGAAAATTCTGAGTGATACGTTGGGAAGATCTTACTTCATATAGTAGCGCTGGGGAGCACAAAATATTAATTTAAACACCTTAAAGCCGTCCATAAGCTGAGTGGGCGGCATTTGTGTATATATTCAATGTAGTCTCTTTGAATGTGAAGAGAAACAAGACTGCTAAAGACTGTTCGTCACACTCAACTGGTAATTGATCGCTGGCAAGCTCATTTGTGAGGAGCAACTCCATGCTGAGGATCATATTTGGCTTTTCATCGTTTTACATGGTCTAGTTCATTTGTTATACTCCGGTCAGAGTTGGAGGCTTTTTGAGCTTCAGCCCGGTATGGTTTGGCCTGCAGGTTCGTGGGCATTCTCAAAGCTGCTTGGGGACGAACCAACCAGATTGCTGGCGAGCGCTTTATGCATATTGGCTGCGATCGGTTTCGTAGTTGGCGGCACAGGTATCTCCATGAAGCAGCCTTGGTGGCGGCCAACCGTTGTAGGAGCAGCTGCAATTTCTGCTCTCACCTTTATTCTTTTCTGGGACCGTAAAAACCAGGGACTTGACGATCAAGGGGGCATAGGCCTGCTGATTAATATCGCCCTATTGGTTGCATTGGGTATCTTTGGGTGGCCAGATTTCGAATTCTAGGCAAAGTATCTGCTTTAATGGATGTGTGTCTAAATATATTTGGACTTACGCAGTTCAAGGGTAAAGGAGGCAACGATGAAAGTGAGACTTGTGTATCTTATCGGTACGATGGCTGCGGCTTTTGGTCTGGTCGGTCTGGTTTTGGCTGTGCTACTGTCATCTGCAAACGCAGCTTCAATAGCATCTCCAGCGACGATCTGGACGGACAACTTCGATGGTCCCCCTCTGGACAAACGTTGGTCGTGGATGAATCATAACCCAAACTATTGGAGTCTGACAGCACATCCTGGTTTCCTGCGTATCACCACGACCCAACAGAACTATAACTACTTAGTCCAGAGCGCTCCAGGGGGAAATTACCAGATTGAGACGCGCCTGCTATTCAAGCCAACCGAGAATTTCCAGCAGGCTGGTTTGGGGATATACCTGGATGACGATAACCAACTCAGCATCCTGCGCGGCTTCTGTGGCTATCCTTTTTGCATCGGTAACGGCATCTATTACGAATTCCTCGATAACGGGGAGATAAACAGCCACATGTTGAAAACCACATCGCAAGGAGAAGCCTACTTGAGAATCATGCGCCAGGGTAGTGTATACACAGGTTACGTCAGCGAGAATGGAATTGATTGGACCGTGGTTGGGACACATGTCGTCAAATTCAACCCCACCAAGATCGGTTTAAGGGCAGGCAACTTCCCATTTGGAGCTGCGGAAATCCCCGCAGATTTTGATTACTTCACCCTGGTGGATCACTCCTATCGGGTGCATTTACCCCTGGCAATCAGAGACCAGTGATCTTGCTGTGGACCTTCAAACAGCAATTGCGAAAATGATGAAGGAGGGCAGTATGTTAAAATATTAAACGGGGATATGATATTCACTTGTAAGTTATTTAACCGCCCTATAGAATAGCATTTGAAATATGGATAGAAGATCAGAAGAGCAAGAATACGCTAAGATTAAAAGACGGATCAATATCCTCGGAGCCTTGATCTTCGTCGGTAGTACAGCCACCTTCATCCTGATCGCCACTCAGGTCTTCAACGCCGCTTGGGCAAATTGGTGGTTATGGCCAGGAGGCTTATTGTTCGGCTTCAGTATAGCCCTAGCAAGCAGCGTTGTTATGGACTACGCCATTGGCAGAGAATATCAGCTGGTAGATCTCCCCCTGTGGGAATATGTACTGGTGAGGTTCCGGTTTCTGCTGGTCCTATTCCTCATCCCCATGACCATCGCCGTTGTGACCGGTCTGCTTGTAAACACCTTCTATGAAGGTACCCTGGAGTGGACCATTGTCTTAGCACGTGGTGTGGCTTTTGTCGTCCTGATCCTGTTCGCAGGATACGTACTACCTTACTTGTTCGGCAGGATCACCGGAGCGGAAAGAGTGGGACGAGACACAACATCGCTGGTGAAAGAGATTGCTGAAAAGATAGGGGTGACCATTCAAGGGGTATACAAAGTTCCTTTGAAGGGTCTTCGAGAGGTAAACGCCGTTCAGATTGGTTTTTTGGAAGGCAGGAAGGTGGTATATGTACTGGGAGGATGGGAGCAACACTTCACCAGAAGCGAATATGGAGCAGTCCTGGCGCACGAATTTACCCATGCGAAACACAATCATATCCGAAAATTATTACTCATCCAACTTCTCTGCCGGATAGGAGTGCCCGGATTGATCTTTATCATTATTAGCTTCACCATTACCGCAGTCCAGATCCCCAAACCAGCGCCGATGGGCGTCGTTCTAGCTTTCCTCATCCCAGCACTCGTCGCCTTAGTGGTTTCAGCTCTTTGCCCAGCCTGGATTTCTCGAAAGTACGAATATCAAGCCGATTCGCGAGCTGCCAAGGTATGCGGAACAAGTGCCATGAGATCAGCATTGCGAAAATTAGCTGCTTTGAATATGATTCCCAAGGAAAAGTCACACTTGCTCAGCACCCACCCTTCGATTGAAAATCGAATTGGAGCATTGAAGAATTCCTAGAAACATCGAAGCCTTCTTCCAGGATATCAGCGTGGTGTGCCCTTTCCCACTAGGACGTAGTTTTATCGGCTGACGGATGTATAATATCTCAATGTTGAGACTCTCCTATAAGAACTTCAGCGATCAAACCATCAGCCAGTTTCCAACATCCGCTCGTAAAGGGAAAAACGCATGACCAGTAGAGAAAGCGAGCTCGCAAATGAAGTTGCCAGGCTCTTACGGAAAGAGAAAATCCAATTCGACAGGAATGTCGCCATCGGCGGTTTACAGCCCGACTTCCTGATTCACTCGGCTGATGACCGCAAATTCATTATAGATGTTAAAGCTTGGGATCGATTTGATGGCTTTCGAACTCGCGCTGCCCACCAATCGGACCTTTATAAAGATAGTCTCGGTGTCGATGAAGCCTTCGTCGTCGTCGACCAGCTAAAACGAAGCAGTGTAGCGGAGGGGGTTGTTACCGTTGACAAACTGATTCCCGCCATCAAAGATGCTATCTCCAAGCGCGCTCCCTCCAGCGGCGAGATCAAAACCATTTCGAAGGTGCGCAAGAGCCATGTCTTTGCAGCGATGCCATTCGATGCCAAATATGACGACGTCTATTTCGTTGCCATGAGGTATGCAGCTGAGAAAAACGACGCCGTTTGTATCAGAGTTGATCAGCTTGAATATTCCGGGGATATTGTCAGCGAAATTCATAAACAAATCAGAAGGGCAATCGCAGTGGTGGCGGATTTGTCTGAATCGCACCCCAATGTATTATACGAAGTCGGGTATGCCCATGCCCTCAAGAAGCCGACTGTGCATATCTGTTCCACACCCCTCGGTGAGTTACCTTTCGATGTGGCACATTGGAATACCATCCAATATCGCCAGGGTCAAACTCATCTCCTCAGAGAACAACTCGCCAATCACTTGAACAATTTAATTAAATAACGCGATTGAACAATAAGGCTAGCAAAATACTCACTGTCCCTCCAACCATTCGGTAAAGCTGCCTGGACACAACGCGGATTTAAGTAGATGGTTTATCGTAAAAGGAGAGCTGAATGATGGATATTATCAAAAGTGCCTTGGGAGGTATCGCCGGGGGTAAAGTGCTCGATGTTGCCACCCAAGAGGGCGGTTTCGTCCAGATTCTGATTGAGAACCTTAAAAGTTACACAGAGATTGTGGGGTTAGATATCAATGAGCAGGCTATCGAAAAGGCACAAAGCAAGATAGAAAAGCCGGGGGTTCGGTTCTTGGTGATGGATGCTGAGCAGTTGGAATTTGAGGATCAAAGCTTTGACACGGTAAGCATCTCTGCATCCTTACACCACTTAGCAAACATCGGGCAGGTCCTAGACGAGATGAAAAGAGTGCTGAAGCCGGGGGGGCACTTCATCCTTGTAGAGATGCACCAAGACGGTCAAAGCGAGGCGGAATTAACCTCTATCTATATCCATCAATGGATCGCAAAAGTAGATACGGCACTTGGTCATCTCCATAACAGCACTTTATCACGTCAGGAGTTTTTGGACTACGTTGCAACGCTCGGGTTGAGAAAAGTTGAGTTTTTCAATTTCAACGATCGAGATTCAGACCCGCTGGAAAAAACAAGAATAGAGCGGTTAGAAGGTGTGATCACAAGAATCACACAGCGTGCGGAAGCGGTAAGCGGTTATAAAGAACTAAAAGAGCGAGGAGAGCAGCTACGGCAGCGACTACATCAGATCGGGGCCCAGAAAGAACCGATACTCATCGCAATTGGCGAGAAGTAAAGAGAGGAGATA
>JASFVL010000283.1:0-5511 GCA_050049875.1 Anaerolineales bacterium
CAAGCGCCAATATCCGCTGGGGGGGTAAAGGTAATGTGCGTGATAGTTTCCGTGCGATTTTAGACAAACAATTCTTAAGACCAAGGACTCGGTTTCAGGAAAATAACTACCACACCAGTTTACGCTCAACATTGTTTGAACTTGCCTCAAGACGTCCAGGTGACATGCACACTGGGGATCGCTTTCGGCTAAAAATATATAAGTGTCCTGATTGTGGGAAAGGTCCTATCGAAGTTGAGGATATAGAGGAACAGCAATACTGCTCGTTTTGTGGTGCTGAGGTTTATCCCACTGATTGTCTTCGATTATGGGAGGAAATTAACGATTATCAATCCAATCAAGTGGCGATTTCGCGACTCATGATGATCCTCGAGCACTTGATCCCCATTCATTACATGCGGTTTTTCTATCAGCGTGCGTATCTGCATTTAACTCGCATGGCATTTTTCATCGATGGCCCTCTTGCTATCTTTGGGAATGCCGCCTGGATGCATCGGAGTATTATGATCTTCGTAAGGGAGATCAATGAAAAACTAGCACGCAAAAGTCAACCGCCGATGGTGATCATTGGATTACAAAAAACGGGGCAGATTCAGGATCATCTCGAATTGATTGAGCGGTTCATCCCTGAAAATCGGTTGTTTGCGATTAACGACGATTATCGCTATAAATACATCCTATCGGGTCGAGAACCTTCCAGCAATGGATTCGGGTTTGAAACCTATTATGGCCAGGACTTCATCTATAAAACCCCTTCTGGACGAACTTTCGTTCTGGGATTGCCTTATCCATTCTCATCCAAAGATACACCTGGGATCGATTTCCCCAAAGAGAAAATTAAGTGGGAGCATTATCCTCAGTTAGGTTTAACACTGCGGTTAATCAACCATCTCGAGAGCGATCTGTATAAGAACGCGGTTGTGCCGATTGCATTGGCGCATCGCTATACAGCTATCAGCCTGCAGCCTGGTGGTCATGTACTCGATCTGATCACCCGCAGGAGCTTGAACTCATGAGCACCTTTGAATCCCATTTAAGCATCCTGACTCAAGGCTCACTGACAATCGAGAAGCTGTGGGAACTCAAACGATTTAACCCCAATAAAGAACAGCGTGAAGCGATCTTGCATACGGATGGCCCGCTCTACATCACGGCTGGTCCGGGATCCGGAAAAACCCGCGTTCTGCTCTGGAAAACCATCAACTTGATCGTCTTTCATGATGTCAAGCCGGAAGAGATCTTCCTCTCCACCTTTACAGAGAAGGCTGCTCACCAGCTGACTGAAGGATTGCGTGATCTTTTAGGCATGGTGACGAATTGGACTGGCCAACCTTATGATCTGGCGGATATGTACATAGGAACGGTTCATTCCCTCTGCCGGCGCATGCTCATGGATCGGCGACGTTTCTTTTTCGATCGCCAACGCCATTCCCAACCCACATTATTGGACGAACTGGGTCAATACCTGCATCTTTCACGCACTCGAGTGTGGAACGAAATTACCTCAAAGGCAAGTTTGGACCCAGTTTCTGCGAATTTGATCGTCAACAAGATTTTTGGCTATGAATCACAGTCGAAACATCGCGCTGTGGTCAACTGCCAAGCCATCTTCAACCGCTTCTCGGAGGAGATCATCGATCCAAAAGAAGCTCTGGAACGACTAGCGCAAGAAGAGCCAGAGTTGTCGAGCTATTTGGAAGGACAAGAGTTTTCAAGAGAGGATTTGGAGCTTCTTTTCAAGCTCTACCAGGCATACCAGGACACACTCCAGGTTGGTCCCAATGTACGTTTCACTGATTTTTCCTTGCTTCAGCAAGAAGCTTACCAGGTGTTGACGGATTCTAAGACCGCTGGCCAAACTTTTCGCTATGTTATTGTGGATGAATATCAAGACACAAACACCATTCAGGAGCGAATTTTCTTCCGTCTGGCAAGTGGAATGGGCAATATTTGTGTGGTTGGGGATGACGATCAGGCGCTCTATCGCTTTCGTGGAGCCACTGTTGAGAACTTCGTCGAATTTCCAGGCCGATGCAAGCAATATTTGGGGAAATCACCACACCGCATTTCCCTAGAAACCAACTATCGCTCACGCAAGCACATCATAGATTTCTACAGCAGCTTTATTGCTCATACGGATTGGTCAAAGGGCGCGGGTTTATCAGGGACTTACCGAGTAACGGATAAAAACCTGCGCGCTAGCCGGAGCGATGGTAACACCGCGGTGGTCGCACCGCGGAAAGGAAAACCAAAGAAAGTATGCCTTGAGATCGCTCGGGTTGTCCGCCGTTTGATTGATGAAGGCAAAGTCGAAAATCCAAATCAAGTCGCTTTCTTGTATCCCAGTTTGAAGTCGGTGCAAGTGGGACGAATGATTGAGGCTTTGGAAAGTTTGGGTTTGAAAGTTTACGCCCCTCGGGCAAATTCTTTCCTCGAAGTCGACGAAGCTCAGGCCGTTTTCGGTCTTTTCCTGCTCATCTTCGGGCGCCCGAGCATGCGCGGCAGGGGAAGAGAACTGGAAAGCTACCGCAAATGGCTGACCAAAATTGAGGGCGTGGCAGAGGGATTGGTTAGGAACGATTCCCGCCTGAACCAATTCGTCGAGGATCGGCGGAATGAATTGGCGCGCGCTGCAGAAGATTACCGGGTTCTTCAAAAGGTGGTCAAACATAACCGTTGGGATCCAAAAGAACATTATGATCTGGCGCGCATGAAGCGCAGTTTGGCTGATGCTTCAGGATTATCTGACGTGGGGAAGAAATTGATATCCAGCGCATACTTGGACCGAGTTGTCAAACAACGCATCGAAAAAGGTCAACCCTATTCGCTGGAATACATCATCCGGCGAGCGACCTCCATCGATTGGAATGTGCTCGACCTTTTCTATCGTTTATGCGGGTTCGAACATTTTAAGAGCATGTTTGATTTGGCCGAGCAGCAAGGCGACGAAGGCCCGGTCGCCAATCTCGGCTTGATCTCCCAATATCTGCAGCGTTTCATCGATGATCGTATCGCCATGATCACAGCCGACCTGCTTTCAGAAAAAATCTTCCAGCGGGTATTTTTCAGCTCATATCTATTTGCTCTTTTCCGTCTCGGAGAGAGTGAATATGAAAACGCGGAGGACCCTTTTCCGAGAGGCCGTATTCCATTTTTAACCATCCACCAGGCAAAGGGTTTGGAATTTCCCGTCGTCGTATTGGGCAACCTCTACAAACGTGATCGAGGACCGAGCACGGTTGAGAAAGTCGTGCGGTCGTTCCTGGACCGGGAACCGGGCGAACCGCTATCACGTATGGCTGAGTTCGACATCATGCGCATGTTCTATGTCGCTCTATCGAGGGCGAAAAATTTGCTCCTTCTCACTCGGTTCAGATATCTTACCCCTGCTTTTCGAGAAATGCTCGCGGATGGCTTTCCTTCGCTGGAAAAATTCGAGATCGAAACTGTACCGAAGGCAGAGTTTGTCAAAGATGAACTGCCGCGTACTTACTCTTTCACCTCCGATTACTTGTTATACAGGAAATGTCCTCGTCAGTATATGATTTTCCGAAAGTATGAATTTGCGCCTTCCCGCGAGCAGACGATGTTTTTCGGTAGCCTGGTACACCGGACGATAGAAGACCTGCATCATGAGCTGATCCGCCGAAAGGAGCAACGGGTATGATCGATACGAGCTACGAACAAGAGATGGAAGAGTTCATCCGCCAGGTTTTCGAGGAGAACTACGAACAGTTGCGCCTGGAAAGCGGGCACGCCATTTCGGCCGATGTCAAAGAGACGGCTTTGAATCAGGTCTTGCTTTACTGGCGCAAGCTGCGGGAGGTGGCCGAAAACGTCACCGACACCGAGGTGCGGCTGAGTCTGCCTGGCCAGGAGAGCCCGCGCGGTCGTGAATACACCATTGAAGGGGTAGTGGATATCGTTCGGGAGCAGGATCGCACCTTGATGTACGACGTCAAAACCCATGAAGCCGACTTCGTGCGCGCCAATATTGACCTGTACGAACAGCAGTTGAACGTCTACGCCCACATCTGGCAGGAGCTGCGCCATGAACCTTTGGATGAGAGCGCCATCATCGCCACCAACTACCCGGACTCCGTCCAAGAAGCTTTGTCTTCAGGAGATCCCACCTATATCGCTTACACTTTGGAGCAATGGGAACCGGTCATACCGATCGATTTCGATCCCAGCCGGGTTTATCGGACGATTAACGAGTTTGGGCAAGTCGTTGATAACATAGAAGATGGGCAGTTTCGCCCTCCTTCAGTGGATAAGCTGAATGAATTATTGTTTGGCGCGCGCCGGGAGCGCTTTGCCACGCGGGTCTGCCGCAACTGTGACGCCCGCTTTTCGTGCAGTTCCTACCGTCAATATGCCTGGTTTGGCAAGGGCGTTGCAGAACGCAGAATGGCCGAGTACTTCGCTGATCCACCGGGGGGCATCGAACAGGAAGAATGGCGCAGCGCGAACTTAGATGCCACACCCGGTTCAAGTGAACTGACTGCAGACCTGTGATTGCAACTCAATGCAGGATAATTCCAGAAATTGATTCGTATTGAACGTGGTAATGAACTTCTTAGAGAGATTACCGGAGATTGTATAGCATGCCTATCGAAAAACTGCGCCCCTCATTTACCTTTACCGAAGACCGTCTTAAAGAACTCAAAACCGTCGTCCCTGAAGCCTTCGCCGATGGCAAGATCAATTGGGACGTACTGCGCGAAGCCCTGGGGGAATACCTGGAAGAGGAGGACCAGGAGCACTTTGGTCTGACCTGGCCCGGCAAGCGCGATTCCCGCCGCCTGGCAGCTATGCCCAGCAAAGGGACCCTGGTCCCTCAGCCAGGAGAAGGTATTAATGAGGGTAGCACCCACAATATCTTTATTGAAGGTGAAAACCTGGAAGTGCTCAAGCTGTTGCAAAAGAGCTACGCTGGTCGGGTCAAGATGATTTACATCGATCCACCTTACAATACTGGCAACGATTTTATATACCGTGATGATTATAGCGAGCCATTGTATACCTATCTGAAACGCACTGGCCAAGTAGATGAAACTGGGCATGAATTGACGACTAACACTCGCGCCAGTGGACGGTTTCATTCAAATTGGTTAAACATGATGTATCCACGGTTACTTTTAGCAAGGCAATTACTACAAGAGGATGGAGCAATATTCATCAGTATTGATGATAATGAAATAAGTAATTTAAAAGCGGTAATGGATGAGATTTTCGGCGAAGAGAATTTTATAAATATAGTATCTGTTAAGGCAAAGCCGTCTGCGGGAGCTAGCGGCGGAGGTGAAGATAAAAGATTAAAGAAAAATATCGAATTCTTGCTCATATATTCAAAAAATCTAGACACAGAAGGCACAGTGCTCAGATTTAAGGCCTTATTATTGCGCAACCACAGCGCATTTCTATTCGGTAACGCAAGGGCAGGCGGTTTCTAATCGGAATTAGCTGCCCAAACAGTACCTTTCCAAACAAATCAACAGGTCTTTTGAA
>JASFVL010000284.1:0-5499 GCA_050049875.1 Anaerolineales bacterium
TGCGGTCGATGATGCGCTTGATAGTGCCCCCTTTCCCCGCGGTGTCACGACCTTCAAAAACCACGACAACTTTTAGCCCTTTGTACTTGACCCACTCCTGCAACTTGACCAATTCGACTTGGAGCCTAGCCAACTCCTTCTCGTAAACCTTGCGCTTCATTTTCTTAACTTTGCGCTTTTTTTTGATCTTTTTCGATGGTCCTTTTCCATCCTTCGTCAGGATTGTGCTTTGGGTTTTTTCCTTCTTCTTTTGTTCAGATGCATTCTTTTTTTTCGACATGAGACTTCCTCCTTGATTATATGGAAGAGACACGACGCACCCGATCGTATTTTCATCGATCATGAATATGCATCAATCATATCTCGATTGATCTTTGATGATTCACGTTGATTTCTGAGCAGAAGTTCGAGTGCGAAACCCGTTACGGCACCAACGACTGCCCCAACTAAAGATTCTCCTAAAAAGCCAGTCAAACCGAGAGCCCAACCTAGTGTGCTGGTTAATATCCACCACCAGGATCGGAAAAACCATTGGCGTAGGGTTAGCCATTGGAATACGCCAACGCCTAAACCCAATATGCCTCCGCTCAAGATACCAGCCTGGGGTGGAAGTGTTAGGACGATCACACCCCAGCCTACGATCCAGCCCAAGATTGTGACCAAAATCCACCACCACGCTCGTCTAACTAGAGATCTTAGGACAATCCACTGGAGGATCCCAATTGCTATGCCAATCCCAAAATCAAATCGGATCAGAGACCATCCAATCAACCATCCTAAGGTGGTGACGAGTATCCACTTTGACCATAAAATCCAATCGAAGGAAGGGGGTTCATATTGCTTTTCCTGTTTTAATTTCAATATGGAAATCCTTTTCGATTCAGGCTTGAACAGGTGTTTTTAGGAGAAAGTCCAAGCTGTGCTGTATCATTGAGGGTGATAATAACGGGTAGCAAAAAAATCCAATGGATACCGGAAAGCAGGACGACCTTAGAAATCGTCCTGCTTCTAAACCGTTTGCATTTGTTTCTTAAGAATTATCCTTTCACCGAGCCAGCCAGCAGACCGCGCACGAAGAAGCGCTGTAATGAGAAGAAAACGATCATTGGAATCAGCATCGTGATGAAGGCGCCTGCTGTAAGAAGGTGCCAATCTTGCCCGCGCTCTCCAATCAAGCTCTGCAGGAATTGTGTTAGCACCATAACTTCTCTTTTGGTACCGAGGAACACCAAGGCGACCAAGAAGTCATTCCACACCCATAGGAACTGGAAGATACCCAGCGAGGCGATCGCGGGAATGGAGAGGGGCAAGATCAAGCGAGAGAAAATCGTGAAGTGAGAAGCGCCATCGATGAAGGCAGATTCCAAAAGGTCTCGGGGTAGGCCATTGATGTAGTTGAACAGGAGATATACCGAGAGGGGCAGTCCGAAACCGGTGTGCGCCAACCATATCGCCAGGAAGGTCCCATTGAGGTCAAGAGCTTTATAATCCCGCAGGATTGGTACTAACGCGATTTGTAAAGGCACGACCAACAATGCGATCACAACGGTGAAGAAAAATTTGCGACCGGGGAAATTCATCCAGGCAAACCCATATGCCGCGAAGGCAGCCACAAGAAGCGGGATAATCACGGCTGGAATTGTAACGGTCACACTGTTCAGGAAAGGCTGGACCATGTTCTCCCCGCGGACTGTCTCTGTTTCTCCGGTCCCAGTCACAATCGTGGTCTCGGTGCCTCCCAAAGCTTCACGATAGTTGTTCAATGTGAAATCTGGCTCTGAAACAACCGTCCACCAGCCAGAAACTTTGGCATCGTCGGCTGGGCGAAGTGATGTGATCAAAGTACCTAATGTTGGGATCGTCCAGATGACCGCCAGGACGATGAGCACCCCATAGACAATGATATTGCTAATTAAACGAGATCTTTGTGCACCGGCCATTAGAATGCCTCCTGTTCCTCGAGCTGACTCAAGTTGTACCACATGACGGGTAGAACCAGAACGAGTAGGACGATGGCGATGGCTGAAGCGCGCCCATCATTGACAAAGGTGAACATCTGTCGCCAAAAGACTGTGCCAATGACATTGGTACCAAATTGTCCACCTGTCATCGCCCAAACGATATCGAAGATTTTCAAAGAAAAGAGCAGGATTGAGGTCGTAACTGTTATGATGGTCCCTTGGATGTAAGGGATCATGATACGCAGAAAGACCTGCACCTCGCTGGCACCATCGATTCTCCCAGCTTCGAGGAGTTCTGCGGGTACGCCCTTTAAAGCCGCGGAGAGAATCACCATAGCATAGCCAGTATACATCCAGATCAGCACGATAATCAGCATGGGTGTATTCCAAGGTTGGATGGTGAGCCAGCCTACCGGATCCCCTCCCAAAGCAGTCTTGATGGCGTTGAGCACACCCACTTGAGCTTGCCCAGCAGGGTTGAAGGCATATACGAAGCGCCAAATCACACCAGCACCAATGAAGGAAATCGCCAAGGGTAGGAAGATGAGCGATTTGATGCCGACCTCAAAACTGGGGTGGGTGCGATCGGCTAGGACTGCAATAATCAAACCAAAGACAACGCACAACCCTGTCCCCAAGATGATCCAATAGATGTTGTTTCTGAACGCTTCTAGCATAACGCGATCTGTGAATACATAAATGTAATTATCCAACCCGACGAGTTGTTCTGAGTTGGGTCCATAAAAGCTGGCGCGCAAACTGCGGAATACAGGCATGACCAGGTACCATCCCAGGATGGCCAAAGCGGGCCCAACAAAAACAAAGGGCAGCAGCGCGCTTGTCCAGCGAGGGCTGAATTGCTCCACTATGTAGTTTGAGACAACATATAGTAGAGCCGCACCGCCAACACCCCAGATGATGGCTACAAAAGCGACCAGAAGTTGGTTGGCTTCACTCTCGCGCAGCCAGATAAAACCAGCTCGAAATACGATAAACAGGATCAACGGCGAGACAAAGGATATTAATACACGACCCAGCCAGGGGAGAATGCCAACGGGACGTTGCTCCCAGTCCTTGATCTCAATTTCCTCTTCAGGGATAATGATCCATAAGGTTAGATATGCGGCGATGCCAAACCCGAAGAACAAGGTCAAGAGGAGGAAAGCCCAACGGACGCGGCCTAAATCGAGACCGTAGTGCTTGGCAATGCCATGGCAGACGCCTCCAAAGATGCGATCATCTTCTACGGAACGTCTGAATACTCGATTGTTCACTTGTTATCCTCCTTGTTTGTTAAGCGCGTTGGGGTTCTACGCGACTACATATTTTTTTCATCGGGTCGCTCAGGTGAAATACCAGGTCGACAACGATGTATTTTTATGAGGGGAAGCAGGATGGTCGAAACCATCCTGCTCCCTCGTATTCTGTCTTTGCTCAATATAACGAGCAGTAATGATTATTCAGGCCAGCTTGCTTCTACTTCGTCCAGAATGGTATCTAAAGGTACTCCACTGACCCAGTCTACCATGCCGGTCCAGAAGGAGCCAGCGCCCACCTCAGCGGGCATCAGGTCAGAAGCGTCGAAGCGGAAGACCTTGGCGTTCAACAGCAAGTCAGCCAGGGTCTGCTCGATTTCTGTCTGATACCATTCAAGGTTCTGGTCTTGGTGCGGGAACAGTGCCCCACCAGCTTTAGACCAAAGCTCGCCGGAGACACCCGTCGTCAGGTATTCCATGTAAGCGCGCACTTCGGGGCGGTCGTTGTACATCACGACCTGATCGCCCCCGCCCAGAATGGGGATGCCCCACTGCTCGTCGATGGCGGGGAAGCCGAAGACGCCGACCTCTTCGTCGAGGTTGGCTTGGACATCTTCAGGCCAGAAGTTGATCACGAAGTTACCCTGGCGGAAGAGGTAGCAGTCAGGTGGATCGTTCCACATGGGCAGAGAGCCCTCGGCGAAGTGTGCAGTCAGGATACTGGTTGTGCCACCCAAGACGTAATCGGGGTTGAACCAGATCTGTTCGATGTAACCAGCTGCGTTCTTTACTGGGTCGGAGTTGAAGGCGATCTCGTGTTGCCACCATTGGTCGTAGACTTCCGGACCAGCAGTGCGCAGCATGATGTCCTCCATCCAGTCGGTGCCGACCCAACCGGTGGCTGCCTGGCTTTCCATACCTACGCACCAAGGGGTGCCACCGTCGGCGACGATTTGGTCGCTGAGGGCGATGAGTTCATCCCAGGTGGTGGGGACTTCGTACCCGGCAGCCTCAAAGGCCTTCTTGGGATACCAAACGAAGCTCTTAGCGTTCACCCGGTGGAAGACCCCGTAGGGCGTGCCCTGATAGGAGCCCAGGGATTTCCATACCGGGGCGTAGTTATCATCGATGCGCGTGACGATCTCATCCCATAGGGGTAGAAGTGCTCCCGCATCTGCGAAGCGGGTCATCAATCCGGGCTGGGGCAGCAAGGCCACATCAGGCGGGTCACCGCCTTCAACTCGGGTGTTGATGACGACCTCGAAGTCACGTGTACCTTCGTAGGTGACCTCGATGCCAGTCTGTTCTGTGAAGCGATCGTTGACGGAGACAAAGCGAGCTTCTTCGTCGCCGCCGGCAAAAGCGCCCATGACGAGGACCGAGGTTCCATCGAACTCACCGGCTTGGGCTCTTTCATAATAATCGCCTTCCGCCATAGGTTCTTCTTCCTCTTCCATCTCTTCCTCTTCCATGGGTTCCTCAGTTTCCATCATCTCTTCTGTAGGAGTTGGTGTTTCAGAGGGACCACAAGCGACGAGAAGCAATGAGCCTGCTACCAGGAGGGTGAGCAGAATCAATAGATTGCGTTTATTTGTCATGTTCTTTCTTCTCCTTCTTAAATGAAAATTTATATATCTTTTTTTGTAAGCTGTTCAAGTGGATAGTTGTTTCTGCTGGGTAAATATCACCTCCTCTCAAAAGGATTGAATGAAATGCGTGTAAAACTCTTCTTATTCTACATCTTTTCAATCCAATTATTTATCCATTTGTAGGTTGTGTTACCTCATCAAAATAGATGGATTATATGCATTATTTTAGTCGTGCAGTTGTTTGTCTCAATGTTAATTTGACAGGTAATTGAACCCTTTTATGCGGATCGCAGCCACTATCAATTGCATCAAATAACAACTGGACCCCCTCTATACCAGATTCGTATAATGGCTGCTTCATAGTGGTGATACCAAGATATTCAGCATCCCGTATTCCATCAAATCCAATAATGGATAATTCCTCTGGAACTTCTATATTATACTCTTGAGCTGCTTTCATAACGCCAATCGCATAGGTGTCACTTGCAGCAAAGATCCCTGTTGGCCGATCTTTCAATGCCAGCAACTCTTTTGCTTTTTGGAACGCCTCCCAACCACCCACTTCCCCTTCAAAGTGATACTTGGGGTTAAACGAAATACCGGCCTCAGCCAATGCCTGGCGGTAGCCGGTATATCGATCTCGCATTCCGTTGAAATTAAACGCAGTGTCCAATTCGTCACTTAAAAATGCAA
>JASFVL010000044.1:0-18010 GCA_050049875.1 Anaerolineales bacterium
GTGCGCAAATATCTGCCTGGGAACTGGAAGCGACTCAGTTTCGCCAGTGCTGAAGAGATCCACGAAGTATCCGATTATACAAAAGGCGCGATTGCACCCGTAGGGTTGCCAGAGAATATCCCCGTGATATTCGATGAGTCCATCGCTCGTTGCACTAAGGTCAACATCAGCAGTGGGGATCACATGGCAGGGCTGGAGTTAGACCCTAAAGATTTAATCCACATCACGGACGCCATAATCGCACCCATCGCGGAAAAAGAAACAATCTGAGATTTACCACAGTAATTGACTAACGATATTCAAACCTGTTGCAAGCGAAGCGCCACGCAGGACTACCGCATCTCGCAAGGTCACCTGATCGCCAATAAAACAATCCCATTCGATGAAAACGTTTGGTCCGATAGTGCAATTCTCACCTATAATCGCACCACTTTCAACTCTAACCGGGGGGATAAATGTGGTTCTAGATCCAATTTCATTGGTGTGAACGCCTAACGGGACACTGTCTTGATAGAAGTATTTCATATTGATTGCTAACAAATCAGCGGCGCTAGTGAGATTCGAGCGTCCTGAAATATTCAACCCATCTACATTCCCCCCATCATCGATCATCCGTTGGATGGCATCCTGAAGTTCATACTCCCCCCTGGGCGAGGGATTGACTCCGGATAAATAGCTTAATATGTGGGGAGAAAAGCAATAGATCGGTAAACTGGCAGTCTCAGAGGGAGCATCATTGAGCGACGGTTTTTCAACAATCCGGGTGATCGATTTGCCATATAGTTCAACGATACCGAAGTTAATCACCTCAGTGGGGTCAACTTCTTTAAGTGATAAGAGGCCATCCAGTTTGCGGTGATCCCCCCAATAAGTGATCAAACGACCTATATCCTTTTGAGGAAATAAGCTGTCGCAGGCAGTCAATATGAAATCACCTTCGATAAAAGGTGCCGCTTGATGGAGGGCATGCGCTGTGCCAAGGGGTTGGGCTTGTTGAACCAATTGAACCCTTCCATCCAAAAATCCCCCTTTATCAAAATAATCGATTATGTCTTGGTCGTCAGGACTGATAACTATAATAAAATCTTCCAACCCGTTGATAATCAAGTCTTCAAGGACTCGCACTACCATCGGCTTACCTAGAATTGGTAGCATTGCTTTGGAACGGTTCTTGGTTATCGGCCTGAGCCTCTTACCCCTGCCGGCAGCTAAGATAACTGCTTGTTCCATTGATCACTTCCAAGAATATGGCTGTTGCTTGTCTGAGGAAGAAAACCCGAATCATTTATCCCACCAGCTAGCAAAATAACTCAACCTTCAAGTTGTACTATAGATAAGCCCTGACGAGCGATTTTGACACGGTATAAGCTCGCAGCAGACATGCCGGCTTGATTCGCTATTTTTTCCCAAGCATCCATCAATTTTGTCTCCTTACCCGGCTTTGTAAGGGCAAACACCGACCCACCGCCACCGGCACCGGTTAACTTTGCCCCTAAGGCTCCGTTTTTTATAGCTGTATCAATCAATAAGTTGTTTGCCCACCCGGCTCCATCCGAAAAGCCACAGTAGGTCATCATTTCGTTTACAAAATAGTGGTTTTGGGTCATCAGAGACCCAAAGGTCTCCCAATCACGCCGAAGCAGAGCAATCTTTCCACGCCAAGCTGTCTCCCAGGCACCCTGCATCCAGCGCACCATTGGTGGGGCTTCCCCGCCTTGAAGGACCCAATCAGCATGTTCCTCTATATAGCGAGGTCGCATGCAGCCGTGAATATCACCCGATTCGTGAGTTACTCCGCTGGAAACGACTACTAAAGGTAAATCATCAACCCAAGGATCCAACCTCTCGTAGGTTGCATAGGCTTCTTGGTCAATTGCATTTTGCTGCAGTTTACCTCGGTAATCCAGATAAGCAATGCCACCAAAGAGTGGAACATAACGATCAGCATATCCGCAAGTGATGTCCAACTCTTTGGCTTCCACGCGCTGGGTCAATTCCGCTAATACATAATCGTTATGGTAATGCAGATCCAAGTTGAAAATTTGCCGCAATGCGGCTAAGGTTAAAATCACAAATAACGATGAACCACCCAAACCGCTTTGGCGAGGCACATCACTCCAAACCGTAATTCGAACCCCTTGTCCCTTTAGTTTATTCCGAAGTTCTGAGCTGTATCGAAAAAGACGATTTATGCCCCCCTTTACAAGATCGAGCTCGCCATCATATGGCATTGGGATCTGATCGATTGAAAATTGCTGCTTGTGGTAAATTTTGGAGCCGTCTGCTGCCTGATCCACTTGTTCCAATACCAGATTATGATCAATCTCAACCCGAGCATGTGCAAGAATGTTCACGGCAGCGGAGATTGTGGCAAAATCCCCCTCCACACCATCACTGGGATTGCCTAAAACGTTGATGCGCGCGGGAACGCTAAGTTTATACTTAGGTGAGTTCACTGTTGCGCGATTCAATCAGGTCTAACCCACCCAACCGCTTCGAGATACCAGCGTGGGGCACGAGTCACCAAGTAGCCGCGCTTATCTATCGGGGGTTTGCGGCGCTCATCGTCAAACTCACCCGCATCGCATTCAATCATTTGGTGGTTGTGACACTCTTGTGAGGTCTCGCACACAAGAAAACAGACTGGGCAGATGAAAAACGTGCGATCGGAATCCATTGACTAACCTTTCAGGATTGACGCTATTTGACTTCCGTTGGGCTATTTTACCTCATTTGTCAGTAAATATACCGAAGAGCGGTTGTAAAGGGGTCATCACTTTACAACCGCATTCTCCTTGAGCAGTTTTATGAAGTCACGTCATCGAATCAGACCGCAGCACGAGCTTCTTTTTGAGCGAAAGCAGCACCGCGCTCTAGTGCTTTAAAATTTGCTGGCAACAAACCTTTATGCCTTTCGGGGAGATGGTCCTCCAAAGCTTGTTTAATCGTCTCAAGGGGAAGTATCGGGAGCTGATTGATCAGCGCACCTAGCATCACCATATTTATTAATCTTTTATTCCCAAGTTCTTCAGCAATTTGGTTCGCTGGGATCAATACAACGTTAATATCATCACGCTCTAAATCTCGATCAATTAATGATTGGTTTGTGATCAAAACGCCTCCAGGTTTCACTTGGCATTCAAATTTATCCAAGGAGGGCAGATTCAATGCAAGCACGGCTTTAGGATTGCGCACAAGCGGTGAACCTATTTCCTCGTCAGAAACGATTACTGTACAGTTCGCCGTCCCGCCTCTCATCTCTGGACCATAGGATGGGATCCATGTCACGTTCATCCCCGCGTCCATGGCAGCATACGCTAATACCTGACCTGCAAACAGCGCTCCTTGCCCTCCAAAACCTGAAATTACAACTTCAGTCTGCATCTAACTCTCCTACTTGATCCTCAGATCCTTCAGCGGCTCAGCGACTTTGTAATCCTCCAATGGATATACAGGGATCATGTGATCTTCCACCCATTGAAGGGCTTTTTGAGGTGATATCCCCCAGTTCGTCGGGCAGGTAGATAGCAACTCGACCATTGAGAATCCCAAACCACGCAGTTGAGCCTCGAATGCCAAACGGATAGCTTTCTTTGCCTGGCGAATGTGCTTCGGGCTGTGCAGACTGCGCCGCACGATATACCCAGATCCATCCATTTTGGCGAGGACCTCAGCCATGCGGATTGGAAAACCCATTGTTTCCACATCCCGTCCACTGGGAGACGATGTGGTCACCTGCCCAGGGAGGGTCGTTGGTGCCATCTGACCCCCCGTCATGCCATAAATGGCATTATTGATGAAGATCACTGTAATATTCTCCCCACGACCCGCGGCATGCATGATCTCCGCCATACCGATGGAGGCTAAATCCCCATCCCCTTGGTACGTGAAAACCACACGATCTTGGAGCACTCGTTTTACACCAGTTGCCATAGCAGGCGCTCGTCCATGAGAGGCTTCAACAAAGTCACAATCAAAGTAGTTGTAAGCGAATACGGAACACCCAACGGGAGCTACGCCAATAGTTTTTTCCCGAATGTCCATCTCATCCATAACCTCCGCGACTAGGCGGTGCGCTACTCCATGGGTGCATCCTGGACAATAATGGGTAACCACATTTGCCAATGAGCGGGGACGCTCATAAACCAATTGATGAGGAACTGTCGATTCCATTAAGTTGTACTCCTTTTTTGATTATCAAGCTTTTGCTGTTTACTCTCGAACGCGTAGCCTAATTGCCGATAATCTGCTCCATTCGATCGAGCCAACGGCGCCTTGCGTCTCCATTTTCCGTGATGGGTTGAGTGACGACCCGCTGAATCTCGTCAACTATCTCGTCAGGGAAAGGAACCACACCACCCATTCGACCGTAAAATTCAATCGCCACTCGCCCATCCGCTGCCAGACGCACATCTTCATACATCTGACCGGAGTTCATTTCCACTACCAATAACGCTTTTGAACGCTTAGCGAGCTGATTTATCTGTTCATACGGAAATGGATTGATGGTTATTGGGCGAAACAGGCCTACTTTGATTCCACCCTCGCGGGCTTCACGAACAGCGGAAAGCGATACACGCCCAGCGGTTCCAAATCCGATCACCACTACCTCTGCATCCTCTAAATAATATTCCTGATAGCGTATCTCATTCTCTTTGATCTTTTCCCACACTTTCATCAACCGAAGATCTACGACCTCCTGATCTTCGGGTTGAATATAGATCGAGGAGAGGATGCGCCGCTCGCGGTTTAGCGCTCCAGTCACAGCCCAATCGGGCTTATCCACCATTATTGGACGCATGGGAGGGATTTCTGCGGGTTCCATCATCTGCCCGATATTTCCATCCGCCAACACAACGGCAATCGTCCTGTATTTTTCAGCCAGCTCAAACGCTAATATTGTAAGATCAATCGCCTCTTGAACGCTGGAGGGCGCAAGTACAATGGGGTGGTAGTCGCCATGACCACCGCCATGAACGATTTGATTATAGTCCCCTTGAGAGGGGGCGATGTTCCCTAAACCCGGACCGCCTCGAACGATATCCACCAACACGACAGGTACTTCTGTTCCAGCAATGTAAGAGAGACCTTCCATCATTAAACTAACACCGGGGCTTGAAGATGAAGTCATCACTCGAGCCCCGGTACATGCAGCACCATAAACCATGTTAATGGCGGCTAATTCGCTCTCCGCCTGAAGGAAAGCACGACCAAGTTCAGGCATGCGCTTAGACATATATTCCAGAAGTTCGGTCTGGGGGGTTATTGGATATCCAAAGTAAGCTTCCACTCCTGCCCGAATTGCAGCCTCAGCAATCGCCTCATTGCCTTTCCAAAGTTCCTTAGCCACGGTTCACCTCCTCACACTGCTGCGCTGGTTCGAGCGCGACGCCGTCTGGCAGGAACCTCGCGGAATACGGTAATCGCCGCTTCAGGACACATAATGGCACATATCCCACATCCTGTACAACCATCGGCAAACAACCGGGCAGGGTGATACCCTTTTGGGGTTAGATGCTCTAAATCCATGCGCATCACATCTTGTGGACAAGCGTTGACACACAATTCGCATCCTTTGCAATACAAATCGTTCACCTCAATCCATCCTTTGACGGGCATATGTTTACCTCCTTTAAATTCAAAACTTCAATCAATGACCTTTAGCAAAAAAGCGTGGGATATAATCTCTCGAAGAAAAGTTTCTTCAAGCACCAACAACCTGTTAATCCTACTTTTACTCAACGTCATGGATAATACCAATACAATTATTACTAATTTTGTCCATTTTTGGTAGTGAAACCTGTCATCTTCCGCTCAAACAAATTTCCTAATCCTAAAACCGATTTATGGAGTGATAACGGCACGCCCTTTAGATCGGTAGTCGTCTAATCGATCCAGTACCTCGTTGATCGCTTCAGCGTCCAAAGGCAAAGTTTCCGATATCACATCATTCAACTGCAACTTCTTCTCCCGGACCAGATCAATCAGTTTTGGGATTTCTTGTCCCAGATGATCGGAGACGCCAATTAGTTCCGCTTCTTTCATGATTAGGTCATTATATGGATCGAGAATAATGCTCTCATCGGTCAGCCCTGCCAAAGCTGCTCGACCGAAAACAGAAAGTGAACTAATCGCTTGTTGGGTGGTTTTGGGCAGTCCTATCAACTCAAGCGATACATCTACACCTCTACTATAGGTTAGGCTCTTGATTTCTTCCACAGGATTCAAATCCCCTGCATGAATGGGGACTGCTCCGAAATCCCCAGCTTTTTCCAACTTCTCAGGGTTAATATCCACTGCGTACACCTGCGCAGCACCAAAAGCAAATGCCAATTGAACCGCTGATAATCCCAAACCGCCAACGCCGAATACAGCCACCGTTTCACCAGATTGTAAGCGTGATTTTCTCAGCGCGTGGAACGATGTCGCCGAGGAACACATCATAACGGCGCCTTGGTCAAATGGTATTTCATCCGGCAGTCTAAATGCACTCCTTGAGGGGATGCGGATGTATTCAGCGTAACCACCATCTTGATATTTTCCAATCATCGACCCCGAGGTGCAAAACTGTTCGCTTCCCCGGTAGCAATATTCACATTCTCCACATGTAACCATATAATGTAAGCATACTCGTTCCCCTACTTTAAAATCCTGGACGTCCACCCCGACTGCATCAACAATCCCAGCCACTTCGTGACCCAACGTGAGCGGTAAGGGGTGTACAGGGGATATACCAGCTCGATAATGAGCATCCGAATGACAGATACCAGCGGCCTTTACCTGTACCAAAAGGTCTTTGGATCCTATTTCAGGTATCTCAAGCTCTTGAGTTTGCAACCGATTACCAGGTTGAACCAATCGCACGGCTTTCATCTTGGTCCGTTTCTCCTTTCATGATTAATGGCTGTTATTGAAGAGGTTGATATTCACTTGACCCAAACCCAATCACGAGTTTACCATATGAATACGAAGGTCGACCCTAATAGGATCACCAAAATGGAGTCTATTTTAAGTTAACCATCATCTCATCGAGAAACTTAAGAGTAGTTCTAATAACGAACAATAACCTTAAAATTTAAACACGGAACACAAATGCAATGTGTAATTTCCCCTGGAGAGGCTATGAAAACTAACGCCGCCGTCCTTTACAAGCCGAATACTCCATTACGGGTAGAGACTATCGATTTACAACCACCGCGTGCAGGAGAAATTTTGGTTAAAATCGCCGCCTCTGGTGTATGCCACAGTGACTGGCATGTGATCAGTGGTGCAACACACTACCCAACACCTACTGTCTTAGGGCATGAAGGTTCTGGTATTGTCCAAGAGATCGGCGAGGGTGTTTCACGTATCCGAGAAGGCGATCTCGTTGTTTTCAACTGGTCACCTAGCTGTGGGTCGTGCTTTTATTGTCTGAATGACCGCCCGAATTTATGTCCCACATACTTAGAATCACTCTGGGCTGGACATCTCTTGGATGGGAGCACACGGCTCTCAAAAAACAGGAAGCCGATATACCACCTTAGCGGGATATCCTGCAACGCGCAGTACGCGGTCATTCCCGAAATCTGTTGTGTCCCGCTTCCGAAAAAAATCCCCTTTGAAGTAGCTGCCTTGATCGGTTGCGCTGTGACAACAGGTATTGGGGCTGCAATATACACCGCGAAGATAAAACCAGGCACTACTGTTGCCGTTTTCGGAGCTGGTGGTGTTGGTTTGTGTATCATCATGGGTGCACAACTTGCTGGAGCAGGGAAGGTAATCGCAGTAGATAAAACACAAGGAAAACTAAAATTGGCACGCGAGTTCGGTGCAAACCATGAATTAATCAGCGGTGCGAATACAAACAATGCGATCCGAAGTCTCACAAGCGGACGTGGTGCTGATTATGTTTTCGACGCCGTAGGGATGCCTAGCCTACAAGAGGAGTGCCTCGACGCTGTACGACCAGGAGGAAGCTTGGTTCTAGCAGGTTTAGCCCCGATGGATAGCAACACAAGATTCCCAAGTGCAGTACTAACCCGTCAGGAAAAGACCATCGTCGGCTCATATTACGGATCTGCAAATGTCCATCGTGATTTTCCCCTCTTCGCAGACCTCTATCTCCATGGTAAGCTGGATTTGGATCGTCTGATTACGAAGACTTATAGTCTTGAGGAGATAAATCAAGCTTACAATGACATGATAGATGGTAAACTTGCTCGTGGTTTAATCGTTTTTTGAGGGCACAGAATTTATATAAACGCTTCTTCAGATCAATCTACAACCCCCAGGTCATAAAAATGGCTATCCTTCAACCTAACCTCAGCTTGCTCGACCGGAAGAGCTGTCTTCACATTCACCAAGCTTCGTGCGAGATTCTTCAACATACAGGTTTTAGAGTATTTAATCAAGCAGCATTGGATATCTTAGGTGCTGCAGGCGCCCGAATAGAGGCTAATTTGGTGCATGTATCACCATCCCTCGTAGAATGGGCACTAGCCTCAGTTCCCAGCTGTTTCAACCTTTACACTCGCGGTTCGCAAGAAGTTGCTTTGGAACTTAATGGAGAAAAAGCTTATTTCGGACCGGGTTCCGACACCTTGCATTACCTGGATCCGAGGACGGGATCTAGAAGGGATTTTCAGCTTGCGGACCTGGCAGATTGCGTGCATGTAGCCGATGCGCTGCCGGAGATAAATTTCGTTATGTCAATGGGTGTGCCAAAAGATGTCCCAACGAGGATGCATTATCGACACCAATTCGCTATTATGCTCAGGCATTCCACCAAACCAATTGTGTTTGTTTGCCATGATCAAGCTGATATCGAAGCCATCGCCACCATGGCCGCTGCCGCTGCGGGAGGCGAACAACGCTTGCGCGCTCGTCCGAATATCCTGCTGTACTCAGAACCTTCCTCCCCTCTTCAGCACGCTCAAGAAGCCACGGATAAGCTACTTTTCTGCGCGAAGTACAAGATCCCGGTGACCCATTCACCCGCCCCGATGATGGGTGGCACCGCACCTATAACCCTACCAGGAGCGATTGCCCTTGGTAACGCAGAGGTTCTTAGCAGCCTGGTTATGCATCAATTGAACAATCCAGGAGCACCCTTCCTATATGGTCATGGAGTTCATCACATCGATATGCAAACTATGGTGAGCGTATACGGAGCGCCGGAATTCCAACTCGCACGTATGATGGCTGCTGAAATGGCTAGGTTTTACAATCTTCCCCTATGGGGCTATGCAGGTCACAGCGATAGCAAAGTTGTTGATGGCCAAGCTGCAATTGACGCCCAATTCTCAACCTTGGTCGCTCTGCTAGCAGTGACCAACCTTAACCATGATGTAGGCTATTTAGAGAGCGGACTGACTCATTCACCTGAGATGATGGTGTTAACAGATGAAATCATCTCCATGAATCGTAGATTTATATCCGGCACACGCTTAGATGCGGAAAACCTGGCGCTCGATGTGATCCACGAAGTAGGACCGGGAGGTGATTTCATGAGCCACGATCACACCTTCACTCACTTCCGTGAACTCTGGATACCCCGAATCTTTGACCGTCAGCAATTTCCCAATTGGGAATCCAGTGGGGCAAAAGACCTGAACATGCGCCTTAAGGAGCGAACCCTCGCCTTGATGGAGGATCATACCGTTCCAGCTTTGTCGTCCTCTGTGGAAAACGATATCGAATTAATAATGAAGAAAGATTGAGGACCACCACCCCCATGGAAACCAACAATGAAAAAGCCTCGATCCATACAAATTTCGGCAGGAATGATCAAAAATTTCAAGATCACACTGTAATTACAAGCATATGTGGTGTTTGTTCTGCTGGATGTGGCGTTGATGTCCACTTGAGATCAGGCAGGATCGAGCGCATTGTGCCCTTGAAAGACCATCCTCAGGGCATCGTTTGTCCCCGCGGAGTACGAGCAAAAGATATAGTCTATTCTAAAGACCGCCTTCTGTATCCCCAACGGCGTGTTGGAGAGAGAGGCTCTGGCAAATATGAGCGCATAAGTTGGGAACAGGCTTACGAAATTATTACCGAAAACTTGAACAACATCGCTAATCGGTACGGACCTGAGGCGGTTTGCATGTATACCGGTCGGGGAAACTTTGAATTTGGACTGAACGAGCATTTCGCTCCTGCGGGAACGATCGAGTCCTCCGCCAACGCGGTCCTTTTCCCTTTTGGTTCACCCAATACCACCGGAGTCGGTGCGCTCTGCTATGTATCCTATGGGATGATTGCACCACAAGCTTGTTTCGGAGATTATATCGTCAACATGTATGAAGATCTGGAGAACGCGGATTTGATCATCGTGTGGGGTTGGAATCCAGCAACCGCATCTCCGCCTATTGATCTGCGCAGGCTAAAACGTGCTAAGCGTCGCGGAGCTAGACTAATCGTCATCGATCACCGGCGAAGTGAGACTGCCCTGGCAACAGATGCTGAATGGATTGGTATCCGACCGGGCACTGATGGTGCTTTGGCTTTAGGTGCGATTCACACAATGATCAAGGAAAACCTCTATGATCAACACTTCGTTAAGCAATGGACTCATGGTTTTGAGGAATTACGCGACTACGTAAAGAGTTTCACACCTGAGCGCGTCGAACAAATCACCTGGGTACCTGCGGATCGGGTTCGCGATTTAGGGCATTCCATAGGCTATGCGCAGGGATGTTCTTTGCGTACTTACAGTGGATTAGAGTATTCTAACAGCGGTGTACAGGCGATCCGCGCCGTACTAACTCTGCAAGCGTTGGGTGGTCATCTGGATTCCCCTGGCGGGAAATTATTTCAGATGAAAAATCGCTTGAAGTTAAATCGACTGACCACCGAATTCCCGACCGGGGCTCGGATTCCCATCGGTGCTGATGAATACCCCATCTATTGGGAGATGCGCAAAGAAGCCCACGCGGTCGCCATACCAAAAGCCATCCTTCATGGCGATCCATACCGTATTCACTCAATGATCATCAGTGGATCGTCGATCATCACTGCCTGGCCCAATCCCGATCTGTGGAGGAAGGCATTTTCGGCACTGGATTTTTTAGTCGTTGTTAACCGCTTTCCAACTGCTGATGCAATTTACGCCGATATTCTCCTTCCAGCATCAACCGGATTTGAAATTGAATCGTATATGAAATTCGGTGATCACGTGCAAATTCGTCAGCGAGTTATTGAGCCTGTTGGAGAATCCCGGAATGACTATCTAATATTCGTTGAATTAGCCAATCGCTTAGGCTATGGAGAGCGTTGGCCCCAAACTGAAGAAGCGCTAATTCAACACGCTTTAGCTGGGACCGGTATTCGCGAAAAGGAATTGCGTGCCAATCCCACCGGTATTAAATATCCATCCCCGAAAATGCGCTACCGCAAATACGAAAGTGGTGAACTGAGAGTAGATGGGCGTCCCGGCTTTGAGACGCCTAGCGGTAAGTTCGAATTCGTATCAGAATGGTTCCGCCAATACGGCTATGACCCATTACCGGTGTACACCGAACCTCAGGAAGGCCCAATCGCATCTCCAGAAATGGCGAGTGTATATCCTTTAGTATTCAATTCAGGAGCACGCACCCAATCAGATTTCCGCTCTCAGCACCACAATATAGAATCACTGAGAACCCTGCAACCACACCCCTTAGTTCACTTACACTTGGAAGATGCCAGAATCCGCGACATACAAGATGGTGATAAAGTTTTCGTCATTACACCTCGTGGTCGAGTGCCATTATGGGCAAAAGTCACGGAGGATATTCTCAAGGGTGTTGTTGAAGTCAACATGGGTGGTGGTGGCCCTCTCGGTCCGCAATCTTGGCAAGAAGCCAATATCAATGTGCTTACGGATCTAAACAATCGCGATCCCATATCAGGTTTCCCCGTTTACAAAGCTCTATTATGTGATGTCATAAAAAGATGAGGTCCAAGGAAGTGAACTTTGGTTAATGACAATCTCCAAGCCTTGCGTGTGAATTCCAAACGTTTTAGAGCTAACTTCGAAGCGCTGGCGCGGATCGGAAGTACGAGCGATGGAGGTGTCCACCGTCCAGCGTTAAGTGATGCACATCTCAAAGCCCGAGCGTGGTTCATAAAGCGCATCAAGGAAGCAGGTCTTCACTTCCGGGTCGATTCTGCTGGAAACCATTCCGCCCTCCTAAGATGCGGACCAGCTGATGGCTCGACATTGCTTCTCGGATCCCACCTGGATTCAGTACCTGAAGGTGGTCGCTTTGATGGCGCATTGGGGGTGTTGGCAGCACTTGAAGCGCTTCAAGTTGTCCGAGAAAATAATATTTCACTGCCATTTCATTTGGAAGCAATCGATTTCACCGATGAGGAGGGCACCTTGGTGGGATTATTAGGCAGCGCAGCCTTGGCAGGTAAGCTCTCCACTGAAGCTTTACAGGATCCACGCGGTGGACGTGATCACCTGTTGGATCGTTTGTCAAAAGCCAATCTATCCCAAGAAAATTTGTTCAATGCTCGTCGTGAACCAGTTGAATTAGCAGGATACCTGGAACTCCATATCGAGCAAGGTAAACGCCTCCAAAGGGCAGATGCTGACATCGGCGTAGTTTCAAGTATTGTGGGCATTGGTTCCTGTCGGATCATATTCGAAGGTCGCGCAGATCACGCCGGAACAACACCGATGGAGGATCGCTTGGATGCTGCTCTTGGCGCTAGTAGCTTCACTCTCGCGGTTCGTGAAGTGACACAATCCGAGTTTCCTCATTGTGTGGCGAATGTGGGTCAAATACAGCTTTTTCCCGCTGCCTTCAATATCGTGCCTGGGAGAGCGATTGTGTCTTTGGAATTTCGTGCGCCTGATTCCAATACTCTAAATAATTTGGAGACCGCCCTCTTGAACCACGCTCAACTGACAGCAGAGAAATATAATTTGGGGTTGAATACAGAATCACTTGGCAAGCACCCACCATCACCCATGGATGCTCATTTCCGGGAAACGATCACCCAAGCTGCACAGAGTTTAAAATTAAAGACCATTGATTTAGTTTCCGGAGCCGGGCATGATGCCCAATCTTTTGCTGAGGTATGTCCCTCTGGTATGGTCTTTGTTCCATCTGTAAGCGGTGCCAGCCATTCCCCGCGCGAGTATACGGAGTGGCAGGATTGTCTTAATGGTGCCAATGTGTTGCTTCAAGTTACCCTACGGTTAGCTGATTTGTGGATGGACGGATAATTTTATCCTTCAACTAAAGCTTTCCAATCAATGGAGCGCACTGTCTTACGCAAACTGTGATCATCCCGGACCACAACAAATTGCAGATTTGTAAAGACTCTCTCAGCCAATGACTGCACTATATCTACTGGTAAAATCTCATCTTGGTCACCATGGAAAATAACCGTCGGGTTATTGACGGGGGAGGGGGGATTAGCTGCAAACTCTGGCCACACAAGCGCAGGCGCTAGTAGGATCAATTTCTTTACTTGTTGCGGACGCTGACAAGTGAACAGTGCTCCCATCAGGCCCCCAAAACTAGACCCGATGATCGTCCAATTCATCTTCAACCCTACAATCGCGTAAATCTGCTCCATTCGTTCCCCCAGTGAACCTCGAAAATCAGGGGTTAACAAACCGGGGATAATCCCCCGGAGATATGTGGCTTTATAACCTTGGCTGCTGCCTTCCAAGCCGTGCAGCAGCATTATTTGTGGGGGGAGCGTCATAGACTAATATCCCAAGTACACAAACAATTCACAAACAAAGGTGGATTCCTCACATTCCCTATGATTTCTGTTCATTCATTCCTAGATATTGATCCCAGAGAAAATTGTACCTGACTAAACACTCTCGAGCTTAGAAAATTACAGCTATCATTTTTATTAAGTAGCCCAAAATGCCCTAGAGTCTGTGATATAACTCTCCATAATTTATAAACGACGATTAGACCTATGCATTGGCAGATTTCCCCACATAGTTACCTGATCGGCGCTGCTACGATTGTCTCGGCACTTTCAGTATATCGTGGTTGGCAACGTCGAAGGGCAAAGGGGGCAAATGCTTTCACGTTGCTAATGGTTGGTGTGACGATATGGTCGCTGGGTTATGCCTTTGAGATATCTGCCGCCGATTTGGCCATTAAATTGATTTGGGCTCAGGTTCAATACCTGGGGATTGTTCTAGTCCCTACAGCTTGGATCATCTTTGCATCTCAATACAGTGGACGAGACGAATGGATCACGCCCCGCACTTTGGCGTTACTGACGATTGAACCTGTGATTATCCTAACCCTTGTCCTCACTAACAATTTTCATAAGTTAATTTGGGTATCTTTGCAACTTGATACCAGCGGCAATTACGTCTTGTTGGATTACACCTATGGTTGGGGATTTTGGCTCAATGCGATTTATTCTTACGTCCTCTTAGTTATCGCCACAACCCTGCTTACGCGATCTTTTATGCATTCCAGCTCTCTTTACCGCAGGCAAACTGGCATAATTTTAATTGGTGCACTGGCACCATGGTTGGGTAACGTAGTGTATTTACTTGGTTTAAGTCCTGTGCCTAACCTCGACCTGACACCGATAGCTTTCACATTTACGGGCATATGTGTGGGTTGGGGTCTTTTTCGCTACAAGCTGCTCGATCTCGTTCCCGTAGCCCACAAAGCTATCGTAGAGAATATGAACGCCGGGGTAATCGTTTTGGATTCTCAAAACCGGATCATCGATATTAATCCCTTCGCTGCCAGAACTTTTAGCAAACCCCCAGAAACATTATTCGGACAAGATATTTTCCGGATATTGACCGATCTACCTGACTCGGTCGAGCCATATAAACATGTCACAAGTGCGCACACCGAAATCCCAATTACAAATGGCGAAACGACGGAATACTTCCAGCTGAATATCTCACCATTGGAGGATCACCGTGGTGGCTTGATCGGACGTTTAATCGTATTCCATAACATCACAGAACTCAAACGCTCTGAGAAAGCATTACAGGAGAGTGAATCTCACTTCCGCAGTTTATTTGAACTCACTCCAGATGCTCAGCTACTCTTAGACACGAGCGAATTACCAAAAATTGTGGATACAAACCCTGCGGCAAGCGAATTGTACCGATATAAGCGGGAACAGTTGATCGGTATGCCAATTTCGCGCCTCCTTCTTCCGGAGGATATTGGAAAGATCTCCGATTGGAGAGCAAAGCTGCTTAAGGATATCAAGGTCTGTTACGAAGGCGTTCATCTGACTCAAGACAGTGATCAACTTTCTGTTGAGCTTCAAGCGAGCTTGATAGAAATCAAAGGGGAGCTATTCATCTTAACCACCCATCATGACATTACGGACCGCCTTAAAACAGAAGAAACACTTCGCCGCAGAGCGGAAGAGCTGATTTTATTAAATGATACATTCCAGGACATAACCACAACCAACAATCTTACCGATCTTTTCGAAACGATTGTTGAAAGAGCTGTAAGATTATTCAAAGCCGAGAGTGGAGGTCTCTACCTTTGTGATCCAGAACGGAAGGAAACCCGCTGCGTTGTCAGCTACAATACACCCAATGATTATCGAGGGATTGTACTGCAGTATGGCGAAGGAGCTGCAGGTATGGTAGCCCAGTCGGGCGAAGCGTTGATTATCGATGATTATCGAAAGTGGTCTAAACGGGCTGATGTATACGAGGAGGAACAGCCCTTTAGGTCTATGATTAGTGCGCCATTACGCTGGCAAGATCAGGTACGGGGAGTCATCCATATATTACACGACAGCAATAATCACCGCTTCACACAGAATGACCTTGAGCTGTTGACACTCTTCGCAAATCAGGCGACGATATCTATAGAAAACACCCGATTTTTAGAAACCGAACGCCAGCGCAGCCAAGATTTGGAAATCTTGCGTCAAGCTAGCTTAGAATTGACATCAAGTTTAGAACCCCAATCGGTCTTTGAATCGATCCTCGCCTATGCCCTGAAATTAGTCTCTGCAGACGATGCTCACATCTTTATCTATAATGAAGGAAAACTAACCTTTGGTGCTGCTTTATGGTCAGGTGGACGCCGAGAAGAACCGTTCGCAGAACCTCGAAAGGACGGCATTACATATAAAGTCGCTCGCAGCGGAGAACGGATCATTGTTCGTGACATGAAAGATCACCATCTTTTCACAAAGATGAACTGGGAAGGCGCTATCATTGGTCTACCTCTGCGGTTCAGCGCAGAAGTTTTGGGTGTGATGAACATCGCATTTTCCGAATGCCGTGATTTTAAACAAGACGAGATTCACATCTTAGAATTACTTGCTGACCACGCTGCGATTGCCATAAATAATGCCCGTCTTTTCGAGACCGAAGCCCGAAGACGGCGTGAAGAAGAACGTCTACGTCAGGTGACCACTGCTTTAGTAGATATCTCTGAGACTATCGGATCGACAATGGAGTTTCAAGATGCGCTAAATGCAATCGTACTGGCAGCTCACAAGTTAATACCAATAGACAGGGTAGCTGTATTTCTACGCGATCCCTCTTGCGATGAATTTTACCCGACGCTTCCACACTCCAATAGTCCATTAAATTTGCGCCTGAACGAGGAACAAGCGCTTGAATTCTCAACTTTACGTATGAAGATCGATCAATTACCCCTTCTCCAGGAGATGCAGCGCACTCACAAACCGATCATCATAAACGAGGTCACGGGAGATTCTTCATTTCCTTCAGAATTATCACAAACGTTCGAGATTCGATCCCTGATGATCTCCCCAATCATCATTCAAAATAACTTGGAAGGTGTACTTTATGTCGATAATACCGGAGAATGCCATAATTTCTCTCGCGAGGAGATCGACTTAATCGTCGGTCTATCACGCCAGGCAGGCCTTGCCTTAGAACGTTCCCGGCTCTTCAAGTCTGCCAAAAAAAGAGCCCTCGAGTTGGATGCATTGCATGCTGCTGCAACTTCTTTACTCTCAACCATCGATTTAGTGAGTTTGTTAAATCAAATCATCGAAGCCGCCAAACGTGCGATCCCAACAGCGGAGATGGGAACCCTGAGGTTGAAAAATCCTGACTCCGGGAAGTTAGAAGTTAGGGCTATCGTTGACTTTCCCAACCCCCAACCACAAGAAGCATACCTTAAGATCGAGGAGAGCTTCGCCAAGAGCGTTATACAAGATCAAAATCCTCTTTTGATACCAAATGTGAATCATAATCAATCTAACCCCGAAAGTGAAAAGACAAATGGATTTCCAGAAATTCAATCCGCTATTGTCGCTCCGTTGCTTTTTGATCAGGAAGCGACAGGAGCTTTATCACTGCTCGCCAAGGATCCAGATGCGTTTACAGAAGACGATCTGAGGTTATTAGTCAGTTTTGCTGCTACGGCATCGGCTGCAATCCGCAACGCTCAGCTCCATGCAGAAATACAAGCACTAGCAATAACCGATTCTCTCACCGAGGTTTACAACCGAAGAGGTTTAATTGAGTTGGGGACACGGGAAGTTGAACGTGCACATCGCTTCAATCGACCTCTGACAGCCATTTTCATCGACTTGGACCATTTCAAGCGAGTAAACGATCGATTTGGACATCCTATCGGAGATCAAGTCCTGCGCGCAATCATCCAAAGATGTGTAAACTACATCCGAGAGATTGATATTTTGGGTCGTTATGGAGGTGAGGAGTTTGTTATCCTCCTACCAGAGGTCGATTCAGAATCTGGGGTGAAAATAGCTGAGAGGTTAAGACAGGAAGTGGCTAACCAACCTATAAAAACCGATGTCGGCAACATTGCGATGACAATAAGCTTGGGGGTTGCTGAAATATCCTCCGATATACGGAATATATATGCACTGATCGAACAAGCTGATGCAGTAATGTACAACGCTAAGAAATCCGGTCGCAATCGTGTGGCTGTGTTGCATGAAGCGGTATGAATAGTTCCAAACCGATAAGGTTATCTGAGAAAACAGACCAAATATCGGTTTTGGTTATATTCGTTCTCTTATGTTTTGCCAACTTCATCTATACGCATACGATTTTGTC
>JASFVL010000285.1:0-5471 GCA_050049875.1 Anaerolineales bacterium
CAGCGACTTTAAGCACACCAGCTTCCAAGGTCAAATCGCGCACATCCCAGCGGTGTGCAATGACGGCGTGAAGGGTCTCAGCTACCATTGTTGTTAAGTGTGGCTCATCATAAATTCCAGCGAGTAACTGTCGTGCTTTTGGATAGGCAAGGATCAGACTGTAACTTTCGTGATCATCACGGTGTACAGAGATGCCAAGATCGTGTAAGCAGGCAGCCAATACAACAATAAGCTCAGCATCCTCGTATAAAAGATCGTGATCGCTCACAGAGTTAGGTGTAATGCCCGCCTCCCCTAGCAGGCGAATAATACGCAGTGCCGCGTTCGCTACAATGCGGATATGGACCTCTCCGTGGTCGCTCATACCAAGGCGGTCAACTGCGTTTATATTAGCGATCTTCCACAATTGAAGCAACTCTTGGTCAGAGTTGATTCGGTCCATCAGTTTTTGCAGTTTAGGGTTATGTCGAGTAGGGACCTTCAGGGTCATTCGATACCTTTCTATTTAATGGAGTAATTATTTGAATCGCCAGAGAACCTAAAGTGGGATTGTCTGTCCGTTTGGGTGATCTTCACAGCTCCCAGCCGAACTCGTCGTAAGTCCGCTCAGTGATGAAATTAGACAATGCCCTTCGAATGTAAGGGATCGTATTGTTTGGTAGATCTTGAATAGGTAGCCACTGGAGATCGTCGCTCTTTTCGGGTTCCATAATGGAAGGTTCTCCCATCCAGGTTTTCACTTCTAGGAAGAAATCCACTCTCTCGTCGTCAGAATTACGGTGCATTACCCCTGCAAAGTTGAGGTCCTGCTGACGAATCTCGACGCCTATCTCCTCTAAAGCCTCGCGCACGGCAGCGTCCCTAACGCTCTCTCCTCCATCCAAATGACCTGCAGGTACGGAGTAGTTCCCGTCTTCATAACCGGTGTTAAACCGCCGTAGAAGAAGGATTCGTCCCTCACGAATCAGGAAGAGGTGCACTGTGACCGGGAATCTAGCTCTCATATTTATCCGCTGATTTTATGCTTTGGACACGGTAACGATAATACGTTCCCCAGCTTTAATACGCTCCCTCAGCTCGCCTCCGTAGATTTCATATCCTGATTTCATCTGCCATTTGCCAGCGTAAAGAAAATCCCCTTTAACCGTGCGAATGATTAAATGGACTTGATCACCTGGGTCAAGGTCAAGCAATTCGCACACCTTCTTGGGAATAGTAAAATGACCGTCTCGATGGCGCATGGCGTCTTTCTCGATCGTGATAGAAAGCACATCATAGGTCATTCGTCTGATCTCTCCTTATTTTGATAAAAGACTGATAACCTTTACCCATCAAATGGTGAACGCCAACAAGGGATAACTCATCCCCAGTATGTCCACTGTGCGTCTTAATTAATTCAACTGGTCTCTAAAGTGGTTTACTGTCAGATGTAAACCAACATCTAAGCTTGTCTGAGGGATCCAACCGAGTTGTTTCTCCGCCTTACTGCAGTCAAAATAGGTTAGGTAAATATCTCCGGGGCGTCTGGGTGCCGAATATGTCTCAACCTCATTGCCGGTGATGTCCACCAGATGACGGTAAAGGGCGTTGACTGAAGTGCCTTTACCTGTAGCAATGCAGTACGCTTGACCATTTCCTTTCGTTATGGCTAAAAGGTTGGCGCGAGCTACATCACCCACATACACGTAATCTTTCTGTTGCTCTCCATCCCAATCTATGCGAATAGGCTCACCCTGAAGAACACTGCGAGCGAAAATTGCGATCACCCCTGCTTCGCCTGTAGGATCTTGACGTGGTCCGTAAACGTTGCCATATCGCAAGGAAGTGAAATCAAGACCGTGCATCCCTTTCCAGAATTGTAGATAATGTTCACTGGCCAATTTCGTGATGCCGTAAGGAGATTCTGGTCGTTGGGGGGTATTTTCATCGACTGGCATTTTATCTACAGCGCCATAGGTCGCCCCAGAGGAGGCAAAGATCACCTTGCGGGTCCCATATCGTGTAGCGCACTGCAACAGGTTGATCAAACCTAATACATTGACCTGTGCATCATATTCTGGGTTGTCGGTCGATATCTTAACGCTGTGCTGTGCGGCATGGTGGCAAATCACTTCGGGTTTTTCGTTCTCGAAGACTCGCTCTAACTCAGGCTCCCGGATGTCGATTTTGTAAAACTTAGCCTGAGGATTAACATTTTCCAGCCTGCCACCTCCATTTTCCCACAAATTATCCACGATGGATACTCGGTGTCCCGCCTCAATCATGACATCTACTACGTGAGAGCCGATAAAACCTGCTCCTCCGGTCACTAGGATATTCATATTGTCAGTCTCGTCGTTTCCTCATATGTCAACCTTTAGGATTTGTTCCGCTACATCGATTAGATTTGTACCCACAATGCCCGGTTTATCGTACAGTGGGTGGTATGGTTTTCCCTGACGGGCAATGAAAGCTCCGAGGCAACCTGCTCGCAACGCCCCAAATACATCCCAGTCGTGGGCTGCTATCATGCGAATTTCATGTATCTTTACTCCAAGCTTCTCAGCAGCCATTTGGTATGGGGCTGAGGCAGGTTTATATTGTTGCACTTCGTCAACCGATATCAATTTTTCGAAATAGTCAAAAAGCCTTGAATTTGTCATTTGTGCGCGCAGGACAGAACTCGGTGAGTTGGTTAGGGTTGCTAGCCTAAATCCTGCAGCGCTTAGGCGCTCCAATCCCAGGGGTACATCGGGATGCGGTGGCAGACTTCTCATAGTGTTCAGGATCTCATTGCGATCCTGAATACCAAGGGGAGTAGCATTTTGGGAGGCGATTAGGTCAAGCGCCGCGCCGGCTAGAGAGCCGAAATCGGTATAGGAAGAAGTCAGGGTTGTTACCAACGATGAATGCAGGAGCAATGCGAACCACCCCTGCATTATGTTTGGTTTATTAAAAACTCGTCGGAATATAGGTTTTAAAGGGCTGAGGTTTAGCAGGGTTTCATTTACATCGAAGAGAAGTACCTTGGGCATAGTCTCTCCTGATCTTAGCATTGTTACCTGTTTGATCTCCCTGGAATCCTAAAAATGGCACTATATGTTCAACCTCACATTGGCAGTAATCCCAAGATTCATGGATGCCCTGAAATAAATAGGTATAAGGCAGCTTGGACTCTAATCCTCATCATCAAATTCGTCGAAAATTCGCCGAATCTCTTGTTCCCAAAGGTCATCCAATGGGTTAAAGATCTTCTCGTCGAACTCCTCAGACAGTCGCCGCATATAATCACGCACATCGAGCTGTGGAGTGTCCCTTTCTATTTCTTCCACTTTTTCGTCCACCGTTTCCACAAGGCGTTGGCTTTTCTCCTCCAGTTCAGTCAAGTCAAAGGTGATTTTGAGCATATGGTTTACTCGCCGCATGACGCCCAGCCAGGCCATGAAGTCATTCTCGATGCGAATGGCATTTATCACTTTTGCCACTTTGGAGAAGTCGTAAGTCGGCACGAATGCATATAAACTGACGTACTCTATACCCGCATCTCCCGCACGCCGGCACAGGTAGGAACCGATGCTGGCGCCCCCGTGGTAATCCGACAGGTTGACTGCTAATTCATCCATCTCCCCTTTCATATGTGGCAGACTGTAGATCGCTGAGACCATACGCTCTTTGTCGTATGGTAATTCTCCGTAAACCCCTCCAAAACTAACGATACGTTTGACACCCAAGATACGAGCCACCTCCAGAAAAGCTTCCACGTAGCGTTCTACCGCTAGGTGGGGTTCATCACCCAAAAATATAACGATGCCATGTTGACCCACTTGGGTGTAAAAGAGCTCGTTCTTCCGCGTTTGGAGGGACTCTGGGTGACCCTGGTCAAATTTAACGACCGGTCTGACCAAGTCATGAGTGCCTGGGATCTGGAATATATAGAAATCATCTGATCGAACCTCACCGATTTGGCGGGCTTCCGTCTGTTGGATGATGTAGAGAGGCAAGCGGGAGGAAATTGAGCCTGCATCAGCCCATTGACGCCATCCAGCTAACATAAAAATTTCTTCGGCTTGAGGTTGTTCCCATAACTCGACTAAGTCGGACATCCTTTACCTCCAATTCCTATCGATCTCATACCATTATTGTTTATCAGTCCTGTATTACTTCACAAGAACCCCTTTAGTCTTAAGTTTCATGGTCACATTGTACTCGATTTTTAATCCAGCATTGCTCAACTATCCCAAGAACAAACCCACTGCAGTTAGTGTAGGGGTTAGGATGTTTATCAAAACGTTCATACCGAGAGCTGGTATTAGATTTTCCAAATCCTCGGCGTGACGATAAGCTCTCATAGCGGTAGGCACAGCTATCACAAGGGTAATTAGACCGATCAAAGCGGTTGGTGGTAATAGATTGATTAACACACCAATCAAGATTGACAGATATGCCAGCCCTAAAAAGGAGACGTAGATAAGACTGCTTTTTTGCCTGCCGATGGTGATTGGATAGTGGCGGCGACCGATGCTCCGGTCGGCTTCAACATCGGGGAATTGATTCAAGAGCAACAGATCACTGACCAGAAAGAAGGGGATTAGTGAAGCTATAAATGCTGTCCAGGAGTATTCGCCACTAAGAACGAAATCCGTGCCAATGACCATCAGCGTTCCAAAACCCAGTCCAGGGGAGACAAGACATAAGAAGGGGTAGCGGGTGAACCAGGGGGTATAAGTGACCAAGAGCAGGAGCCCAAGCAAGCCTAGAGGTAACAACGACAACCCCCAGACACCCAAGAAGAAAAAACCCACCGATCCCGTGACGACCAGTGTGATGATAGCCGTGGCTAGGGCTGTGTTTTCCAATTGTGGGTTTTCGGGTAAGGTTCCGCTCCCACCGCTGAATGGGGTTCTCTGAGTGCGAAAATCCAACCCACTACGGTAGTCGAAGTACTCGTTGAAAGCATTAACGCAAATATGTGCACTCACTGCACCAACTAGCGCCAAGATGAAGTGCAATGTATTGACCACTCCAGCTGTCCAGATAGCTGTACCTAACCCGAGCAGGACGCACGCCGGGGTTAAGATCACAAAAGGGAGTCGCATGGGACCGAGGATGTTCTTTAGATTAGACACAATAAATTTCTCCTACTAAAAGTAAAGCTGAAATTTGAATTGGAACCTCCCGCAAATAGAGAGCGGAGCTTCATGAACCCAAGGTTTCCCGGAAAACCGCCAACTCTCCCAGATGATAGGCGTTGTGATCTGCAACGATTAAGATCTCCCTGAGAATGTTGTATTTTTCTCCATACGGTAGGGAGGCGTAAAGATCGGTATTTGGATCATCCAAGATGTCAGTCAATGATTTTAGATCGGCCCGAAAGCTGTTGACGGATTTTTGCCACTTCTGCGAGTTGGCTTGTTCCTCTTTGGGACGCCAGTAATCATCCGGCCAGTTCGGCGCTACGTAATCTGGATTTTGAATGAAATCCAGAATATCCC
>JASFVL010000045.1:0-17975 GCA_050049875.1 Anaerolineales bacterium
AGCATTTTTCAAAAGACCTGTTGATTTGTTTGGAAAGGTACTGTTTGGGCAGCTAATTCCGATTAGAAACCGCCTGCCCTTGCGTTACCGAATAGAAATGCGCTGTGGTTGCGCAATAATAAGGTATGAGAAGTCCCTTAACAAGGAGGTCCTATATACTTTCAAAGCGTAGGACGTCTCCAACTTTAAATTCATTATATCGGGAGGCATGCAATTCCAAGACGTTTCTTGCTGCTTGTTTGGGTATATAAACCAGTCGCCATGGTCGTGCCAGACGCACATCCACTATTTTGTCAGCGCTGTTGATCCATACAACCGTGAGATTCATGCGAACTCCCAGCATGTGAATGGCTGTATCAACACGGCTTTCTCTATCGTGGATCAACAATAAACCCTCATCTAAAGGTAATGGTTTACGAAAGGTTAACCCACGCAAACGACAGAGGAACGTAGTACAGTAACGTGCACGTAGAGTTGTCTTCAGAGGCTGGGAGAGATTATATACCATGCATTGGTGAATGGGCATCCTCAGAACTGTCCTCGGATTGACATTTCATCTCATTGAGCTTCGCTAGGAATTTGTGCGTTAGATTCATTATCACTGTCATACCCCCATTGGTAGAGAAGATTCTATATACTTTCCGTTTCACCACGCTTGGAAAGCACGTTTTCAATACTCTCTATTAACTCCTGAGGATTGAAGGGTTTTGAGATATAGTCATCTACCTTGGCGATGTGTAAGCCAAGAACTTTATCAATGGTTTGAGCTTTTGCTGTAATCACAATAACAGGGATATTTTGGGTTCTTTCATCAGCTTTTATTCTCTGGTACACTTCCCATCCATCCATATCAGGCATCATTAAATCCAACAATATCAGATCGGGTGTGTGCTGATGAATGAGGTCAATCCCTTCGCTACCCATGGTGGCTCCAATGATCTCAAAGCCTTTGCGATGAAGGATCAACCTAACCAGGTCGATCATCTCTTGTCTATCTTCTATGTAAACGACCTGCCTTATATTCTCCACCGTTTAACCCTCTTGATTGCTTCCAAATATCTTTTACTATACAAGCGAAAGGATGGTTATCTGATCGCCCATTTATTGGCAGGGATAACACAACATCTGTTTTATCAAAGTTTACCACAAAGTTACCACACCTACCTTGCCATGCCTATAGCCCTCGGCTATAATTTCGTCTGAAAATTAGGGATAATTATAAGTGTATACATAGGGTGCGTGTGATAACTTTAAAGGCTTGATGCGTTATTTGTTAAGGATTATTTAGATGATTGATGTGAACGAACTACGAAAAGGGGTTACTTTTGAGCAGGATGGGGAATTATATAAAGTATTGGAGTATTCGCACCACAAACCTGGGCGTGGAAAAGCCACCATCCGTATTAAAGCTCGTGATTTGCGTACTGGTTCCTCATTGGATATGAGTTTCATCTCCGGGGATCGCGTTCAGGATGTCCGGCTGGATCATCACAACGTCCAATATCTTTATCATGATGACCAGTTTTATCATTTTATGGATTTGGACACATACGAACAGCCGGTTGTGCGGAAAGAAGTCTTAGAAGAATCAGCTCCATACCTGAAAGAAAACATGGTGGTTAAATTAACGTTTTACGAGAATGAAGCTTTGGACATTGATTTGCCAATTACAGTAGATTTAGAGGTCGTCTGGGCTGAGCCGACTGTTAGAGGGGATACGGCGACCGGATTAACAAAAACAGTGAAAACGCAAACTGGATTGGAAGTGAGTGTACCCAGCTTCGTTGAGAGGGGAGATACCATCCGTGTTGATACCCGTGATGGATCATACGTTACGCGAGTATAAGATTATTGGTACCAATTTCTATTATGCAAACTCCTGCTGGAAAAGAATGTCGCTATTTTTATGGGGACTATCACCGCGGTCGACACAATGAGGAATGTCGTTTATTAGCTATATCTGATCCACCACAGAAGTGGACACCGGATCTGTGTTTTACCTGCCCCGTGCCAGAGATCCTACAGGCGAATGCCTGCCCACATTTGATCCTTGAAAGTATTGTTCGTCGTCCATTTTTCATTCTCAAGCGTCGGGTGGAAATAGACACATCTTGTAGCAAAACGCTGCGTCATGGATTTGAGCCTCGTGTTGGTTGTGGGGAATGTCACACTTTGCCCCCCATTTTCTCTGGAGAACCACTTGACACTGACACTGCTGATTGATCTGGATGATACGCTATTGGGGAATGATATGGGGACATTCATTCCAGCCTACCTTAACCTGTTGAGCCAGCATCTTTCTTCGTATGTTGATCCTAAACAGATGGTTCCCACGATGCTGGATGCTACACAGGAGATGTTTCAAAACTTGGATCCAGATTGCACGCTTAAAGATGTTTTTGATGCTGCTTTCTATTTGCCATTGGGTTTAGATGAGGCAGCTTTGAAGCATGAGATAGAAGGTTTTTATGCTGACATCTTCCCCAAACTGCGAACCCTTACCCAGTACCGACCAGAGGCTGTGGAGCTTATCGAGAATGCTTTATCCTTAGGGTATCAAATTGGAATAGCCACCAACCCGCTGTTCCCATTGACGGCGATACGTCAACGACTTAATTGGGCTGGTCTTCCTTCTGATGATTTCCCCTTTCTGCTGATCCCTTCATATGAAACCTTTCACTTTGCTAAACCGAATCCAGCTTTTTTTGCTGAGTTTCTTGGTTGGATAGGGTGGCCTCAAGACCCGGTGGTGATGATTGGGAACGACCGAAATCATGATATTCGTGGAGCCCGTCTATTGGGACTTCCGGCTTTTTGGATTTCAGAAAGGGAGATTGACCCTGAAGAGGGGAATTCAATCCCCACCGCTTCCGGAAATTTAGATCAGGTCATCCCTTGGTTGCAGTCTTTCTCCCAAGAGGAATTGAAACCAACATTCGATAAACCAAGTGCATTCAAGGCTATATTACGGGGTACACCAGCAGCCCTCTCTGGTCTCACCAATGGTATATCGGTTTCCGGATGGTCTCGTAGAAACCGGGTTGGAGAATGGTCTATCAAGGAAGTTTGCTGCCATTTACGTGATGTCGAGTTAGAAGTCAACCTTCATCGTCTAGATAAGGTAATAAACGAGGACAATCCATTTTTAGCTGGGGAAGATACCGATCGCTGGGCAGAGGAACGTCAATATATTCAACAAGATGGCATCCTTGCTAGACAAGAATTCACAATAGCCCGGAAAAAGACCTTAAGATTGTTGGAAGAGTTAGAAGAGTTCGAATGGCAGCGTCCAGCAAGGCATGCCATTTTTGGACCGACTAACATCCGCGAATTGGTTAGCATTATTGCAGGTCATGATCGTCTACACCTCCGTCAGGTCCATCAATTAATATCAGATCTTGATCTAAATTATGATGATTAATAAGATGACTTTTAAAGATAAACTTGCTCTAATCACTGGTTCTGGTAGGGGTGTGGGACGCACGATTGCTTTACATTTCGCCCGTCTAGGGGCAGATGTTGTGATCAATTTTTTCCGCAACCGTCAACCAGCAGAAGAAACCTGTGCAGAGATCGAGTGTATGGGTCGGCGGGCACTTCTTGTAAAGGCTAACATCGGGGAGATAGACGATATCCATTATCTATTTGATGTCGTTGAGAAAGAATTCGGCGCTTTAGATTTTTTAGTGAGCAATGCAGCATCCGGATACAACCGGCCCGTTATGGAGCAACGCCCTAAAGGATGGGATTGGACGATGAACATCAATGCGAGAGCATTATTGTTTGCAGCTCAACGAGCTGTTCCTCTTATGGAGTCTCGTGGGGGAGGTGCGATTGTTAGCATTTCAAGTCCAGGTGCTCTGCGGGTATTACCGGATTATGTAGTGGTGGGGGCGAGTAAAGCTGCCTTAGAAGCGCTCACTCGATATTTGGCAGTTGAACTTGCGCCTAAGAATATTGTTGTCAATGCCGTTTCCCCTGGTGTCGTGCTTACGGATGCCCTTAAACATTTTGATTTAATAAACGAAGACGAACATATAATTGAGCGTATCATCGACCACAATCCTGTTGGAAGGTTAGTGACCCCTGAGGATGTAGCGGGTGTGGTTGCTTTTCTTTGCTCTCCAGCTGCCAGTATGATTAGGGGTCAGACGATTGTCGTGGACGGAGGCTATACCTTACCTGTAGCGGGGATGTGAATCAGATGAGGGTTCAAATTGGTTATTTGATGATCTTGAGTTTGTCTTTCTATCCCCCCTATATTTCGTGATATACTATCTCAACTAAACCAACAGTTCTTCAATGTGAGGAGCGTTTTTATGGAAATCATAACAACCGAGTACAAACGTTGTGATTATGTCAAAGCTAAAGGTCGTATTGATACGTACACCGCACCAGAATTGGAGGAAAAATTCAATGAGATCCTCGAGGAGGGAAAATCAGGAATTGTCTTTGATATGAATGATGTAGATTTCATATCCAGTCGTGGGATCTGGGTGTTGTTGGAGACCCAAAAAGCCTGTAAACGGGCGAAGGGCAAATTGGTATTAGTTAACATAAGCGATGATATGGAGCATTCATTAGACTTAGCAGGTGTAAAACACTTTATTGAGATCTATAACGACGTAACTTTTGCCGTTAGCAGCTTTTGATCGCCGCAGAATTCTATAACTATTGACTCAAATCAAGGTCAGATGCGGGGATGTGGATATATTAAATCCACATCCCCGCATCTGGGGATATTAGCATATTATTGATGCAAACAAAGATATTCAGTGGGCGTTATGAAAACCTTGAAAATATAAGAAAGTATTTCGCCGAGGCGGCACAGAAAGCTGGACTGGACAGCGCATCAATTTACGCTGTTAAACTTGCTGTCGATGAAGCTTGTACCAATATCATTGAGCATGCTTATGGGGGAGAAGACCGGGGTATGATCCAGTGTTCGTACGAAATTATAGAGGATGGATTGAGGATCACTCTACGCGATTCGGGGGATTCCTTTGATCCATCTACGGTGCCTGAGCCAGATTATAATGTTCCTCTCGTGGAGTTAAAAACTCGCGGCGCGGGGATCTTTTTAATAAAACAATTGATGGATGAGGTGCAGTTCGATTTTAAAGCTGGGAACTCAAACATTCTACGGATGGTCAAGAGAAAGTAGCTTTACAGAAACACTGTGGTGATAACTGTGTCTAAAATCAAACCCACTAGAAACAAGCTTCCAAATCGACGGTTGTAACCGAAAGAGCTAGCTACAAACCATAAAGGCCAAATATCCCTAGGATACTTCTCTGGTTTATGATCGGGTTTTTCCATCTTGTACATCGGCCAAACTGCTTTAACGAAGCTTGGTATCGCTAATAAAACGACAAGTAGTATGGGGGTGAAGAAACGATTTGCGATCAAATAAAACACGAGAACATATTGAAGGATCATCATACCGATTACTGTGTAACGGGCTAACCGTTCACCTAAAAGCACCGGTAATGTATGGATGCTTTTCTTTTTATCCTCAGCGTACTTGTCTATATGTTTTCCAAAGATTACGGTTGTTACACCTAATGCATACGGAAGACTACCGATTACCACGTTCCAATCCCATGAACCGGTGATGACGTAATAACCACCACCGATCATCAACGGTCCCCAAACGATGAGCACAGCGATTTCTCCTAGGGCGATGTACTTAAGCGGAAAAGTATAGAAAAGTACGAAAAATGCCCCTAACGCCAGTAGAATAAATGTCAGATTGCCACGCAAGAGTATTAAAAGGACACCCAGAACCAAAGCGATCAATCCGGTTATAACGGTGTATTTGAGCAAACCACCTCGGGTCATTAGGTTGTGCTCCAGAGGTTGTGGTCCGTATTGCGCGCGGTAATAGTTGTCTTTGTCAACTCCTTTTATGTAATCAATGAAATCATTGACTAAGTTATTGGTAGCGTGTGCAAATATCAGCCCAAAGGTGACTAATAACCACAACCCAAAGTTAAATTCCCCACTCTTTAGCGCGAAAATTCCAGCAATTGCCGCAGAGATAAAGGTCATCACGAGCACAGCAGCTCGAGTGGAGATCAGCCATTTGGAAATCACATCCAAACGATCCCATTCATCTTTACTTATCCGCGGTATAACTTGTAAGGCTTTACGCCACATAGCGATATTCATGATGGTTCCTTAGGTAATATATTTTCTTATCCGCTCCCGTCTCCCAAAAGTTAATCAATCTGGAATTATGGGGCCTTTAAAACGGTGCATAAATTCCAATTTATTGAACAAAAACACACCCCACTTAATTCCCTTTGACAACATTTAAGTGCACACATTTGTATTTAGTTGCGCAATTCAATGACTTGACCCACCTGTTCGCATACGTATTCCACTTGATCCTTTGTCATCACTCCCGAGAAAGGTAAAGCTAGGCTGCACCCTCCCAATTCTTCCGTGATAGGGTAGTCTGTTTGGCGATATCCAAAGCGATCGACCATATAGGGTTGTAGGTGAATGGGGGTGAAATATGGGCGGGCAGGTATACCCCTAATCTTTAATTCCCTGGCGATGAAATCACGGTTAATCTCTGGCGCAAAACGAACAACATAGACAAACCAACTCATACGGGTAGTGCTTGGTACGATGGTAGGGGGATCGACATTTGGAATTATGGATATTCGCTGGTTGTACCATTTTGCCACTTGTTCTCTTTTATAGAGCAATTCGTCTAAGCGGGTCATTTGCACTTGACCTAATGCAGCACTTAATTCATTCAAGCGATAGTTATAGCCAAGTTGAGTGTGATTCAACCATTTGTCCCCTGGAGCTCGCCCCTGATTCCTCAGGGCACTCATAAGCTTAGCGGCTCGCTCGTTATTGGTTACGATCATACCCCCTTCACTAGTGGTGATCTGTTTATTTGGGTAAAAAGCGTAAACCCCATAATCTCCCAATGTTCCAGCTTTTCGCCCTCTATACTCTGCTCCCAATGCTTCGCAAGAATCTTCAATCACCATCAAATCGTACTCTTGCGCTATCTCGTAAATGGGATCGAGATCAGCCGGTTGACCGAAAACGTCGATAGGTAGGATAGCTTTTAGCCGTCCAGAACCTTGATGTCCAAATCGAGGCAGCCAGTTTTCGGCAACATCACCCCCTTGAGTTAGATCCATGACTGCCTGCTTTACCAATTTTGGGTTTAGATTTCCGGTAAGTGGATCAATATCCACAAACACAGGGATGGCGCGCTCAAATAAAATTACATTGGTCGAAGCTACGAAAGAGAAAGAACTGGTAATGACCAAATCGCCATCCTGAATTCCCGCAGCTCTTACACAAAGATGAAGTCCAGCTGTCCCCGAATTCACGCCGATGGCATATCTACAACCTGTAAATTTTCGGATGGAATTCTCAAAAGCCTCTATCTGAGGTCCCATGCTTAGGTTTGTTGTGTTCAGGACAGCAACTACTGCCTCCCGTTCAGCGTCAGTTAGATCTGGGGAGGACATTGGGATAGAAACCGGAGGATATCTTGAGTCCATTTACACTCCGAGAGAGTTTATCTTCTTACTATGATTGTGGTGAATCATAACTCATACGTTCGTTTTTGACTACTCTTGTGATTGTTTGGTTCGATTTGAGATCATTCTGGTAGAATTCTGATGTGTCAGTAATAATATTCCCTTCTGATGTGCCTATCTCTAAACGCATAATGGACCTAGTCCTAGCTTCTATTGGACTAATTATAATGTTACCAATTATTGTCATTATATTATTTTTAGTGCTTGTCTACCATGGAAGACCAATCTTTTTCCGTCAAAAGAGACCAGGATATCATGGCAAGCCTTTTACCCTATATAAGTTCCGTACGATGACGAATGAGCGCGACTCAAAGGGTGACCTGCTACCAGATGACAGCCGGTTGACATCGTTAGGGCGATTTCTTAGAGCCACCAGTTTAGATGAAATCCCCGAATTGTTGAATGTTCTTCGTGGTGATATGAGCTGGGTTGGACCGCGACCATTGTTGATGCAGTATTTAGATCGCTACACACCTGAACAGGCGCGTCGTCATGAAGTGCTTCCAGGTATCACTGGCTGGGCTCAAATTCATGGGCGTAATATCATCTCATGGGAGGACAAATTTGCTTACGACTTATGGTATGTAGATAATTGGTCTATATGGTTGGATATTAGGATTCTGGGGTTAACCTTGTGGAAGGTTATCCAGCGGGAGGGGATCAGTCAACCAGGTCATGTCTCTGCGCCAGAATTTATGGGGGGTCAAGATATAGAAGACAGTAAGTAAAACTGGAAAAGAATTTCATGAGTGCTTACTTGGGCGAGCTTGCTGCGTTGCTGGTTTCTGTGGCTTTCACGGTTAATTCTGCTGTATTCACGATAGCTGGGCGGCAGGTTGGATCGATGGTAGTCAACCGTTTTCGCTTAATTCTGGCTGTGATCTTATTAGCTCTGACTCATTTCGTGCTTTTTGATACCTTCTTACCTGTATCCGCTGAACCACGACGATGGCTTTGGTTAAGTCTATCCGGTATTTCAGGGCTCGTTTTGGGGGATGCGTTCCTCTTCCAGGCGTTTGTGTGGATTGGACCGCGCCTCTCGATGTTAATGATGAGCTTAGTGCCGGTTATTTCTACTCTTTTGGCTTGGTTATTTCTAAACGAGCAACTTTCTACTGGACAAGTTTTAGGAATAGGGATAACCATCGGCGGTGTCGCTTGGGTCATACTTGAGCGCAATAATGTGAGTGAATTGCACAAACCAGATTATCCTCGAGGGATCCTATTTGGTTTGGGGGGTGCCTTTGGGCAAGCTTTGGGATTAGTTCTGGCGAAGAATGGTTTAGGAGGAGAATTTTCCCCCATATCAGGGAATATTATTCGGATGTTCTCTGCAGGGATAATCTTGTGGGGGGTCACTCTGTTTCAAAAGCAAGCGGGAAAGACTATTCAAAGTCTTTTTCAAAGCCGCCAGGCTGCGATGTATATATTTGTTGGTACATTTATCGGTCCATTTATCGGAGTTTCTCTTTCATTATTCTCCATACAACATGCTGAAGTGGGTGTTGCCAGCACATTAATGGCACTTCCCCCGATTTTCTTACTTCCTATTGGACATGTTTTCTTTCAGGAACGTTATGGTTGGGGCGGAGTAGCAGGAACACTGCTCGCCATCTTTGGCGTCGCGATTTTGTTTTTAGTATAATGACTCTCACTCCAACAGGTTCAATCGGTTGGTGGGATTAATATCGTCCATCATCCGCTTTTTAATCAGCTATCGCTGCTAATCCAATTCAGTCCCTGATATGGCATCCACTCTCAACCACTATCGCTCACTGTGTCGTATCCGTTTTTTTGAAGAAACTCTGCTAGAAAATTTTCCGAAGGGGGTATTTTCTGGAACGACTCACACATATCTGGGTCAGGAAGCCAATGCAGTAGGCATCTTGAGCAATATTAATGATGAAGATGTAGTGGTCAGTAACCATCGCTGTCATGGTCATTTTCTAGCATATGGTGGCGATATGCGTGCATTATATGCCGAACTGATGGGTAAATTAACTGGTGTATGTGGAGGTAGAGGCGGTTCCCAACATATACAATGGAAAAATTTTTATTCAAATGGAGTTTTAGGAGGCACTGTTCCGCTGGCAACCGGTATGGCACTAGCGGAAAAATACAAAAAAAGCGGTGCGGTAACGATTTGTTTCCTAGGTGACGGCACCTTGGGAGAAGGTGTGTTTTACGAGTCTTTGAATATGGCTTCCCTTTGGAATATCCCGGTTCTTTACGTTGTGGAGAACAATAAAATTGCGCAAACCACTCCTATAGAACGGTCTTTAGCAGGGGGTATTGCTCTCCGGTTCGAAGCCTTCGACATCAGTACTAGCCAACTCGATACAAGCGATGTTTTCGAGGTCCTATCGACATCCCGCGATCTCCTAACTGGGATACGAACTCAAGGTGGACCGCGTGCCTTGATCATTCAAACCGTCCGATTTGGACCTCATTCTAAAGGTGATGACACTCGCGATCAGCAGGAGATCAGCCGACTAAAGGAAAGTCGGGATCCACTCAAAATTGTTCGTTCGCGATTAGATTTGGATGACGCGATCAGAATCCAAAAAGAAGTGGAGAAAGAAGTCCATCAGGCTTATCAACAAGCTTTGGATGATCCGTTAGCAGAACGTTTAGAATGATATAGTTGTGAATTTACTAAGCAAGTATTCCAGATGTCTCTACAACGACACATCATCTTGACACTTTATGACAACCGTTCTTGAATCGTTAAACGATAGCTTGCACCAAGTTCTTGCTGAGAATCAGGATGTCATCATCCTCGGTGAGGATGTTCTTGATCCTTATGGAGGAGCGTTCAAGGTCACGCGCGGTCTTTCCACCGCATTTACTCAACAAGTTATTACCACCCCTGTCTCTGAAGCGGGAATCGTTGGGGTAGCTGCTGGGATGGCTATGCGGGGCTTGCGCCCCTTGGTGGAGATCATGTTCGGTGATTTCATAACCTTGGCTGCCGACCAATTAATTAACCATGCAGCAAAGTTTCGCTGGATGTACAACAATCAGGTAAGGGTGCCGATCGTGGTTCGAACCCCCATGGGCGGGCGCAGGGGCTATGGTCCCACTCATAGCCAAACGTTGGAGAAGCTGTTCCTAGGTGTGCCGGGTTTAAGGGTTTTGGCTCCTTGCGCGCTGCAAGTTGGGAGTTCAAAAACGGTGGACAAAAACGATGGGCCTGGTGATTTGCTCACTCACGCGATTTTGGCGGTGGACGATCCTGTACTTTTCGTAGAGAATAAACTACTCTACCTCTCAAGTATCCAAAATCCAGATTTGTTGCCTGAATTTGATATCGCGAGAGTGACTCAAGGGTCGCGATCTTCCTTACCCAATTTGTTGACCTATAAACTAACAATTCGAGGTGCACCACCCCCGGATATAACTTTGACTGCATATGGTTACATGGCTGAACTCTCTAGGTATGCCATTCATAGATTAGTATATGAGTATGAAATCTTTGTGGAAATGATTGTACCAACACAATTAGCTCCAGTAGATGTGGGACCGATTCTAGACTCTGTCCGCAGAACGGGTCGCCTTCTCACTGTTGAGGAGGGAACGTTGACATTAGGGTGGGGTGCTGAGATTGTCGCTAGGACAACAGAATCATTACAATCAAAGTTAAAATCTGCGAGGCGTCTCGCGGCTAAAGACCTGCCTATCCCTGCCTCAACTCCTCTGGAACAGGCAGTCCTCCCAGGGGTTGATCAGATTGTTCAGATCGTTCGAAAAATGGTATAAAGATGTTGTTATATATGCTGTTGTCAATTTCTAGGATTGGGAACTATGGATGAGCCTTTTGCTGTGGTCCTACCCTTAATTAACCCAAACGAACCAGAAGCCAAGTTGATGGGATTGCATGTTGAGGAGGGTCAACGTGTAGATCTTGGGGAGCTGATCTGTACATTGGAGACCACGAAATCCACACTGGAGCTTGAAGCGAAAGTCGCCGGCTTCGTGATCGGTTTGCGATATGTTGAGGGTGATATTGTGCGGGCTGGGGAAATTTTGTGCTATATATCCGAATCCCTAGATTGGACACCCACGCAACCAATTGCCATTCCCAAGGAGAGTGAGAGCCAGATCCCGAGCCAAAATATTAGTGTGCCTGAGGGTCTGCGGATTACCAAACCAGCGCTGTCCTTGGCTGATGAGGCGGACATCGATCTCAGTATCTTTCCTGTTGGTCCTTTGATAACTGAGGAAATGGTGCGCACCCAACTGATGAATGCAGCCTCAATGGATTATAAGCCACCTGAAAGTGAAATTGATCCCATGGCAGTGGTAGTCTATGGCTGCGGGGGACATGGTAAATCTTTAGTAGATCTGTTGAGGGTTCGGAGGATCTATAACATTGTTGGCTTTGTGGATGATGGCGTTCCTGCCGGGAAAGAAATTATGGGGCTTACGGTCTTGGGAGGGTACGATGTATTAGAGTATTTATTCAAGCGAGGAGTGCGTCTGGCTGTTAATGCTGTCGGTGGAATTGGGGATATCGCTGTCCGTATCGAGGTTTTTGAACGTTTGGCACGAGCCGGTTTCTCTTGCCCAGCTGTAATTCATCCCACTGCTTTTATTGAGCCAAATGTGCAAGTATCCCCTGGCGTTCAAATCTTTCCCCAAGCCTATGTTGGCAGCGAAGTTCGGGTTGGTTTTGGTAGCATTGTAAACACGGGGGCGATTGTTTCTCACGAATGTGTTCTTGGAAATTACGTGAACCTTTCGCCTGGGTGTATCTTGGCAGGTGGAGTACAGGTTGGTGATGGTGTATTGATCGGTATGGGGGCGACAATAAACCTCCAAGTTAGGATTGGGGCAGGCGCGCGCATCGGAAATGGCGCTACAGTAAAAATGGAAGTGCCAGAGGATGGTCTGGTAAGGGCGGGGACGATTTGGCCGCGGTAGAGTTACGCAAGGCTCATAAAATATTATTGACAGGTCATCCTGGTTCTGGAAAAACAACTGCTATTGAGAGAATTGTGTCTCGCCTCTCAAACAGAAAGGAAGGCTTCTTCACAAGGGAGATACGTGAAGGAGGTAAGCGGGTAGGGTTTAAAATCATCACAATAGATGGTCGTGAGGGGATATTAGCCCATGTCGGTATCGCTAGCGAACATCGCATCAGCAAGTATGGGGTAGATCTTTCGATACTCGAAGATATTGGAGTTAAAAGTATCTTGGAAGGTATTAAGAACAAATCACTGGTGATAATCGATGAGATTGGACCAATGGAAATCTTGTCAGAACGGTTTCGTCAAGCCGTATTAGACGTTGTTGATAGTGATGTTCCACTTTTGGGGTCGATCGTTCAACGAAGTACTTCGTTTGGTGATGCACTAAAAGAACGACCAAATGTACAAGTTCTATTAATATCCCACCAAAATCGTGACACGATTGTGGAACGAGTCTTATCTTTAATGATGGAGAGTTAAATGCCTTTTATATGCCCGGCGTGTCATCGTTTGAAAACTTTGAGAATCACGGATCGTATAGAACTATCCCCTGATGCTCGCTCCGATGAAATCACCCTCCAGCTTATAAAATGCAGTCAGTGTGGCTTTTGTGGGGTTGCCGTTTATGAAGAATCCCGTCGGGGAGCGCTAGATTCCGAGTCTTGGCATCATACCGGATACGGGCTGGCACAAGACCAGATCGATCAGATAAGAAAAGCAATTTCCCGATGTCCAGACTCCTCGAATTCACGTTGCCAGTGCGCTTCTCATCGGTCATTGGGAAAAAAAGATCCTGAGGGTATATGGGATGGTTTATCCAATCTGGATTTAGAGGATCCCTTTCCATTGCAGTATTCACGTTAGAACGGCAAGTATATTATGATCTGAACTTATAGGTTCAGTTCCCCCTTAAAAATCATAATGCGGATCTACTGACCTTGAGATAACCGGGCTAGACTTGATGCTTCTCACAGTGGTGGTTTGTGTGCTCTATTTGAGTACAATATTCGGTTTTTGGGGGCGCAAATGGTGGGTTTTTGAGCTTTTCAGCCACTTTAGAGTGCAATATTTTTACGCTCTTTTTGCTTTTGCTGTTCTTTTCATTCTCACTAACGATCCGCTTCTCGCTGCAATCACTTCCTTCTTCTTGCTACTAAATCTTGTGGTCATCTTACCTCTTCACCTCCACGCCTCCCCCAGTCGGGATAAATCCGGAACTATCCGCATTATTCTCGCTAATGTGCAGACCTCTAACTCTAAATATGATAAAGTCCAAAGCCTTATTCGAGATGTTGATCCTGATATCGTTGCCCTTATTGAGGTAAACCAAACCTGGCTGGAGGAATTAAACTTGAATCGGTCAGGATATCCATTTTCCCGGGTTGAACCGAGGGAAGACAATTATGGTATTGCTCTATTCAGCCGTTGCCCACTCGTGAAAGCCGAAACCACTTCATTTGGCCCGTATAGAGTTCCCTCTTTGGTTGCCGAAATCTCGGTGGGTGAAGATCCGTTGACCCTGATTGTAACCCACTCACCACCTCCTAAGAGTGCAGCTGGATTCCTGTATCGTAACCAACACCTTAGCAGTTTGGCTGATTATGTGGATTCGTTACAGAACGCTGCTATGGTGGTAGGAGACTTAAATATAACTTCTTGGTCCCAGTTTTTTAAAGCCTTTCTGCAGGATAGCGGTTTACGGGATAGTCGTCCTGGATTTGGTGTTCAACCAACCTGGCCTGCTGATTTCCCAGTCTTGCTCATTCCAATTGATCATGCATTAGTTTCATCTCATATCGTTGTTCATCATCGGGCGGTAGGTCCCAAGGTAGGTTCGGATCACTATCCAGTGATTTTAAACTTTTCCATTGGTAATTTGGAGGAAAAGCAGTGTTGATGGTGTTAATATATTTGGTTTCGTAGATAATTTTGTTTGGGAGATAGCACCCTGGCAGGGAGGGGATGATCATGAAGGCACAGATCAAAAGGTGGATGATTGTTGGCCTGTTAACTGGCTTCACATCTTTGATTTCTATTCTCATTCTCATCATAAACCCTTCACCTGTGAACTCGTTAAATCTTGTAGCACAATCTATTCATTTTCCGCTAGTTGCGCGTGGTAAAGATACGCCCACAGCAACAGTGGAAGAGCTTCTACTGATTACTGAGGTCATGTACGACCCGTTGGGAGAAGAACCGGAGGGGGAATGGATTGAGCTTACAAATTTCGGAACCCAATCTATCCAACTGGATGACTACAAGATTGGGGACGCTTATAATCAGGGTGACCACGAGGGAATGTACCAATTTCCTCAAGGAGCGGTGATCGGTTCAAACCAGGTAATCGTCCTAGCGAATCGGGGACACGCATTTAAGTTGCGATATGGATTTAATCCAGACTATGAGATCAATGATTCAGACCCTTCGATCCCAAACCTGTCGAAGTACGCTGCATGGGCAAATTACCCCCTATTACTCACTAATCAAGGTGACGAAATCTTAATCTTAGATGATGAGAACAATCAGGTGGATGTGGTTTGTTGGGGGCATTCAATAGCTGGTTGTTTAGATTCCCCTGCTCCCACGACTGAGGAGGGTCGCTCATTGGAGCGCTATCCTCCTTATCAGGATTCCGACTCGTTCCAAGATTGGGTTATTCAGGATGAGCCATCCCCAGGTCGAGTGGATCTGAGCACACCCACACCTACGGTGACTCCTACTAAAACGCCTCAACCAAAAACATCCACTCCTGCTCCTATCCTTTTACTGAGTGAGATTTTGTATGACCCAATCGAAGAACAACCCGCAGGCGAGTGGATAGAAATCTATAACGCAGGAGAATGGATCGCTGATATCAGCGATTACAAATTGGGAGATGAGGAAACCCAAGGAGGGGGTGAGGGAATGTATAAGTTTCCACCAGGATCCGAGATCTTGCCTGGAGAAGTTATCGTTATTGCCAATCAGTCCAATGTTTTTAGGGGATTTATGGATTCGCGGCAGATTTTGAGTTTGTCGATTCTTATCCTGATGTGCCCGATATGGCGAAATATACGCAATGGGCGGTGGGAAGCATTAATCTTGCTTTGGATGGGGACGATGTATTGTTGTTGGATGTTGATGATGTAGTGGTGGATGCCTTATCTTGGGGTACATCGACGTTCGCTTTTGACCCTTCCGCATCGAAAGTCCGAACGGGGCACTCTCTCGAAAGATATCCTCCTTACATGGACACGGATATGGCACTGGATTGGCGTGATCAAGAGGTTCCGAATCCTGGAGAGTTGGACTTAATCACACCGACTCCGACTGCTACTGCTACACCTTCAGCGACGCGAACACCGAGTCCCACAGCAACAACAACATCCACCCAAACTGGAACCCCAACAAACACGCCTATGGCTTCGCCAATTCCAACCTTTGTGATCAACGAAATCCATGCTGATCCTCATCCGACGGGTGGGGATGCGAATGGAGATGGGAGTGTGGATATTTCCGATGATGAATTTATCGAGTTGGTAAATATTTCAGGTTTTACTGTGGATATCAGTGGTTGGTCATACCACGATGATGTCACAACGCGGCACACTTTTCAGCCTGGAACGGTGATACCGGATGGATGTGGGGTTGTCGTTTTTGGGGGAGGCCAGCTTGCGGGCAATTTCGGCGGGGTTCTTGTGAAAATTGCATCCACGGGGATTCTGGGTCTGAATAACGATGGGGATACTATTACCCTAAGAGATCTAAATTATTTGGAGGTTGTTTCCTATTCTTATGGTATTGAAGGTGGGGATGATCAGTCGCTGACGAGAGACCCGGATATTATCGGATTGGATCCGCTCATCAAGCACTCACAAGCGATAGGTTCTGGAGGAGTTCTGTATTCTCCAGGTACTCGTGTGGATGGGTCCCCTTTTCGGGGTTGTCCCTAAATGCTGATCCCGCCTTGAGATTATAGGCGGGATCAATAGCTTTCTTTTAGCTTTTGGAGGAGCTGATATCAGTTATATTTTATTTTCACACTCGACCTCCCCCAACCTGGCGAATGACCATCACAACTTTACCCTGTATCTTAAGGCTGGAGGGGTCTTCGATGTATATTGGTTCCATTGTGGGATTGGCAGGTTGCAAGCGCACTGAACCGTTCTCGCGATAAAAGAACTTTAACGTGGTCTCTTCCTTGTCGCCTAGCCAAATAGCGACCATCTCCCCGTTTTGGGCTTCTTGCGCCTGCTTCATTATCACGATATCGCCATCGTTAACCATAGCGTCGATCATCGAATCCCCTTTGACTTCTAAGGCGAACAGATCGGTAGGGTTGGCTTCTCGGGTTGGGAGTAGACTCCGAGCTACGTCCACTGCTGATTCGGCATCGTAGTAGTTGAAATCCGAACCTGGTAAGAGCAGCGGTTCACTGGCTACAATTCGCCCAGCAATGGGGATTCGTAATAGCTCCTCGGCAGCTTGTTTGGCAGCTTGAGCAACTTCTTTAGCGCTCTCTTTAGCAGTTCCCATGATCTCCGATAGCGGTTTAATAAGACGTAAGCCCCGGGAGACCCGTCTGTCGCGGTCTATATATCCCATCTCCTCTAATTGTTCTAAGTAGTAATTGGCTACGGATGTTGATGAGATATCAGCCTCAGAACAGATTTCACGAATAGAGGGGGGGTATCCATATTTCTCGGTGAATCGTTCCAATACTTCTAGAATTCTTTTATGTCGGTCTCTCAACCCTTTTTTGCGTCGTCTACCCATCGCTCACACTCCAATATTACAAAAATGGATCGATGTCATTCCTTGTTTTCAACACCAAGTAAGACTTCGATTTATTGTCGAATGTTTGTGCTATAAATAATATCAGAACATTCGTTCTGTGTCAAGGACGATTTTCTTGTCGTACAGACCAGGAACCCTTCACGCCCACTTCTATTCTGTGGGATAATACCCGCTGTCAGTTGGTCCTTTTGGTACAAGGATGGCAAAAAAGAGGAGTGTTGTGTGATCTTTGAAAAAATCTGTTTTCTTGGGTTGGGATACATTGGCTTGCCAACCGCCAGTACTTTCGCTGCGCACGGCTTACGCGTAATCGGTGTGGATGTTAACCCCGAGATCGTCTCAACGCTACGTAACGGGGGGGTACACATACACGAACCAGGATTAAGGACCTTAGTTCAAGCCGCTTTTGGTTCGGGTAATTTAGAGATCGCTGAGCAGCCCGAAGAGGCTGATGCCTTTATTATTGCCGTTCCAACACCATTCCTAGAGGATAAAAGTGCTGATCTTTCTTATGTAATTTCTGCTTCAGAGATGATCGTCCCTTATCTACGCCCTGGGAACCTAGTGGTGCTTGAATCTACTTCTCCACCTCGTACCACATTGGATGTTGTCATACCTATCTTGGAACGCTCGGGTTTAAAAGCTGGCGATGATT
>JASFVL010000287.1:0-5444 GCA_050049875.1 Anaerolineales bacterium
GGTTCGGTACATACTCATAACGCAGATAGTTCATGTACCTTGATAGATCTGTATGAGTGATGGTGGATACTTCTGGATCCCCCAGATATTCAACCAACTTGCCCAAATACAAGCGGTAAAGCCGCATGGTATGGGGAGAATATCTACCCGCCAAACCGTCTAAAATATAGCCTTCTACTGCTTTTGACAGTAACATAGGTTACTCCTCGCTGGTTCATCACATGAAGAACCTCAAAACTTACTATCGAGTAGTAACCTAGCTGGTTTAAGGGAAGTTACTCGTCGCCGGTAAAGAAAAAGAGCGGGTGATGGGATTCGAACCCACGAATGGTAGCTTGGGAAGCTACTGCCTTACCACTTGGCGACACCCGCTTGACCTACCAAAATTATAGCCAGCCAATTTAGTGCTGTCAAGGAGACTCCGCATCCCAATGTATGTAGATAGGATCAAGTCCGATCTCAATTTCTTCTGTGGCTGGTATCGGATTCCCGAATAAATCTAGGATGGATTCTGGTATGTTGGGGAGTTGAATGTTATGGGTGTTTCCGTCCAGAGACCATATTATCCAAAGGTGTGCCCCTTCTCGCAGAAAGTCGTATCCTTTTGTATTTGGGTAATCAGTTATCTCTCCCCAGTAAGCAGCTTTATCGAGTGCTTCCAGGCTGACCTTGTAGGCTTGGTATGCCGGGAAGGGATTGAGATTTTTATCCACAAGTCCAGAATGTCTCCATCCGGTGAGACTATACCAAACATTGCCCCGCAATCCCTCAGCTACTGCAGCTGCATAGGATTGGGCTAGATAATTGGCTTTTGTCCTATTGAACACTTCAGTTTGGCAATCCTCTTGATTCTTACTCGTGCACAACAAAGCCATTTCAGTGTTAACTAAGAATTTATCGATATAACCGTATTCTTCTAATAAGCTGCGTAAATAGCGAGCTTTAGCGATCAAGGTTGGGCCGGTCGTGTCCCAAGCACTGTGCCAGTTCGGGTTAGCATATGCACCTTGGGCTAAGTGATAATAATCATAGGCATGGAAACTGACCCCGTCGAAGAAATCCCCACCGCCATTTTGGAGAACACCTTCGAGAAATGTGGAGGGACTACAGTCTTTGGTTTTTCCCGACCCCTTTGGGGTCTCGGGTGGATGAATCGGATCGCAGTCCAAAAGCAGCCCGCCGACAAGAACTTTGGCATCAGGGTCACTTAATTTTATTCTAGGATAAATCAGTTTTAACATCTCGCCATAATATCTTCCCCCGTAAAATGGCTCATTCTGATCCCCCCAACAGCCAAATGGTGCCATAGGTCGCACAGCATTAAAACCACCATCCGGCTCATTCCATATTTCCCAATACTTTACATTGAAAGGATGGGTGCTGTAACGAGTGACAGCATCACCCACAAAATTAACAAAAGCGCTGAGTTTGTCTGGCTTTATTGGGCCACAAGGAATGCCAGATTCGCGTTGGGCCCACGATGGTGTGCTGCGAATAATCAGGATGACCTGATAGCCTGAATCTGAAGCTTTTTGAAGCTCTTGCTCTAAACCTGCTACCGAGTTCCAATTTCTCTCACCCTCAACAGGTTCGACCTCGCTCCACAACAAACCATTGTTTCGCATCCAATGGGCTTCTGTTTCATTGACAATGTCCAAGCCATCTGTGATAGATATTTTCCTCAATTCAATTCCACCGATTGGAAAATCGTGAGTGGAGGGAGTTTGAGTAGGGGTAAGAGGAATCGTTTGTTCATTTGATTCGGAAATACTACTTTGGCAGGCTGTCAAAATGATGGATAAGATTTGAACAACGAGTGAAAGAGTTGATAAATTAGATTTTGGTACATGATTTCGTATTTGTGGTTGGATTGATTCTTGTAATTGGATTTTTAACATAATTAATGGGTGATTGTTATCTGATAATTTTTTGTTATATGGTGAATATCGTTTAAGAATTGTAGAAACGGTGGATACTAAGAATGGATAAAAAATCTAATCCTAAAAAGAACAGGATGTAGACTCCGATGAGATATATTTTCGAAATTCTTATCCATTTTTGTATGAACCGAATAATTTCCAACCAACCCATATTTAAGGCAATCATGGTTGGGATAATCGCTGGGTAGGCATATCGAGAGGCGGGGATGAAAACACGGTTATTGGTAGCAAAAGCTGAAGATATACCTCTGAATAGGGCTGCTCCCCAAATGAAAAGGATGGCTAATCCAAATAACATACTTACTTCCCTAAACAGATCTTTTTGTCCACGCAAGAGATTCACAACTGCTCCAATTAAACCTACGAGCGTAACAGCTGCCAAAACACGATATGGTTTTCCACCAAGTAAGGAAACCTGACCCCAACCAAATTTCCCCCAAAATGTCCGTAATAGGTTTGTGATTGTTGACTTATAATACCACGCTGATTTAGACCAATCCATGAAGGAATAAAATACCCAAGATAGTTTTATAGGAAAATATTTTTGAATCAACGAATCTACTCTTGGACGTACGCTTAGTACACCAAATTCTGCGGAAGGATTGTCTATTAGATTTTCGAATGATTTACCTCCCCATGTACCTTCTCGACCTGTTGAATCACTAAACTCAGGGGGATTATTCCCTGAATAATATCCAATAGCCAAGATTACACCATCGTAATATATATTCACATTCTCTTGGCTTCTGGTTGTTAGGGGTGATAGAAGGATATGCACTCGCTCTATATCTTCCTTTATCGCGGTGTGATATGCATAGAATTCGGGTTTCCGACCGATATCCACAGTTTGAGTGCTATATGTTTCACCATCGCTGAGAACGGGAATACGGACGATTGTCGAGCGATCTGCCCATGCCCAAGCCCCGATTGTTACTGTTTTCCCGCGAATGTCATCTAATTTCATCGGGGTAAGTACTTGTGATATTTGGGGTTTTACCATTCCATCTTGGACGGCGAATAAGAAAGCGTAATCCCCAATGGGGGCATTAGCAATCTTGAACCTCGTCTGATAATAGTAAGGGTCATGACGATACCATTGTTTTGCCTCCCCCCATGTGAATGTCAATAGTAGTAATGCTAGTCCACTTATCCAAATAACATACCATGCCCATTTTCGTTGGTTGTTTCGTAGGATGGTAAATAGAATCGTTATCCCAAACAAGGGTAAAACAATATAGACCGTGGATTTTGTAATCAAACATATGACTGTCGTCCCTGTGATCCAAAACAGTTTCTTCCATGTTACACCACGCTTAATTGTGTTTACCGCACCCCACAAAAAGAGCGAGAAGAAAGATGTTGCCCCTACATCATTATTGAAAGAAGTCATGATGTCCAAGTACCCGGGGAGAAGTGCTAGGCTGAGAGGAACCATCCAGCGAAGAGGGTTTTTTGGTTGGGTTAACTCTTTCGTTATCCCCCAAGCTGAGAGAATGCTGATGATTAATAACACCCATGAAACTAGGCGCCCGATGAAAAGTTGAAAAGAGATGTCAGCCCCCTTAAGCAGTATCAATGGTAGCGAAGTCAGCTGATAATAAAAGGGGGGATCGCCCAATTGGGAGATGCCTATGTTAATAGGCTCATTCAGAGATAGCAGGTTGGGTCTGCCCTGTAGTTTATCGTAGAAATCGTGCTCAACCATCGAAGCAGCGACTTCTCGTCGCATCCTCTGATCGTACTCACCCCTTTGTGGAAGCCCCCTATGGTTCGCGATCAGCCAAGTATATTCAAAATTTCCCGGTTCATCATAGTGCTGCCAAGGTGGAATTAAGAGAAGATAAATAAGACCGTGCACTGCCCCGAGAAGGAGCAGCAAACTAAGAGTATGCTGTTTAACGATATTCGTGGCGTGATAAACAAGGGTGGGCGATCTGCCCATTAGCTTTCGTCAATAGTATTTATAATCTTGTTGTTGGAGACTAAGTTCGTATCTGAAGATCTCCACCACTCCTTGCCTAAGATCCAGAATGTGCCTAGAAATACTCCCAAAAACCCTGCAATGATGGTTTTTGTTATCGTGTTTCTGGGCATAGGATCTTGAGGTGGAACTGCTTGGCTGGCTATTGCGACCTCAACATTAGCTTGAGAGGCGGTTTTTATCTCGGTCTCTTTTTCAAGAAGCGCTTGATAAGCTTCCCAAGCTAAATCTCGGTCACTGGTTAAATCTTGTAGGCTGGAGGTCTCACTTTCGAGTTGAGCTTGTAACTCCTGCAATTGGGTGCTAATTTCATTTACGATTTGAGAATTTTCTCCACGAGACACTTCTTGGGAGAGTGTATGTATATTGTCTTCGGCTTTTCTAATCTCTTCATCAGCTTGTTGGATGAGCGCATCTAGGTCACCTTGATAAGCAATTTCTGAGTCTCGAATTGCCCCTAAATCCGCAATTTGAATGTTGTAATTAACCCCCGATTCTTGAGCAAAGGTGTTTGCATTGGCTATCAGAACGGCCAGAGCAATACCAGTATCCTGTGCGCTAGATTGATTTCCACGATCGAGTTGTTGTTTTAATGCTTCTGCCTCGATTTTAATCTGATTCATGAGTAGCTTTCGATTATTGTAGTAATTGATTAGACCTGTACGATCTTGGATGATTGTTCCAAGTACGGTTTGGGCTTCCAATACCTGATTATTTAATAGTTCAATTTTGTTTTTTCGAATAAATGATTCCAAAGCAGTCTGAGCGTCGCGATAACTTTGTTCAGCGGAAGAAATCTGGTTTTGAATTTCTGATAGAGGCTGCTCACCGCTATAAGCCAAGTTGATTGCCCGAGTAGTTTCCTGTGCCCATGTATTGGATATTTCAGCAGCCAGATTTGGAGTTTTTGCCTTGGTTGAGATTTGGATTGCATCTCCCATACTATTGATTTCAACACTTTCTTTTAATCTAGCAAACGAATCGAAGTTGATAAGGGTTTCTTCCCCGAGAAGATTATAAATCCCTCGAGCGATTGAGTCACTTCTAGCGATAGTTAGGAACGCATCCTTACGCGATGCATCATCTCTAGAATCCGATATTGTAGGGAATTGTTCTGCTAGTGAAAGCCTCAGTTGGCTGCGGGTTAAGATTACCGTGGCAGTTGCTTGATACGTCCTCGGTTGTAAAATCGTAAAAACCAGAGTAGCGGTTGCTAAGATGATCGCGACAAGCGTAATTTTCCACCAACCCTTGATTAGTGAGAGGATATATGGACGTAGGTCGATTTCATCTTCATAATATGACATGGGGTATAGATCTCCACAATTGTAAGAGGTGAACGGGCAAAATTATACCCTATTCTTGTATTTGTTATGAGAATTGGATCATAAGGAAAATTGTACTACAAGGGCGGATTACGTCTGATTAAGTCCAATTTAGGTTTGAGACCTTATTATTGCGCAACCACAGCGCATTTCTATTCGGTAACGCAAGGGCAGGCGGTTTCTAATCGGAATTAGCTG
>JASFVL010000286.1:0-5444 GCA_050049875.1 Anaerolineales bacterium
ATGTGCTCAGCGGGGAAGACCTGGCCAACATCGGCCCGGTGGCGCTGCTTCAAGACCTGGCGGTGATAGCCAGCTTGGGCATCGAACACGTGGAGCGCAACGGGCACCACTACTTCGCCGGTTTGAGTATGTTCCCAGCGGAGCTCCAGCAGCAAGTCATACAGCGACACGCTGATTTGTACCGCTCCCAAGATGAGTTTGCAACCCTGGGAATCGAAGCGGGTCAAATGATGCTGGGGAGCGCGCTTCAAGCCCCCTTCGGGTTGGACTGCGACTTCGACCCAGCCCGTTTTTTCACCCCACGGGATTCGTGGAATTTTAATTCTCTAGCGCTTTAGTGCAAAATTCCAGAGAAAAGGATGGACTAATGGAAAAAATGAATGTCTCTGAACAGGACGTGCTCGACCAGCAAAAAAATGGGCAATTCATGGAGGTTCTTCGTAAGCGCTTGATGCCGTTCATCGGCATTTTCGCTTTTCTGGCGATATGGGAAATCATCGTCCGAATCTTGGATCTGCCCACCTATCTGCTGCCCACACCGACGGAAATCGTCCAGGAGATCATCCTCAAATACCAGGATATCCTGGACCACAGTTGGGTGACAGCTTACGAGATGATCTTGGGTTATTTGCTGGCCATCGCGGTCGCCGTCCCGATGGCGATCGCCATCACAGCATCCCCCAGCTTCGACCAGTTCATCACCCCCATTTTACTCTTCTTCCAGACCGTGCCTAAGATCTCCATCGCGCCGCTCTTCCTGGTTTGGTTCGGTGTAGGGATTCTGCCCAAAGTGCTGGTTGCTTTTCTGATCTCGTTCTTCCCTATCATCATCGACACGGCGGTTGGCCTGAGATCGATACACCCTGATATGGTTGACTTGGCGCGCTCCATGGGGGCAACGGAGCGGCAATTCTTCATGCGCTTTCGGCTGCCAACGAGCTTGCCCTACCTCTTCAGCGGGCTTAAAGTAGCCGCCTCGCTAGCGGTCGTGGGCGCGGTGGTTGGTGAGTTCGTCGGCGCGGATAGAGGTCTTGGGTACCTACTGTTGGTAGCCAACTCCAACCTGCTGACCCCGCTCATGTTCGGCACTATCGTGGCTCTAACGGTGCAGGGGTTAATTCTGTTCTATATTATCCAGGCCTTAGAAACTGTACTCATCCCTTGGCACATCACCGTGCGCAGCGGTCAAGAACATGGCACGATGTAACCGGGTGGACAACGAAAGGAGGTGACTTAACCAACGCCACTAAACGCTCTCCAACAAGATTTGTGTCTCTATTCTTAAGCTAAAAATACACTATACCAATAGGAGTGAAAGAAATGAAGAAACGCTTCCCGCTACTTTTCGTAGCTATTCTGATTGTCTCCCTGCTGCTGGCTGCCTGCGGTCAGGAAGAAGCCACAGAAGGCCCCATCCCACTGGAATTCCGCCTGAACTGGACCCTCTACGGCGAGCACGCCCCCTTCTTCCTGGGTGTGGATAAAGGCTTCTACCTGGATGAAGGTCTGGATGTCACCATCCTGGAGGGCAGCGGTTCCTCCACGACCGTCAAGCTGATCGGCAACGGCACCAACAACATTGGATACGCTGACTCAGCCACCATGATGCGCGGTGTTACCGCAGGTGTTCCGGTGAAAGCGGTTGCTGTGACCTTCCAGTCCAGCCCGATGTCTTTCATCTACCGGGCGGATGCTGCCCGTCCAACGACCATCGACGAACTGCCAGGGACCAAAGTCGCCATTACCGCCGGTGACGCTTCTCTGTCGATCTTTGAGGCTTGCCTGGGAGCCAACGGGATGACCATGGATGATATCGAATTGATCCAGGTCTCCAACCCACAGGCCAAGGAGACCGCCGTCTTGGAGGGCAAGTCCGACACCTTCCTGGGCTACTTCGTCGACCAGCCACTGCGCATGGAGAAGGTGACCGGTGTGGATATGGGGTGGACAAAGCTAGTGGACGTCTGCAACGTGAACACGCTGAGCAGCGCCATCATCACCAACAACTTCTGGGCAGAGCAAAACCCGGAGATCGTCGAGAAGTTCGTGCGCGCCTCCCAGCGCGCCTGGGCTTACACCCAGGAACACCCCGATGAAGCCGCCGAGATCTTCGCCCAGCACGCTGAAGCCTTCGACGCACCCCTTGCCCTCGAGGAGATCAACGGCTCTTTAACCCTGCTGCATACCCCCAACAGCGAAGGTCAGCCGATTGGTTGGTCCGCTCTGGAGGACTGGCAGGCGACCCAGCAGGTTCTGGAGGAGTACGCTTCCTTCAGGCCCGAAGAGGACGTCACCATCTTCTTCAACAACGACTTCATCTCCGAACCCCCTTACCTGCCGCCTGAAGAGTAAACCAGCCTTTCTTACTGGAAGCGGGTCTCCCCTCCGCCTTGGTGGGCGGGAGACCCAATCCCAAACCTGTTGATGTGGATGAGAAATGAATTATGAGTGAAGCCTATATCCAACTGAAGAACGTCGACAAAATATATATCACCAAAAACGATGCCATCACGGCCGTGAGGGACGTAACTTTCGATATCCACGAATCCGAACTCATCGCCATCGTCGGTCCTAGCGGATGCGGCAAGACCACGATTCTAAAGATGATCGCCGGGCTGGTCCCATACACAAACGGCAATATCACCATCGGGGGACAAAAAGTTGATAAACCTCAAACCAACTTGGGGATCATCTTTCAGGATTCTGTGCTGATGGATTGGCGCGATGTTTTATCAAACGTCTTAATCCAAATTGAAATTCGAAAGATGCACCGCGACAAGTACAGGTCCGTTGCCATGGAGCTGCTCCAGGATGTAGGGCTGGATGGATTTGAGAACAAAAAACCCTATGAGTTGTCCGGTGGCATGAAGCAGCGCGTTTCGATCTGCCGGGCTTTGGTGCACGATCCCCCTCTACTGCTGATGGATGAGCCCTTCGGGGCGCTGGACGCGCTTACCCGCGAACAAATCTCCATGGACATCCAGCACCTATGGATGGAGAAGCGTAAAACCGCCCTGCTGATCACCCATAGTATTCCTGAAGCCGTGCTCTTAGCGGACCGAGTGCTGGTCATGAGCCCCCGCCCAGGGCGGATCGTCGAGGACGTGGAAGTTGACCTACCCCGCCCGCGGCGCCTCGACCGCTTGCCGAAAAAATACAACGAACTGACCGGGCACATTCGGGACATCTTCAAAGAGGCCGGCGTTTTGGCATTGGACTAAGCGAATCGCTCATTCCATTAGCGGCATGCTCATCCAACTGATTTCCTTACGACCAAGATCAAGTTGAAAAGGCTTATTCGATATGCCCAATAAGAAAAATTACCTGGTCGCCCAGATGGAGGCGATTCCACCCATCGCCTGCGCTTGCGGGTTCACCCGCCGGGCTTTCACCGATGATGGGGACCAGCTCGCTTCCCTGCACTTGCTCGACGTTCAGGAGGACGCCCGCGTCCATTACCACAAAAACATCACAGAGATATACTTCATCCTCGAGGGGGAGGGCCACATGGAGGTGGACGGGGATACCGTCCCTGTAAAACCGATGACCGGAGTCCTGCTCAAACCTGGCTGCCGCCACCGGGCGGTTGGGGAACTGCGGGTGGCGATCATCGCCATCCCGGCTTTCGACCCCGAAGACGAATGGTTTGATGAGTGAGTCCGATACGTTAACAGCAGCACGTTCTACAAGCGTCTCGAAAGGCTCCCAAAAACACCGCTGGATATCAACCGCGGGAGCCTGGCTGGGCATTGGGACTTCCCCTGGAGCGTTGCTGCTCGGAGCCGGGATCGCTGAGCGCTATGGTGGACCCATCCCACTGCTCTCTCTGGCGTTTAGTCTGTTTGCGATGTTCATGATATTGTGGTTTCAGGGGGTGATCGGCCTGCCACCCCCCATCGGGGAGGGAAAAAATCTAACTGCAATTGCCCCCCTTTATATCGGCCCGACCATGCAGCGCATCCTCGGAGCGGTGATCGCGATGGGGATGATCGGCTGGTTCGGGTTTAATATTGGCTTGGGCGCGGCCGCCCTGGGCGCGCTGGTGAGCATCCCCCAATGGGCAGCCTCCCTGTTGCTGGGTTTACCCATCCTCGGTTTGGCGTTAATGGGTATTCGAAGCTGGAATTGGCTGGCTGGCTTGACCACCATCTCCGTACTGGTACTGGTTGCCATCGTGGTTGTGCGACTAGCTGCCCGGTCGACTCCAATCACATTACAGAGCGGCAGTCCCTCCAACACAGTGGCTGACGTGGCCGTTTTCGTCGGCTATATCTCCGTCTTTAGCCTGCGGACCCCGGATTTCACCTACCGTCTGGGGAACCGGAAAGATCTGTTCACCTCGATTCTGCTTCTGACAAGCCCGCTGCTGGTCATCGCGCTAGCGGGAGTTAGCTTGCAGCAAGGCACCGGCTCAGCGGATCTGATCAGCATCTTGGCAAGCCCAGGGGGATTGGCCATCGGCAATCTTTTGATCACCACTTCCGTGATCGCCCCGACCTTTACGACCTTTTATTCCGGGGCGCCGGGTCTGCGAGCGGCTGTCGGGCTAGCGGAGAAACCAGCCATGATTGCTATCGGCATGATTGGACTGATCCTAGCCCTGGCGCGTTTCGATCTGTGGCTGCTTTCCTGGCTCTCCGTGCTGGGGGCCACTCTGCCGCCCCTGGTGGTCCCACTAGCAGTGGAAGGGACACGCCGCCGCCTCAGTTACCCACCCCGAATAGTGCCCATTTGGGTCTGGCTGCCGGGATCCTTGATCGCCGTCGCACTCACGCTGCTCCAACAACCGCTGGCGCCGCTAGTTGGGCTGATTACCGCTGCGGTTCTAAGCGGGGCATGGCTCTTTATCAATAAGCTGGGATAGCCCATGAGAAGCGAGCAGTGGCAAACGCTTAAAAAATGCGCTCAAATGCAGGCGCCGGAAGACACGCCGGTGGCTTTGATCGTGGACAGCCCGTGGATACCTGGACATTTGGAAATTTCCACGCTGGATTATTTCACTTTCCCTGAGATTTGGCTCAAAGCAAACCTGGAGATCGCCCGCCAATTTCCCCAGGTGATCTTCTTGCCCGGATTTTGGGTGGAGATGGGTATGGGTGCCGAGCCCAGCGGATTTGGTTGCAAGGTCAGATTCTTCGACGACAAGACCCCAAACGTCTACCCGCTGATCGACTCCCTGGACGAGGTGGAGCGAATCGCTCCCTCAAACCCACTCACAGACGGTCTTATGCCTTTTATCCTCAATCTTTATCGAAAGTTAGAGCCAAAGATCAACGCGGCGGGTCATCAAATCAAAGTGGTGGCCGCCAGAGGCCCCTTGGCAACGGCCTCCCACCTGGTGGGCGTGACCAATCTGCTGCTGGGGGTGAAACTCGATCCTGCCAACACCCATCGGCTGCTCGAACTGACCACAAAAACCACTGTGGATTGGCTCGAGGCGCAAG
>JASFVL010000288.1:0-5433 GCA_050049875.1 Anaerolineales bacterium
ACCAAACGGTCGTCTTCATCCCAATATGTGATTACGACATGAGGTTCAATGTGCGCTTGATGGACCTTCGGTACTTCATAATCGCCTTCGAAAATATAATCCGCTTGGTCAAAACCGCTTTCAACATCCCCAATATCGATGCGGATACGCGCAGCTAAATTGCGTAAAGCATCAGACTCTGCGAAATCCACATATTCCTCTTCATCATGAATCACAGGGGCATCCGGCGATAAAGCATCTTTTGGGTCAAGAATCGATGGGAGGATTTCATAGTCAACTTCGATTAATCTCAATGCCTGTTCAGCGATCTCCTCCGTCTCAGCAGCTACAAAAGCGACACGATCACCGATAAACCGGACTTTACGATCCAAAGAGAAACAATCTAGGGGTCCTGGGATTGGGTCGGATTGCCCAGCTGTGGAGAAAACTACTCGAGGGATGTCCTCATAAGTTAAAACGGCAGCCACACCGTCCAACTTCCTTGCTTTTGCGGCATCGATCCTCTTGATACGAGCATGTGCGTGGGGGCTTTTTAATACTTTCGCCACCAACATTCCTCTTCTCTCAAAATCCGCTGCGAATGAGGGTTTCCCCTGAACGAGCTTTACAGCATCCACTTTAGGATCTGGTTTACCGACACGATGCCATGACTTCGTCTCCGGAGCAACCCGAATTTGAGGCATCACGGATGTTTTTGTGGTGATTTGGGTTGGCTCCAGACCGTAATCCGGCTCGTAATCGAGGCCTGTGGGATCAATTTGCTCCTCTCCAGGCGGGAGCCATTCTTCAGGTGCTGGAATAGGAGGGGTTGGCGTTTCTATCGATTGGATCGTCTCACCACGCAAGACAGCTGCAGCGCGCAAAACGGCTTGTACGGGTTTGAGATACCCGGTACAGCGGCACAACACACCCGATAACGCCTCGCGAACATCTGCTTCAGTGGGGTTGTATTGCTGATCCAGTAAAGCCTTAGCAGCCAAAACTTGCGCTGGTGTACAGTACCCGCATTGAATTGCCCCAGTCTCCACAAAGGCTTTCTGGATTGGATGTAAATCCATACTGGACTTCCATCCCTGAACAGGATGTTCTCCCAATGATTCGATCGTCTCAATAAGATGTCCCTCTGCCTGAGCAGCGAGGAACAAAGTCGAATTTATTGGTTTTCCATCCAACAAAACAGTGTCCGAGCCGCTATCTCCATCCCCGTCGCCATATTTGACACCAAAAAGACCCAATGACCGTAAAACGCGGAATAAACTATCACCAGGATTTACATCCACTCCAAACAATTGGTGATTAATATTTAGCTGGAGTCTCATTCTAATATCCTTCTATTAACCAAGTATGAATCCAATCGTGCGCACTCAAATGTCGTCAAAGGGAATTAAGTGATCTCAGAAAGACACCTTCGGGTCAGAATTTCCGCCATGTTGCTTCGATACTCTGCGCTTGCCCATTGATCACCGGCTTCGCTGTATGCGTCCTTTGCCGCAATATGCGCTCCGGAGGCATCTGTGCCATCCATTGCCAATTTTGGCTCCCTTCCATAACCTCCAAGAGCGACGCGCGTCCTTCCTGAAGGCCAACGTGATAGAGCCACACACACGATTGGCTGATCTGCTGGACTTCTGGCAACATATTTGTACTTCAGTTTTACGTTCAAAGGGATGGTTACGTTCGTTATTAACCGACCGCGCAATTTCTCCTTCCGAAGGGGTAGAACATTACCGAACGAAATCTGTTCCTCGTTGGGAATTACCGACAGGTACGCATCTAGCGCCAGCATTGTGGTAGCAAGTGGAGATCTACCATCGACTGCCACTAATGAACCTGCAATTGTCGATACTTGACGCATATTAAAAGTGGCATCGTATCGAATGGCTTGCGCTAAACTGGACGGGATGTAAGTCGATTCCATCAGGGCTTGTAATGTAACTGTTGCCCCAACATGCAAATTCTTTCCTTTTCTCTCGATTTTGTCCAGCTTTATCCCCTGCAGATCCACAACGGCTAGGTGTTCCCCAGTTCCACGATTAAGAAATGTGCCCCCCCCCATAGGCACCGTATATGGTGTAGGGCGAGTGAGCAAATCAAGAACCTCCTCAATCGCCTTGGGTCGATGGTATTCTATGATCATCCCATCATTCTCCATTCATTTGCCATAATCGAGGCTCAGTTGTCCGGATAGATTCCCCATCCGAGCGCTTCAATATCGGTGGATTTTAACACGTCCGTTGGAACGTCCACCAGCAAACCTTCTGCCTCAGCTAAAACCTTCCCATCCGGTCCATAAAGTGTAGCCACTGATGTGGCTGAATGTGACTTGCTCCTCTCCGCCCGGCCAACGATACGAAGAGGTACTCCAATTGGCACGTGCTGCCGATATCTCACGGTCATTTTAGCAGTGTACATAAATCGAGAACTTTCAGGATCTCCATCATCCATGTGAACCCTTCCAAGAACCTCATCCAACATGGATGCCACAACGCCACCGTGGACCATACCAGGATATCCTTGATATTGTTCCGGGACAGTATACTCTACCGTCACCTCACCGGGACCAGTGATGAAGAATTTCAGTTTTAATCCAAAAGGGTTTTCAAGACCACAAACAAAACAATGCTTTGAGTTAGGTTGTTGTATTTCCATGGTGAAATTCTGGGTCACGCCCATAAGTATCAATTTCGATCCAGATTGTATGATCGGGATTTATGCTTGAGCAAAAGTATCGATCAACAAGCGCACATCCCCCCCAACGGGATACAAAATTGGGCAAGTGCAGCCATGTTCTTTATACTGCTCCACTTTTATGAGTGCTTCGTCAGGCGTCCCGGATGCAGTAATGTTGTAAATCAAGTCATCGGGCACTAAATGTTTTGCCTGCTGAATTTGTTCATGAGTCGCAGGCCAACCCAGGATAGACTGGATCTCAGCGACAATCTCATTGGATACACCAGATGCTTTGGCAATGTGGGGCTGTTGAGCCAAATATTGGGTGAGCAGTTCTCGAGTGGTATCAAACGCCTTGTCGTGATCCAGATCTACAGAACAAACAATAAGCTGGGGACGATCGAGATCATCCAAGCTCCTACCGGCTTTTCTCGCTCCCTTCGCCAGACGATCCATCGCTTGATCGTTATATGATGGCGGGACGCAGTAATTCAAAACCACGCCATCCGCGATCTCACCCGTAAGCTCAAGCATCTTCGGTCCCGTCGCCCCAATCATTATTGGAACGTGGCGGGGTTCACGGCGACCATGAACGACATCCAATTCAATACCTTCCACATGAATAAACTCTCCATGGAATGTAACTCGCTCCATATTCAGCAAACGGCGCAGAATCGTGACGGTCTCGCGCATTGCCAAGAGTGGTTTTCGCCTGTTAATACCCACGTTTTGAGCTAAAGGATCCCACCAAGCCCCCAAACCACAGATCACCCGATGAGGTGCTAAATCATCTAAGGTGAGAAATGTGGAAGCTAATAAGCCAATGTTGCGCGTCCAGTTGTTTATCACCCCCGAGCCAACTTTTATCCGCTCCGTTACAGCCGCATAAGCGGCCATGGGGACGATAGCATCGCGCACTAAGCGGGACTCTGCTTGCCAAACAGCCTCAAAACCACGTTGCTCTGCGTAACGGACGTAATCCAATCCATCTCGCAGGTCATGCGCATCCTGCAAATACAAGGCAACTCTCTCAGTCATCAACTCCTCCACAAAAACTACGATTTAATTATGTTAGGAGTTTCGCAGTTGGGGAGGTATTGGGGATTGGGTGGGCGTTACCCACCGAATCCCCTCCCTTACCCTTAAACTGCGTAATTCCTATAAGTGTGTTTCAGACAAAATCCGATTCAAAGAGAGAATCAATCTCCTCTAAGTCATCTGGATCATCCAGGTCCAAAGATAGCGAAGGTAACTCACATATTTCTAATTGTGCCCCCGCCTGCAGTGCGAGTTCACAATGTTTTCCGAAAGAATTTGGGCCGTATTGATAGTCAATCAAACCCGCTGGACAAACAAGTAATGCGTTGGTACCGAGTTTATCTCTGTCCGGAGCGACAACAACTACTGGCGGCTCCTGGATTTTTTCAAGCATTGCCATAATATCCTCCGGTGTCAAGAGCGGAAGATCCATGGGCAAGATCAATACACCTTGGGTTACATATTTCTTGGCGACCACCGTCGCCCTTGCCAATGTCACATTGAGAGCAGATGAATCGTGTTCTAAAATCGTGCGAGCACCAAGTTCACGAGCCAAAGCAAGGGCTGCACTATCATGACTAATCACTAGAATCTGCTCGATTTTTGGAATACGCTTTAAGGTGTTAATCGTATGCTCTAATAAAAAGCGGTTCAAATCTTTGACCTCTTCGGTGGTCAACATTGGTGACAGTTTCGTTTTCCCTCTACGAAGAGATCTAACAGGGACAATAGCCCATAAGGTCATTTGTTGATCATCCTTTCTCTAAGGAATGCTTTTTTAATCCGCATCTTGTGTCATTAATTGGATTATGCGATCTACCTCTGGGCGATTTCTTCAACAATCTCCTTATCAAATTAATCGATTTCTCAATTTTAATTTTATCCTACTCTCCGCCAAATATACTGATAGAACTGTTTGGCACCAAAATTAGAATAAATACCTGTGGAGACAATCCCTAATTAACACCTGCTTAGGAATCTAAAAAACCATGATCAGGTTTAATTTTAAAGATTACACGTACATCTTCTGGTGGTCCCGAAAATTGATCCGCTCCGGTATATTTTTTTGCTAATGCGTCAATATGCTCCCGAGCACCTTGATGAGTGATTTCTACAACCCTACCGCGAATCTGAATATAGCGGTATGGATCATTAGGATCGATAATTGATAAAGCAACTTGTTCTCTTTCACGCATATTCTTGACTTTTACACGCCCCTCAGCGGAGTTTATCAAGATATGATCCCCATCCATATTGAACCAAACCGGTGTAACTTGAGGAGAACCGTCTGACATAAGAGTGGCTAAAAAAGCGAATGCGCGGGTTTCATCTTTTAGCAAATCATGTTGAGATATAGATATTTTTTCCATATTAATTTTCTCCTAACTACTAATCGACAAAGGTCCTAATGCTAAATTTCCAGATAACGTTCTTATTTCGAACCCCTACCCCAACCCCTCCCCTAACTTGGGGGAGGGGCCTCCTGGAATCAGGTGTTTTTAGGCGATTTTATCACCCAAAAACACCTTCAAAGCCTCTCCTCCATTCCTGGGAGGAAGGAAAGAGTAGAGATGTGAATCGATGATTACTACTGGTTTGTGAATCATTCAAAACAGTCCAGTATCAAGTAAAAAATATCTCATCGGAATAAATCCATCTCTTTCGGGCGCAGTAATTCACCTAAGGAAGACTCCCGCAATGGATAAGGGAAACCTCGCACATGAA
>JASFVL010000289.1:0-5422 GCA_050049875.1 Anaerolineales bacterium
CTTTGGCGCTGTGGAGCGAGAGGAGGAAGAAGAAAGGATTGGCGATTTCAGCATCAGCAAGATACACACTTTTACGATTACGAAACTCGGAGGGGGTTTGCTGAAAGCGATAGCCGCTGGGCCATTCTGACACTTGACGAACCGCTCAGAGGCCCCCTGGATGAATTTCTACCCTCGCTTGCACCAGTAGGGGGTGGGGTTTAGAATAACAGCCGGACTTTGTATCGGAAATCATTGGAGCCCACTCCCGGGAAGGACCGAATGACTGGTCTCCATGATCGAGGAAAACACACCTTATATCCCTCAAACAATCGGCATCCGCGTGATTGCGATCTACTAACTGTCATCGCATTCTTCGCTTTCACACTTTGGATATCGTTGTTCCCAGTGCAGAATCTTGATGATGAAGGGAGCGAACTTTTCGCAATTAAGTTGAGGGGGAGGTGAGGGGGTTGACTTCCTCGATTTCCATCATCGCTGGGTACGCGGTCGAGGACAACGCGCCTGCCACCTGACGTTCCTTGCTCGCTAGCCCTCACGCAAAGCGATGCAGGCAGCACGAGAGCGCATCCGGGAGCCTACCTCCCGGGAAAGGCTGCGCCTGCCAATTGAACGGATCGTGCAGGATGTGAATACCTACCTAAACGGATGGATAGGGTATCCCCAGTGTGGAAATTCGTCCCGCTAAATCGGCTGGATCAGACGATATGCTCTGGATAGGCTGACCATCTTTGTCGCGAACCGCTGCGAAAGACCGACAAAGTTCAGCTAAGGTGGTCGCCGCTGCGCCAGTTCTCAACCCCACCAACGCCCTAAAAATGGCCGGACGTGCGAATACCCATGATGTATGTTATAATGTATGCACATCTTGTAAGTCGACAGGAAAAACGGAGGCGAGCGATGACCGATATGGTGCGCAAGCAAGTTTATATTGAGCCCCGGCAAGACAAACTGCTCAAGCGCTGGGCAGAGGAGACTGGCGAGACCGAGGCTGAAATCTTTCGCCAAGCTCTCGATCGTTGGTTCACAAGCGAGCAGCAGCGTCGCGAGGCGCAGTCTGCATGGGAGCAGGTATTGGCATTTATCCAGGATCGGGCAAACCTGGGATCTGTTTCCGGTGGGCGTTCGTGGACGCGGGAAGAATTATACGAAGAACGTCTGAATCGCTATGATTAGCGTACTGATTGATACGAACCTGCTGGTCTATATGTACGATCTATCGGAGCCAGAAAAGCGGCGGCGATCTATTAATGTGCTTCAAAGCGTGCACGAAGCTGAATCCGGCGCGTTGAGCGCCCAGGCGCTATCCGAGTTCTACAACGTTGTAACGCGAAAACTTGCACCGCCTTTGACCGCGACGCAGGCTGAAGATCAACTCCACAGGTTGGCGCGTGTTTGGCCTGTCTTTCCGGTCACCACTCAGGTTGTGTTTGAGGCCGCTCGGGGGTCACGTCGATATAAATTTAGCTTCTGGGATGCCCAAATTTGGGCAGTTGCCCGCTTGAATCATATCTCTCTAGTTTTAAGCGAGGACTTCAGTCCCGACGCTGTGATCGAGGGAGTTCGTTTCGTCAATCCCTTGGCAGACGATTCTCGACCCGCGGATTGGGAAGGACGGCAAGAAGCGGATCAATAAGTGGGTGAGATTAGGATGTACACAATTATTATGAAAACAGCCTTTGTCCCAATCAGTCTAAAAAAGTATGTAGAACTTCATCTGGAGAGCAATCCTGGAGCAAGTCGAGGGGAGGTGATAGAGGCGCTTCAGAGGACACTTCAGGCGTATAAGCAAGGAGTCCGCTGGTGCTGTGGCAATCCAATATGGGTCCTCGGCGCCGCGTTCTCGGGATTCAACGGCTGCTTCACCTGTGTCATCGGTGAAGCTTATCCCGAGGATGATTACGAGATTGACGAAGCGTGTGAGTAGAACGAATCTAACTTTGAGGAAAGTTTGAAATGAAGCCCATCATTCGTTTACAAGATTTTATCCAGGAGATGAATGTGTTCAGCGATGAATACAGGGCATTTTTGAACATTCAGACAGGTGAATTTGTTACCCTTTCTGATGAAGAACTTGGCGCGGCTGAAGAGGGTGAGAGCTTAGAAGATTTTCCAGAGTGGCAGCGAGAAAGCATCCAAAAAGCTGGCGAAGTGTTATTCAGCGATGATTATAGGGAGCTACCAAGCAAGTTCGACATTCACGAGTACTCGATCATGGAAAGGTTTTGTTACTCTGTAGAAGACGATAAGTTGCGTCGCCGTTTGTTGAACAGTATTCGGGGGCGGGGAGCATTTAGGTATTTCAAGGATACCATCCATGAATATGGGATTGTAGATGATTGGTATGAATATCGCGAGCGAGCATTTAAGAGAATTGCGATCGAGTGGTTGGAGAGCCACAATATTGCATATACGGACGAGGAAGCAGAAGACGGGGTTTGATATTACGGGTCAAGAAAATTAAATTAATCGTTTCTACACATCTTCCAAACCATTTCTCTCTGAGCGTTTTTGGTCGGATGACAAAAGTTAACACCTCCCCTTTTACCAACGGTGTCGTTGTAGCCATCGCGCAACTCTACACCATTGGCGAGGTTATTCAGTGAGAATACCCCGTGGCTTGCCACGTGGGTACCGTGCTTGAACAAAACCTGACCCGAGGGGGCAAAATTCCGTCCTGCTGGACGCTAGTGTAGTAATACCCCGTCAGCTCCCGCCGCCTATGAAGAAATCCCAAATGCACCTTAACCTTGTCCATTTTTTCTGTACCATATCATTGTGCACTTTACGGTGGACGCACTTACGTGCAGCACTGGCCACACCGTCCTGGTGTCTCCCTGCTGGACGCACTGTGTGCAGTCGCAGGAGGCCAGGCCGTCTTGCCCCAGCGGGCTCCCGGCCCGAACGGGGGGACGCACTACAATCTGTCCTTCTGGACGCACATAGTGCAGTGTGTCTACACGTACCGCCTACCCGTTGGACGCACTTACGTGCAGCACTGGCCAGGCCAGAGTGTACCTTACAGTAGAGGACGATGTGCAGTGCTATGGGGATAGGAATTTTGAAGGTTATGCAACTTTATTTTTGGGATTAAAATTGAGTCAGATTGTAGAGATCTGAGAGTCTTGGGTTTAGTAACCCCTCCTAGCACAAATTCAAATTGGTTGCGCGGGGTGAGAATCCATTGATCACAGATCGAGCTCAACTCGGGTGGCAGAGTTTGGATGACTCTGGATGAGGCGGAGCATTTACAACCCCCGGTGGATGATGGATTGATGCCGTTAATCGTGGTTAAAGGCATCCCGGAATGGGCCCGATTACTGGAAACCTCGAACTGCTTATGCAGCCATATTGCTAAGACCCACCTTGGCGCCTTTGCCGTCATTTGTGTACGCTTTTGGGTGGGGTTTTTGGTCTATCGGCTGATATCAATCTCAAACAAATAACCAAACTGTTATTGACCACCTTCTTGGGTGGTCTCGCTGGGCTGGCCGTCGAACTTTTCATTGGGGAGTATGTTAAGGATACATTTGAACATCAGCTAATGTTCATTGGGAAAAACGGGAAAATATTTACTAAAATCGGCTCGATTAGTATCGTGCTTATTTCCTCGATATCGGGGCTTATTGCCGGGTGTTTATGGGGACATGGTTGGATTTTGAAAGGGATCACGGGAGAAAATTAACTGACCTGTTGTGCAAGTTTTCTATAACCTTGAAAACAAAGGGAGACCACCGTCATAAGCATTTTGCAACAAGCAAACATAGTAGGACGGAGGTCTCCAAGATGAATCTTACTCCATTTCTTGACAATGTGTATATGTATGTGTATAATAATTTGAAATAATTCCTACGGAGGTTCGTATGGGAACGAAACTAAGACGCGTGCAAATGCTTTTGGAGCCCGATCAGCATCGCGCCCTGGCAGCTTTTGCGGAAGAACAGGATAAGAGTGTGGCTGAGGTCACACGCCAGGTAATCGATCTCGGGCTCTCAATTATGGAAGCGGAGAAGGTCTTTGCACAACGGAAAGAAGCGCTTCGCAAAGCGGATGCATTGCGTCAAGCTATGCGGGATCATCGCGGGGGGCCTATTGAGGTCGACGTTGTGAGAGATCTTCGTGAAATGAGAGAGAACAGAGATGAACACATCCTCAGCCGCGGTGATTGACTCGGGGTTGGTAATCCTCAATGTCATCGATACACCGCAAAGCGAAATGGCCTCCCAGGTATTAAAAGGGTTGCAGCGTGTTCGAACAGACTTGTTTGCTCCCCACCTGTGGTATTACGAGGTTACCTCAGTGATTCATGGGTATTTATATGAGGAGATCTTAGATCCCTATGAAGCAGAGCAAGCTTTGCAAACGGCTCTGGACTTTGCTATAAGCCTGGTGAAAGAAGACGACGCGTTATGTCGTTCCGCATTCAATTGGGCAAGTCGGTTGAAGCAGAAAGCGACCTACGACAGCTTCTATATTGCTCTGGCGGAAAGGCTTGGCGTGGTTTTGTGGACCGCGGATCAGCGTTTAGCAAACAATGCAAAGCAAAATGGGATCTCCTGGGTGCGTTGGATGGGGGATTGAGGTCATGCAAGCATAGATAAAGTGATAAGATTGCGGCTATCTTTCTATCCCTCCTAAAGCTACACTTAAAGCAAAAAAGCCCTGGATTATCGACATCCGAGGGCTTTTTTTAGTGTGCCCAGCATGAGCGTTGGCTAGAGGGTGAAAGACCCTTGCGGAGGAGGTCGCACCAACCGCTAGCCGATCCCACTCCGCTACGCTATGGGGACAGATGAGGCAAGGGCGCTGCCGTGAGGCAGTGTGTGAAGGAAGCCGAAGGCAAACCTGCGACCTGAGGGACACGAATCTCATGAGGCTGTGAGGCTGGACGAGCTGGCTAGAAACAGCGAAGTCCGAAGCGACCAAGAGCCGAAGCAGTAAATGAGGCAGGTGTGCAGAGAAAGTCAACGATCTTACCTGGGGAGGTCTGTCGCCAGGCCGGGAACGGTAAGCTTGGCTAAGAAGTTAAGTTGAGGCGGCAGAAGTCAGCAGAGGCCACTGCACTTGCGTCCAGCAGGATAGTACCATCGCCGTCGAGATGGGAAGGGCTGAACATGAAGGAGGCCGAAAATTGAGCAGTTCGAGGGAAGGCCGCGGAAAGCAGAATACCCTGGATAAGGGAACTACTGGACAGACGAGGGAAGTGAAGCTTCCGGGAGCTGGACAGAGGGCTGAGGCGTCCCCGGCACGAGACAAAGAGCAGGCCAGCACAGGGCTGTGGGAGAGGACCTTAGAAAGAGAGAACCTCCTCACGGCGCTAAAGCGGGTAGAGCGCAACGGTGGAGCTGCAGGCATCGACGGGATGCCGGTGGAAGAACTGAAGCCGTACCTGAAAGAGAACTGGTTGGAAATCAGGGAAGCG
>JASFVL010000290.1:0-5415 GCA_050049875.1 Anaerolineales bacterium
GTATTTTCGAGAATCATATCCGGAGTTGTGGATAGCAAAGCGGCCGTTTGGTTAAGCACATCGAATCGCTTTCGGATTCTCTTGTAAGCTTCACACCCAGTTACTGCTTCGATACGCCGGATTCCAGCAGCAGCGCTACCCTCACTGGTGATCAGGAAAATACCAATTTCAGCAGTGCTGTTGCAGTGCGTGCCTCCGCAGAGCTCGTAAGAGAAATCACCCATTGTAATTGTACGCACCGAGGCTTCATATTTTTCGCCGAAGAGGGCGCGAGCGCCTTCTTCAACTGCCTGTTGAAGAGGTTTATAAGTGATGTTTAGCGTGTGATCTTCGAGTATGCGTTTATTGACATCGGCTTCGATACGCTCCAACTCCTCCTTAGAGAGCTCCTCGGGATGAGTAAAGTCGAATCGTAATCGATCTGGGGCGACCAAAGAGCCAGCTTGTCGAGCGTTTCGACCGAGTACTTTATCCAGAGCAGCGTGGAGTAAGTGTGTGGCAGTGTGGTTGCGCATAATATCCTTCCGCCGTTGGGCGTCAACCTTCGCTGTGACCACGTCTCCAACTTTTGGTTCACCTTCAATTACCTCTCCATTATGGGCTACAATTCCTGCAGCCGGTTTACGCAGCTCGGTTACGCGTATCACCCAATCCTCCCCCCGGATGAAACCTGTGTCGGAGACTTGTCCCCCGGCTTCAATGTAGAAATGGGTCTCAGGTAAGAGTACTTCGACCTGATCACCCTTGGAAGCACGTTCAATAGATTGGTTTTCTCTAACCAGTGCTAGCAATTCACCCTTAAATTCAATCTCACCGTAGGGATTATAGATCACTCCCTCGGCGTCAATTTTGTCTTTCGCCTGCAAAATATGCAGGATTTCCCGATATACTTCCACGTCTTCGCCCCCAAGAGGTCCCATGGACTTGCCTGCACCAGAAGCTAGGCGGTGTTCTTCCATGGCTTTTTGAAATCCTGGCTCATCTACATCTAAAGCGCGTTCCTGTGCTATATCGCGGGTAATTTCGAGCGGCATGCCGTAAGTGGTATATAAATTGGCAGCAGATTCTCCTGGGAGAGTGTCCTTTCCTCCAGCTTTTAGATCTTGAAGCAGATTTTCAAGTTGACCTGTGGCTTTTTCCAGCGTACGTTGGAACTGTTCTTCCTCGCGGGTGATTTGATTGAGAATGATGTCCTGGTTTCGCTGTAGTTCTGGGTAAGCATCACCATAGCGCTCGACAACAACTTTGGCGACAGGAGCCAAAAAGGGTTCTTGTAAACTAATTTTGCCACCGAAGCGAAACGCCCGGCGGATGATCATACGCGTAATGTAATTCCTCCCCAAATTGCCAGGCACAACACCATCCGCGATGAGAAATGCCGCTGCCCGGGCATGATCGGCGATGACTCGGTAAGGGGTGAAATTCGATTCACGCTCCTCATCGGTGTGCCCAGTGAGCTCTTGTGTTTTTTGAATCAGCGGCCATAGAAGATCCGTTCGATAGTTGGAGTTTTTATTCTGCAGGACTGCCACAATGCGCTCGAAGCCAAGACCTGTGTCCACGTGGGTTGCCGGAAGCGGTCGAAGTGTTTTGGGGTCAGTGCGGTTGTATTGGATAAAAACTAAGTTCCAGAGTTCGACAAATCGATCGGTGTCTAGGGTTTCAGCAGTGACCGGACCATCGTCTGGCCGTAGGTCTAAATGGATCTCAGAACATGGTCCACAGGGACCGGTGTCCGCCATTTCCCAGAAGTTGTCTTTACGTCCGAGGTAAAAGATTTGGTCACTGCTAAATCCGGATTGGTTTAGCCAGTGCTCAGCAGCTTCATCATCTGTGGGAATTTCACCAAGCTCGTCCTTGAATACTGTGGCATAGAGCTGCTCTTGAGGCAGCTTCCACACATTTGTTAGCAGTTCCCAAGCCCATTCGATGGCTTCTTTTTTGTAATAATCACCAAAAGACCAATTACCCAGCATCTCAAAAAAAGTGTGGTGTGTATCGTTGCGTCCTACGTCCTCCAAATCATTGTGTTTACCGGCGACCCGCATCGACTTCTGAGAATTTACCGCGCGCGTGTATGGACGTTTATCCGTACCCAGAAAAACATCTTTGAATTGCACCATACCAGCGTTGGTGAACAACAAGGTTGCGTCCCCTCCCGGTACAAGGGAAGAAGAGGGTACAAATGTATGCCCTTTGGATATGAAAAAGTCAATAAATGTCTTTCGTATACCGTTACCGGTTAAATTTGGTTGTCTATCTTTATCCATCACTTATCCCTAAAATTATGGTATTTAGTGTTCAATGTTTAAATCGTGAAAGAAGTTGCGCAGTCGGGGAGGTATGGGGGGATTGGGTTGCCAACGCCCACCCAATTCCCCACCCTTACCCTTGATCTGCGTAAGTCCTTCGTGAATTATTATTGGTTGCAAACAGCATTCCACTAGAAGAGCGCATCATCTCAATAAATCAACTGGCCCGAACTTTGAGAATTGTCCGGGCCAAGGTAAATCAAGATATGCTGTTGCCTTTAAAGTAGGCGGATGTTGTATGGCGCGGACATCTTTTCTAAGGCGGCTGCAGTTGAAACTCCGGCAGCCGCCTCCGTAGCAGCAGCCGTTTTGTATTCTACCGCAACCTGTCCCTGTAAGGATTGAAAATCGTTCATGATCATTCTAAGATATTCTCAACTATACGTTCTTCCAACCTCGGGTAGGAAGTCTCGAAATTATAAACCAATCGAGGTTTTGAGGCAATGTTAAAACCCATACATTTAGGGTAACCGCATTAAGGAGATTTAGCCCCTCCAAAACAACCCAAAACCACTACGCATGAGTCAGTTGCCAACTGCGTTATAATCCCTGCATTAAAGACAATAGAGGGTAGAAGGGATTGAGCTGGCTATCCATGCTTAAATCCCAAACCCTCACCGTGTTCGATTGAATACATCCTAAAAGGATCTTCTTCATAGATGCAGGAAAACAAATGGTGCTGAAGCGATATTTATATTTCACAGTATTTTCTGCGGGTATGACCACGCTAGCCGTGGAGCTTTCCGCTTCCCGTCTTTTGGGCAGCGTTTTTGGAACCAGCAATGTCGTCTGGGCGAGTATTATCGGCTTGATCCTTATTTACCTGACGCTTGGTTATTTCCTCGGTGGGCGATGGGCGGACCGGGCTCCATATGAGCGATCTTTTTATTCGATCTTGGCTTGGGGGGCGTTTACTGCTGGGTTGGTCCCTTTTGCAGCTCGACCGGTCTTGCGTTTGGCAGCGGATGCCTTTGACCAACTGGAAATCGGTGTGTTGACTGGCTCTTTTACAGCTGTTCTGGTCCTATTTATCATTCCGATCACGTTGTTGGGAATGATTTCACCCTATGCGATCCGCTTGGCGATATCCAACAGGGCGGAAGCGGGACGCGTTTCAGGAAGAATATACGCTGTTTCGACTCTGGGGTCCTTCGTGGGTACCTTTTTGCCGGTGCTGGTTTTGATCCCCTTGCTAGGCACGACCTTTACCTTTCTGGCGTTTGGTGGATATTTGACCTTCGTGGCGATTATTGGTAAATGGCGGGTGGGAGGTTGGCGAGAAGCAACTCCATGGATTTTGATGCCTGTGGGTTTGGGGTTGTTAGCTTTCCTTTGGGCAAATGCTCCCATCAAAGCGACTGCGGGACAGATTTACGAAACTGAATCCGCTTACAACTATATCCAAGTGCTGGAAGTTGATGGCTATCGATACCTGCGTTTAAATGAAGGACAAGGTATTCACTCCATATACCATCCTGAGGAGCTAGATTATCAGGGACCATGGATGCAGTTTTTAGCAGCCCCATTCTTCAATCCAGCACCTCATGAGATAGAAAATGTCAATAGTGTCGCCGTTGTTGGTCTCGCTGCGGGCACGATACCAAGGCAAGCAACTGCAGTGTACGGCCCCATTCCAATTGATGGCTTTGAAATTGATCCGCAGATAATCGATGTTGGGAAAGAGTACTTTAATATGACGATGCTGAACCTTAATGCAATAGCTCAGGATGGACGTTGGGGTTTAGAGCACAACCCAAGGAGGTACTCTCTAATCGCCTTGGATGCTTATCGACCGCCATACATCCCTTGGCATTTGACGACGCTTGAATTTTTTCAAATCGTTAACCAACACCTAGAAAAAGATGGTGCCATGGCGATTAACGTAGGAAGTGCACCGAACGATCGAAGATTGATCGAAGGTTTGATCGCTACAATTGGATATATATTTCCTTCGGTGTACGTGATGGATGTTCCAGAAACCTTTAATTCGGTTATATACGCCACTGTACAACCTACTCGTATGGAAAATATGCTGGAAAATTTTGTTTTGCTTTCTAATCGTGATGACGTCCACCCTCTGTTGCTGGAATCCATTGAAAGGACGATCGTCCACATGCGCTCAAACCCCTGTGAAGGTGCTACCCCCTCAACAGATTGCATCCTCTTCAGTGATGATCAAGCGCCAATCGAGTGGATAACAAACAATATGGTATTAAACTACATCTTGTTCAGCGGTATGGAGGAGTTGCAATGAAACCAGGTACTTGGCTTGAAGGAGCAATTAGATGGGCAATGACAATCTTGGTCCCGGTTGTTTTGGTTTTAGGAGCAGTGCGTTTCTTGATGACCCCCGCTTTTATAAGACTTGAATACCGAATGCCCAATTTTCCACCCGACCCTTACGGATTAAGCATGAATGACCGTTTGCGTTGGGCTGAGGTCTCACGTCAATACTTGCTCAATGACGCCGGGATAGAATTCCTTGCTGATCTATATTTAGAAGACGGAAATCCGCTTTATAACCAGCGGGAATTGCGCCATATGGTGGATGTAAAAAATGTTGTCAAAACATCCTTAATCGTGTTGTACAGCTCTCTGATTGGTTTAATCATTATAGGAATCTGGGCTTGGAGGTCGGGTTGGTGGACTAGGTATTGGGGGGCTTTATCGAGGGGAGGGTGGTTGACCGTTGGTCTGATTGGAGCGATTATTATCTTCGTTCTGGTCAGCTTCAACACTTTTTTTGTTTCTTTTCACCGTGTTTTTTTTGAAGGTGATACCTGGCTATTTCGTTACTCCGATACATTGATCCGTCTATTTCCGTTGCGCTTTTGGCAGGACGCTTTTATCTTTGTGGGTAGTTTGGCGTTGGTGGGTGGCTTTGTGGTGGTGTATTTGTCCCGCTTAATAATACAACGTAGATTCAAGTCTTAAGTGCAACTCTTACGGTTGAAAAAGTGGGGAGCTATGGGGGGGATTGGGTGGGCAAAGCTCACCCAATCCCCACACTTACCCTCGAACTGCGTAAGTTCTATGTATTAAATATTTTATGACCTGAAAGATTGCCTTCAGAAGAATCTAAGGAAGCTCCCCCTTCACAATA
>JASFVL010000291.1:0-5388 GCA_050049875.1 Anaerolineales bacterium
TAATTAAGTTTTCGTGTTCGGCTGCAAGATATTCGGCCACCTCCAGAGCGCTGTTGAAGCTTGCACGGTATTGATTGATATAGGGGGTTACAGGCCAATAGGGAGCATACCAGGATACTACGATATGAATTACCTTATGTTCTTTTGGTCGCAGTAAAAAATCTATAGACAGTGAAGTGCCTGACTCGTTTGGCTTGATGGCAGGAAGTTTTTTACCGGTCTCTGCCCAGGCATTTTCATTAATGGATAGGGATCCCCCAGTGCGAATCTTTTCTGACCCGATGATGCCTAAGACGTACTCGAAGGTAGCGATTGGTTCGTCTTCAATCTTATGGGCATGCCATGATTGTTTTGTGCCCGCAGGAATTTCAAATGCTGGCCAACCAAACTGCCTTGTGGAGACGACGATCCCCTGAAATTCACCTTGATATGATTCTCGTTTGAACTCGGAATTTCCCCGGACCTCATTCTCAACCGGACCTGGAAAATCAACGGTGACGCACCCATCCTGGACGTTTTCGCTCGTATTGCGCAAATGCATTTCGAAAATCGCACCAGGGATATTGGAGTGGGTTGAATCACCGGGGATAAAGGGTGACCAGGCGCGCAAGCCAACTTGAATCGGCCCATCCAGTCCGTATTCCAAATCTGCTACCGGATAATGTCCCCAATAATGGATATTTCCGACGTTTTCGGTCTTTCCAACACTATGTAAGGACAGAATCCATGTCCGATCTTTTACACAGAGTCCCAAGAAGGACTTGTGTATTTGTCGGGGTATGGGGACCAATTCGGGTATAGTTTTTGTTGGTATACCACAAGCTGGATTGACCAGATTGTTGAATATTGTCCATTCACCAATGTTTCCGTCCAAATCTATACTGACATAGCCTGTACCGATCCCCCCTAAAGGAACGCCGCACTGTCCTTCGCCGCCATTTCGGTAGATGACGCCTAGAACTGGTTTGGAAAAGCCAAATGACTTGAACTGTACCCACTCTCGTTCTGGAAGATTCCTTGGAAACAAGTCCGACGAATCTGTAAGTGAGTTATGGTTTCTTTTTGTCATATACGCACCTGAAAAGAAAACATTCAATGAGGGTATCGATAAATTTTTCCTGGGTTATTCTATGGATAAATCGATATCAATTCTGTGTTTGAGGTTATAGCAGCTTGCAAAGTATCTATTTGGATTTGAGCGGGTAATGTGTGGCGACCATTGGCCAGTTGCGTTTTAAGCAACTACTTATCCGAGATGGGTGGAAACCCTCGAATGGCCTGTACGCGGATGCTCTGAATCTGATTTAAAGAAGTTATTCCGAGAAAATGCCGTGGATTTTTATCGGTAAAATTAATTTTCTAATGATTGGGTTGGTTGGGGCGCGGAAAAGTCCGCATATTCGAGGAGTTATCCGTGCCCCTTTTTGTACTGAGTAATCACGCTATCGATATCCTTTTCATCAACATCAAACACCTCGTTATTAGGTGGCAATGGTTTTTCAGTCATCCAATCCGGCAGGCGTTCACCAGCAGATGCAGACCTCAGACAACATAGAGTTTGCCCGCTAAGCGGATGTCCTCGGAAGAACTCCCTACCAGGATGTCGAATTCCCCTGGTTCGACGACATATCGCATGTTGACGTCGTAGAAGCCCAATTGTTGTACATTCAGTTGGAGAGTCAGGCGCGTGGCTTCGCCCGGTTTAAGATGGAGGCGGCGAAAGCCCTTGAGCGCTTTGAGGGGTCGGACCACGCTGGCAACGACGTCACGCACATAGAGTTGTACTACTTCGTCCCCAGGGTGGTCGCCGGTGTTCTCAATCTCCAGACTGACCTCCACGGTTTGGGATGTGCTTGCTTCGACTGGGTTGATCTCCAAGCTTCGGTACGCAAAGTCGGTGTAGCTTAGACCGTGGCCAAAGGGGAAGAGTGGGCTGCCGGTCAGATCCACATAATCATCACCGCGTCCCGAAGGGGCGTGATTGTAGAACAGCGGCAGCTGCCCAACGGCGCGCGGGATGGTGATAGGTAGCTTACCGCCAGGGTTGTAGTCACCGAAGAGGACCTCGGCGATAGCAGTGCCACCCTTTTCACCGGGGTACCAGGCTTCCACGACGGCGGCAACCTGGTTGATCCACGGTGTCATGATGATGGCGCTGCCGTTGATCAAGACGACGACTGTCGGTGTGCCAGTGGCGGCCACTTCCGTGATCAGTTCCCCTTGGACGCCGGGCAGCGCCAAGTCAGCGCGGTCCTTGTGCTCACCTTCGGTTTCACGAGTGTTCCCCACGACCAAAATAGCCATATCGCAGTGGCTGGCTGCATCAACAGCTGTGTTAAATCCCTCTTGAGAGTTACCAACTAAAGAGCACCCTGAAGCATATTGTACCGACGCGACTGTCCCTGCTCTGTTTTGCACCCCCACGAGAGTTGTAACAACTCGTTCGCTTTCATAGCCATCCCAACTGTAGCCGCCCAAGGCTGGCTCATCCGCAAGAGGTCCGATCACTGCAATGGAGCTGACGTCCTCATGTACCGGCAGTGTCTGGTCGTCGTTCTTCAGCAAGACGATCGCTTCCCTGGCCATCTGCAGAGCTAACGCCTGGTGGTTTTCTGTATGGCAGGAGGCTTCTGCTTCTGTCCCATTGACAAAAGGCTCGTCGAACAGTCGCAGGCGGAATTTGGCCCTAACCACTCGGCGAACAGCCTGATCCACTGCTTCTTCAGAGATAAGCCCTTTTTGGAGCCCTTCGAGCAGGGGTTTTCCAAAACAATCCGTGTAGGGCAGTTCTACGTCTAAACCGGCTTCAACTGCCTTCTTGGCCGCTTCCAATCGGTTAGCGGCAACCGCGTGTTTTTCCTGGATGTGAACTACAGAGAAATAATCTGAAACAACGAAGCCATCGAAGCCCCATTCATCTCTGAGCACCTTGGTAAGCAGCCAGGGATTGCACGAACAGGGGAGCCCGTTGAGGGAGTTATAGGCTGCCATCATGGATACGGCGCCCCCCTCGCGAACGCTGGCTTTAAAAGCCGGCAGGTAGACTTCCCGCAAGAGCTGCTCCGAGAAGTAGATTGGGTAGCTGTCCCGCCCCCCATCACCGACAAAATTAGCTATGTAGTGCTTTGGTGTAGCGATCACCCCATGGATTTGTACGCCCTTGATGAAGGCAACCGCCATCTGTGACGCTAGATAAGGATCTTCACCGTATGTCTCTTCTGTACGCCCACAGCGGGGATCCCGGGCGAGGTTGATCGTCGGGCTGAGCAATTGCCGGATGCCCCGGGTACGAGCTTCTTTCCCGATTGCTATAGCCACTTTCTTAAGCATGTCCGGGTTCCAGCTGCTGGCCATGGCGATTGATTGGGGAAAGCTGGTACCATCGTTTCCGAGCAAGCCGTGCAATCCCTCATCGTGGATGATGGGGGGAATCCCTAATCTGGTGTTTTCGCGGGTATAGCGTTGGATTTCATTGGCCTTGGCCGCGGCGGTTCGAGGTGGCAGTTCCCGCAGTACACAACTGATGCTGCCGATGCCGTGTTTCCCCACAATGTCGGATACGGGGAGATCTTGAATGAGCTGAACCCGTTCCTGGACAGCCAGTTCGCGAAACTGGCGCCAGATATAGGGGTCTAGAAAGGAGCCCAATTGGGCTACCTTCTCTTCCCAGGTCATCCTGGAGAGCAGGTCATCCACTCTTGCTGCAAGGGATACAGATGGATCCTGATAAGGCAATATTCCTGATTCAGAAGTTGGTTTTGTTTCCATCGGTGAGGTCCTTCTGTTCTGTGTAATGATCAATCTGAGACTGTTGCGTTGTCTAGCGGGGCTAGTAGAATGTTCTATCGTTCTCAAATCTTCATCTTCATCCAGCGGCTAGTATTGTGAAAATCGGCCACTGCGCTTCCTGGTGGAACCAGTTCGTCCAGCCTGGATGCTGTTTCTTCATCCAGAGTCTCATCGGCGATGGCCAACGCCTCATCCAGATGAGCTTCTCTGCGCGGTCCAATGATAGGCGCAGTCACGGCGGGTTGATCCCTGACCCACAGCAGTGCCAGTTGAGCGGGTTTGTAGCCCCCGGTCTTAGCGATCGCGGCGAACTTTTGGGCTGTGGATATAGATCGCTTGTTTAGACGCTCGAGCATCCATTTACTGCCTCGACTTCCCAAGCGCGAATCTTTAGGTAGGTTTTCAGTGCTCCGGTATCTGCCTGCCAGAATGCCCATTGCCAGTGGCGACCAGGGAAGCAGTCCCAGGTTATATCGCTGGGCTAGGGGTACCAACTCATTTTCAATGCGCCGATCGAGTAGGTTATAAGGTGGTTGCTCGCTGACGAGGCGCGCCAGACCGTAGCGTTCGCTGATAGAGAGGGCCTCCATGACCATCCAGGCGGGGAAGGTGGAACTGCCGATATAGCGCACTTTCCCTTGGCGAACCAGGTCATCAAGGGCTCTAAGAGTTTCATCTTGGGGGACGTCTACCGTCGAACGGTGGATCTGGTACAGATCGATCCAATCGGTTTGCAGGCGGCGCAAAGAGTCTTCTACAGCCTGCATAATATGACGGCGTGAGTTACCCTGGTCGTTTGGATCATCCGATTGAGGGAAATGGAATTTGGTGGCTAGGATGGTTTTCTCCCGTCGACTACCATTCAGCGCCTTACCAACGGCGACTTCGCTTTTGCCGGCGTTGTACATGTTGGCCGTGTCGACAAAGTTTATACCGGCATCCAGCGCTTTATGGATAATCCAAATCGCTTCATCCTCAGGTGTTGGCCCTCCAAAGTTCATGGCCCCCAAACAAAGCGGGGACACCCAAACACCGGTGCGTCCTAAGTTGCGGTATTGCATGCTTAAATCCTAATTCCTCCTTCCGTTTAGTTTATTTATAATCCATATAGCAGACGTGCGCTTGAACTTCCTGGTGTATAGGTGCACGTTTTAGAGCAATCGCGCAGTCAAGTGCTTTCTGGTCACTGCTCGATCGTGGGTATAGACATATCAGAATACAGGTGATGAAGTTAGAGCGTATTGTCATGATAATGGCCATACTGTTGTAAAATCTCCCACATCGCCATGATATTTTCGGGAGGAACGTTCCCTTGGATATTATGCACTGTGGCGAAAACAAAGCCGCCGCCCGGGGCTAAATCTTCAATGCGGCGCCTGACGTCAGCGCGCACCTCTTGGGATGTACCATCACCCAGCACCCTTTGCGTATCTACACCGCCTCCCCAGAAGACAATGTCCTTTCCAAATTCTCGCTTGAGTTCAGCAGTGTCCATGCCTGCGGCGCTGACTTGGATGGGATTAAGAATATCTACACCAATTTCGACCAAGTCCGGAATCACGGGACGAATCGCACCACAAGAGTGAAAGAATATTTTCG
>JASFVL010000292.1:0-5377 GCA_050049875.1 Anaerolineales bacterium
AGATGTTCCTGCGCGATGTTGAGATTCAATCCTTCGGCAGCAGCGCCGAACTATGGGTGGGGTTGCGGCAGTTCCTGGAGGCGAAAATCGATGAGCGTCTGTACGCTTACGTCTACTACGGTGCGGTCGATAGTTTGTCCCACCGCCATGGACCCGATGACGAGCGCGTTCGAGCTGAGTTCGCCACCTTCAGCGCTGCCTTCGAGCGCTTTTTCCTGGGCCGACTTAGTCCTGAAGCCCGCCGGAACACTTTGCTGATCCTGATAGCAGACCACGGTCAGGTCACCACGCCGGACAACCCGCGCAACGATTTCAAGCACCACCCTCGACTTGCTGATAGCCTGCACATCCATCCCACAGGGGAGAATCGTTTGGCGTATCTCTACCTGCGCCCCGGTCGTTGGGATGCAGTTCATGATTATATGCGCACCACGTGGCCCGAAGGATTCAAACTTATCTCCCAAGGTCGCGCTCTGCGGACTGGACTGTTTGGCCCCGGGGAACCGCATCCCAGTTTGCGTGACCGCTTGGGTGATGTTCTCGCAGTAGCGCAGGATGACGCCTATCTTTGGTGGGACAAAAAAGAGAACTATCTACTGGGTCGGCATGGTGGTTTAACACCCCAAGAGATGCTGGTTCCATTCTTGGCGGTGCGGTTATAGCCATGAGTCGCCGGCTCGTTCGAGTCGCCCTCGGCTTGCTGCTGATCATCGCGCTGCTCGGCCGCAGCGTCATGGAGCCGGGCGATCGCGTAGAGCGAGTGCGTGCCTATACACGCGACATCGAGTTTGATTTCATTGCCTGGACTCTGGATGCCTTGGGGTTGAAGCTGAGACAGCTGGGCTTGGGGGTTGGTGATTACCTTATCGATGAGCAGTCTAAACAGGTGGTCTTGGATTACTTAGATTTGGTCGAGCAGATCCAATCGCTGGAGAACCAGATCAACCAAATCTTTGCCGATCCCAACATCCGGGATCCGCAGAGTGCTTCCGAGGAACTGCGCGCTGATTTGGAGTTGCTTCACCGCCAACGACAAAAACTCGCTCCCCTGGCTGAGTCCATGATGCAGAATCAGGTCAGCGTCACCGCAGCTGAGCTAGGGCTCACTTTTGGGGGGCAACCCATCCCTCCGGTGATGTACCACATCACTCCGTTGCCGGTCGCTCTGATCGTCTCCCCCAAGGATGTGATCGAGCAAATCGCCAATATCTCCCTGCAGCCCAACCTGACATTAGAAGAGCGCGTTTCCCTAGAAGAGCGGGTGGACCGTAACCTTGATGTTTCTTCGTTGGTGGTCAATATTGGGGGAGTCGGTTTGTATCCCACCATGGTGATGCAGACCAGCAATCTGAATTGGCTAGCGGAGGTGGTCTCGCATGAGTGGACCCATAACTTTCTGTCCCTGCGCCCTTTGGGTGTGAGCTACTATGGCAGCCCTGAGCTGCGCACTATGAACGAGACAGCCGCCAGCATCGCGGGTGTGGAAATCGGTCGCGCCGTAATCGCCCGCTTCTACCCGGAGTCCCTACCGCCACTACCCGAACCGCTGCCTGAAGAGCCCGAACAACCAACCGCGACCCAAGAACCACCCGCTTTCGATTTTCGAGCTGAAATGCGCGAGACGCGCGTAACGGTGGATGTGATGTTGGCGGAAGGGGAAATCGAGCAAGCTGAAGCTTATATGGAAGCCCGGCGGCAAGTATTCTGGGATAATGGCTACCTCATTCGCAAACTCAATCAGGCATATTTCGCATTCCATGGCGCGTACGCCGACCAACCGGGAGGTGCTGCTGGGGAGGACCCGGTTGGAGCCGCAGTCCGGGCGCTGCGCGCCCAGAGTTCATCCCTGGCTGACTTCCTCAATCGGATTTCTTGGATTTGGTCTTTTGAACAGTTGCAGGAAGCTGTGGACCGGGGATCATGATGCTGATCCCTCTATGGTCGTTCGAGACCGTGAGCTTCTAAAAGGCTTTTGTCCGCCATCAACGCTTCTGTGGGTCCATCGGCAATCACCCGTCCTCCGTCCATAATGATCGTACGGGGGATGATCTCCTGCACCATGCGCATATCATGAGTGGCGACCAGGGTGCTTATTTGCATACTTTCCAGCAGGTCAATCAAAGCGCGACGGGCGCGCGGGTCCAGCCCAGAGGTGGGTTCGTCGAATGCCAGCAGTTGGGGCTCCATCGAGAGCACGGTAGCGATGGCGACGCGTTTCTTCTCACCCATGCTCAGGTGATGGGAGAGTCTCTCCGCGTAGCAGTTCATCTCCACCTTTTTTAAAGCTTCCCTCACACGGTTCTTGACTTGCTCCTCTGGCAATCCCATATGGAGCGGTCCGAAAGCCACATCCTCGAAGACCGTAGGGGAGAAAAGCTGATCGTCAGGGTTTTGGAATACCATCCCAACGACACCCCGGATGATGGGCAGGTTCTCCTTATTGAGAGGCAGACCGGCGATGCAGACCTCGCCTTGCCCTTGAAGAATACCATTGAGGTGCAGCATTAGGGTGCTCTTGCCGGCTCCGTTGGGTCCCACCAGGGCGGCTTTTTCACCACTTTGTAGTTCCAATGAAACTTGGCTTAAGGCTGTTTGCCCGTCAGGATAGGAGAAATGGAGCTCTTTTATCGATACGATCGTCCCGTCAACACACTGTGGGGCTGCAATTTGAATGCTCTCTGGAATTTTGTGGGTAACTGGCATGGGGAGACCTGCTCGAAGGTTGTTATTTTCGGTGGGTGATGAAATTTTTGACGAGAATTATGGATTTCAATAGGTGAGTAGATGCCCGACGATTTGAATCAGGAGCAGTGTGAGCAGGGCTACACTTGCAACAGCCCAGTCCACCCAGCGCATGTCGTGGGGATTAAGCGTCAAGTACTCGCCGCGGTAACCCCGTGACAGCATGGCGTTGTAGACCCGCTCGCTGCGCTCATAGCTGCGTAGAAAGAGTTGACCGCTCATTCCACCGGCCACTTTGGCTCGCCACCGAACTGAACCACCAGGCCGGCTATTCTGGGAGAGTGCCTGCGCGCTCCTGGCCGTTCGAGCGCGCATCAACCGCATCGCTTCATCGCTGAGCACGAAGAGGTAGCGGTACATAAACGAGATGGTGGAGACTATAATTTTGGGAACCCGCAGGTGGCGCAGCGCGTGGATCAAATCGGGAAATTGGGTTGTGGCGGTTAATAAAATTGCCATCTGGACGGAAAGCCAACTTCGTAGAAGTATGCTCAGGAAGCGCACAAATCCAGCGTCAGTTACGGTCAATAACCATGATCCTACACCAATACGGGTCAGCGCGTCTCCTGGCGTAGAGAATATCACCGTAACTGCTGCCAGGGCGAAGGGCAGCGCCACCCACGAGCGTGTGATCAAGAAGACAAGCCTCAAACGAGCGAGAACGCTGCTCAACAGCAGCAACCCCCAAGACAAGCCCAAAGCCAGCCATGCACCATCAAGCAATAGGACGTTTGAAAGGATGAACAAGATCGTGACCACCACTTTGACGCGTGGGTCCAGGCTGTGGATCAGGCTTTCTCGAGTCTGGTAGTGGTCGAAGGTGTTGATGTGCATGAATGGTCCCGGTGATATGTGTTTGCATCATCGGACTGCTGCTGCGTTGGGGATGCTGACTAGTTTTCTTTTGAATGGCGCAGTATTAGGATGGAACTGATCGCCAGTATGCCCACAATTGCTGCTCCTAGGGCGCCAGCCAGGATGGTGGAGAGGTTCGTTTCACCCAGGAAGGGCAGGGTGTAATCTGGCAATAGTTGGTAAGGGGCATTCACTTCTTTATCGATAAACCCCAGATTGATCGCCACCCGTTCTAGTCCGTCCGGGGAGGCCGAGGCCAGCGGCGATATCAGCACCACGGCTAAAGAGATCAGAACACCCACCAGAATCCAGCCCCGCCCACTGCCGGAATCGCTGCGCGCCTCGATCAAGTCTGGACGGGTTTGGAAAATGAAAGCCAGCACAGCTGCAGTGATCAGTGCTTCACCCAATCCGATCAAAGTGTGCACCCCCAACATGGCAGGGATCACGAATTCTAGCACTGAGGTGCCGCTGAGCCAGAGCTGCAATGCGGTCATCAGCGCTCCAGCCATCACCGAGAGCCAGGCAGCTACTCCCGCCACCGCTAGGCGTACGCCCCGATTTCTGTTAGCCGCGCCCTGGTACAACCCGTACCCGATCAGGGCGCTGAGCAGCCCCATATTGAAAATATTCGCTCCCATCACCAGTAGCCCCCCGTCTTGGAAAAGCAGCGCCTGGACGATGATCACCGTGGTCATGACCAGCATGCCCGTCCAAGGTCCCAACATGATGGCGACCAACGCGCCCCCTAGGAGATGGCCTGAAGTACCTCCCGCTATGGGGAAGTTGATCATTTGGGCAGCGAAAATAAATGCAGCCATAACACCCATCAAGGGGATTTGGCGCTCACTGAGTTGGCCGCGGGTGCGTTGGATCGCTAAACTGAGTAAAGCTGCGCTGAGCGCCCAAAAGGCCAATGCAATCGGTAAGTTGAGAAAGCCGTCGGGTATGTGCAGAGCGGTGGGTTTAAAAAGCGTTTGAATTGGATCCATCAAAGGTAACCTTCTTGGAGCAGAAATGAGGCTCAGGATTGTTTTAGTTGACACTCGCGGCACACGCCAGGAATAGAGAGATGTTCTAGGTCAGCCAAAAAACCGTATTTTTGTTGCAGTTGTTCGTTCAAAGGGGCTAAGAGTTCGTAGTCAGCATCGAGAATCTGGTCGCATCCCCGACACACCAGATGGGTATGGGGTCCATGGAGCTCTGTGGCGTAGAAGCTCTTCTCTCCGCCCAAATTGTTGCGCGTCACCAAACCCTCCTCTACCAACATATCCAAGGTGCGGTAGATGGTAGCCAGGTTGATGGTCTGAGTTCGTTCTCGAACGGCTGCGAAGATTTCTTCGGCGGTCATGTGGCGTCCGCTGTGGGCTGCGGCTTCGATGATCATCTCCCGTTGGGGGGTGATGCGGTAGCCGCGCTGGCGCAGGATGTCGAGGTAGGTTTGGCAGTGGGGCATGGGCTTCTATCCTTATTGCGAATATTTGCAAATACAATTATTCTACATAATTATTGGGTTGTCAAGGTCACCAGTGGGTCAGGTCGCTGGTACTTTGTGTCACTGCGCTGATCCATCCATCGCTGCATCCCGACGGGACGCTCGTCCAGCCGTATGGTTTGCACAGGTGATATAAAAGAAAATGGGACGAACCTAGGGGTCCGTCCCGTTATATAAGGAAGGGAAGTTATCGTAAGCTCAGTTGAGATGCGGGTCGATCTTGTTCTGGATGCGATTCTTGGGTTGAAAACCGGTCAAGCGTTCGGCCGGCTCGCCATTTTTGAA
>JASFVL010000046.1:0-17494 GCA_050049875.1 Anaerolineales bacterium
ATTAAAAATGCTTCCGCAAAAACCAGAACCAATTTTATATCAACAGGTTTTTGGCCAGCTGGTCTCGTTGGGCTGTATTCACGCTATTAATGTACAAGTTTTTCCGCCATAACTGGCGAAGGTATTGCTAAAAGAAAATAATAAATAAAGGGTAGATCATCATGAGCAACACTTTGACATTCATAACCCGGTTAGCTCATCAAGCAGGTGCTGTGTTAGTCGCCCACTATGATCGTACTGGAACGCGAGCCGAAATAAAAGCTGACCAGACATTCGTGACCGAAGCTGATCTGGCTGCAGACCAACTGATAAGCAACGCTATTTCGGAATCCTTTCCAAAAGATAATCTCATATCAGAGGAGTTAAATCCAATTTATAATGAAAATATGAGGTGGACATGGGTGGTAGATCCACTAGATGGGACAACCAATTTTGCTTTAGGTCTCCACTATTGGGGGGTATCTATCGCCAGATTGAATAATAACAACATTGATGTCGCCGCGCTTTATTTCCCAATGTTGGATGAATTGTTTACCGCTCAAAGAGGAAACGGTGCATTCTTAAATGGTAATCCTTTGAACGTGAATGAAATTAAAAGAGCAGATCAAAAGAGCTTCTTCACATGTTGTTCCCGCACTCATCGAAATTTTAATATCAGCGTACCTTATAAGACCAGAATACTCGGTTCAGCGGCTTATGGTTTTTGTTCAATAGCTCGTGGTAGTTCATTACTAGCGTTTGAAGTTACCCCCAAAATTTGGGACTTGGCTGCAAGTTGGTTGGTGGTAGAAGAAGCGGGAGGTGTCATAGAACCATACCAACAACCCTCACCATTTCCACTACTCCCAGGGCATGATTATTCATTAATAAGCTATCCAACACTTGCCGCTATAAACCCTGAATTAGTGAAAAAAGGGCGCAAGTGGATAACCCCCAAAGAGGGGTGAGGAGAAAAATTATGGAGTATCGTTATCTTGGTTCAACAGGCTTACAAGTTTCAGAATTATCCTATGGGTCTTGGGTTACGTTCGGCGAACAGCTTGATACAGAATCAGCTACCGAATTGATGTTAACAGCATATGATGGAGGCATAAACTTTTTTGATAACGCTGAAGCATATGGGGGTGGTAAAGCCGAAATCATCATGGGGGAAGTGATTAAAAAGGCTGGATGGAAACGATCCGATCTGGTGATCTCAACAAAGATTTTTTGGGGGGGGCGTGGTCCAAACGACCGTGGCTTATCCCGCAAACACATCATAGAAGGCCTTGATACTTCACTGGAACGATTGCAAATGGATTATGTGGATTTGATATTCTGTCATCGTCCAGATCTGTATACACCAATCGAGGAGACAGTTCGAGCGATGTCGCACATTATTGATCGAGGCAAAGCATTTTATTGGGGAACCAGTGAGTGGAGTGCAGTGCAGATCATGGAAGCTTACAGCATCGCTCGAAATGAACATTTAATTCCCCCAAGTATGGAACAACCTCAATACAATATGTTTCATCGCGAACGCGTTGAGAGAGAATACGCGCCCTTATATAAGGAGATTGGCCTCGGAACAACAATCTGGAGTCCTTTGGCAAGTGGACTGCTTACGGGAAAATACAATCAAGGTATCCCAGATGACTCGAGGGCATCTTTGGATGGTTATATATGGTTGCGAGAGCGGTTTGAAAGTGAGAAAACCCAATATCAGGTGGAAAAGATCAAACAGATGACACCCATCGCGGAAGAATTGGGTATCAGTATGGCACAGATGGCTATAGCTTGGTGCTTGAAGAACCCAAATGTAAGCACGGTTATTACTGGAGCATCCAAACACGAACAAATTATTGATAACCTAAAAGCCATAGACATAGTAGATAAATTAACCGATGAGATCATGGATCGTATCGATAAGATTTTAGATAACAGACCAAAACCCCTCACAGATTTTCGGTAAATTCAGGATCGTAAAAATCCGGGGTCTTCTTGACCCCGGATTTTTTACTTTGTTGTGAATGTTTTTCTATTTGGTTTATATAATTTCCAAGAGCGATTACAATCTGGCACTTTAATTTTTCGTGACGATGATTATCCCTGCCATACCAACACCTCCGGGACCACCATGATAATCGCAGTAATATGGATATTCCCCAATATCCTCGAATGTGAATTCGAAGGTATCCCCGGAGTTCAGGTTCCCACTATTAAAAACACCATCATCAGAAGTTACGGTGTGTCCTCGATTACCCCCGTTTTCCCAGACAACAGTAGTTCCCACAGTGACAGTAACCGTCTTGGCGTCAAAAAAGCTGTCTCCCGCGATGACATTTACAATGTCTCCCGCTCCACCAGTCTCCTCCATACTCTCTACTATTCGGAAAGCTGGGGTGACAATTTCTCCATCCACCGAAACTGGACCATCCTCACCAGGGAACTCATATTCCCCTTCTACTCCAGTATCGGTATGTAACATGGCATAAAGCGTTTCGGTAACAGATTCAACGTCGACCTCCACTTTCACATCCGAGTTAGTTCCATCGGATACCGCTGCATGCCCGATCACCGGTCCAGGAGCACCTTCCCCTTGGGCATGAATAACAATCCAACCAGAACCATTGCTGACAACTTGAGCTACTGTTATTGTGCCATCTTTTATGGCTTGATCCTCAACGGTTACGGAGGCTTGTGTCATCATCAGACCCCCTGTTACCTGAAATGGTGGTGTGACAATCTCTCCTTCTACCGAGACCGGACCATCCTCACCAGGGAACTCATATTCCCCTTCTACTCCAGTATCGGTATGTAACATGGCATAAAGTGTTTCAGTAGCAGATTCAACGTCGACCTCCACCTTCACATCCGAGTTAGTTCCATCGGATACCGCTGCATGCCCGATCACCGGTCCAGGAGCACCTTCCCCTTGGGCATGAATAACAATCCAACCAGAACCATTGCTGACAACTTGAGTTACTGTTATTGTGCCATCTTTAATCGCTTGATCCTCGACGGTTACGGAGGCTTGTGTCATCATCAGACCCCCTGTTACCTGAAATGGTGGTGTGACAATCTCTCCTTCTACCGAGACCGGACCATCCTCGCCAGGGAACTCATATTCCCCTTCTACTCCATCATCGGTAAGTAACATGGCATAGAGTGTTTCGGTAGCAGATTCAACGTCGATCTCCACCTTCACATCCGAGTTAGTTCCATCGGATACCGCTGCATGCCCGATCACCGGTCCAGGAGCACCTTCCCCTTGGGTATGAATAACAATCCAACCAGGTCCATCACTAATAACTTTGGTGATCGTTATTATATTATTCACGATTTTCTGATCTGACACCATCACACTCGGAACAATCATTGGCTGTTCAGTTGAAATTTCGGTTGGTTCTTGAGTTGTTACTGCAGTATCTCCAGTTGATGTCTCAGCAGTTGGGGCTGTAGGTTGACAAGCGACCAGAAGCATGACTGTCACGATCAATAATCCGAAAACTATGCGCATAAACTTAATTCCAGAAAAATGTTTGTTCATCTAAAACTCCTTTGTTTACTATTTATCTAGTGAATACCTATTCGCTTACATATACGCAATATTGGATTTACCAGATTGTTTTTATCATTTTATTTTAATAAAAAAAGTGCTGTCAAAGACAGCACCGAAAGATTGCATCAAATAAAGTTTCTAAAGACCACCACCCAACACTTTTTCACCGGTTGGTCCAGGACTGCCTCCCGCAGGCTCGATGGTTATCCCAAAACTTGAATAAGTGATAAGTGGTTCAGGAGCATCTACCCACACAGACCCGTAACCATCTGAACCGACCGAAAAAACCGCTCCACTGGTACGTTGGCCATTATTGATCAACCAGAGTTGATATTGCTGCTCTTCGTTTAAAGTAGGTAAATCATCCACTACAAGAGTTCCATGGTTGCCGTCTTTACTAACCACCAACAAACCGGACGCTAAAGGTGTAACATCCGTACCGGATAGATTTATTACGTTTAAAATCGGCGCGGGTTTAAGACCCCGGAGTGTATTAATTTGACGCCAAAGTAATAAATTGCTTATTCCTAAACCAATAATAATTAATAAACTCACAGCCCCCCAACCCAGGGGGAGAGGTTGGAAAGATTTGGATAAACGCTCCCACCAGGATATGCGATCCCCTTGTCTTGTTTCTTTCGAAGGTTTAGCGATCCGCGTAAGGACATCCTCCTTTATCGTAATTGGAGGAGTAACCTGGGGTACCGATAATGCGAGTTGGCTAACCAGTTCTTCATATGTATGCATCTCAGCACGGCATGTAGAACAGATCGATAAGTGTTCAGCGACTTGTTCATAGTCATCTGTACTTAAACTACCCAGAACATAACCGGGCAAGTGTTCTACTACATGATTTTCTTTATTCATTCCCTAGATTTATTTCTTGTTTTTCAAGAGCGATGATTATTTAACAATACGCAGTTGATCAGTTTTTGGATTTATCCATCTAGAATCTGTTCCCTTAGAAAATAATATTTGAGCTTCTCCATGGCTAAACGAATACGCGTTTTCACGGTACCCAATGGAACATCCAGCTTTTCGGCAATTTCTCTATGAGAATAACCGCCAAAATAAGCTAAATATAACGCCTCTTTCTGCTCCTCAGGAAGAGTATCAATTGCCTTTTTTACTTTTCCTGCTTGGATTTTAAGATTTGTCTCCTCTTCAGGATACCTTCCATTAATTCTTGGTTCAGAACTCTTAGGCATAACTGACCATCCAATACTATGCCCATCAGGTCGAACATCTCGTTTGCGGAGCACATCTATCGATTTATACCTCGCAATCGATGTAATCCATGTATTGACTTTTGATTGATCTGGATTATACGTATCCGCTTTTTCCCAGATATTTATAAAAACCTCTTGAGTAACTTCTTCAGCGACAGCTGAATCGCCAAGAATGTGTACAGCTAAGCTATATACCAACCTACTATATCGATCATATAATTCACTCAATGCTTGAGGATGTTCCTGAATGACCAAGCGAATCAGACTAAGGTCTTTTAATTTTGTATAGTCCAACCCAAACCTCTCTCAGAACAAATCCGATCCTTGGCTGTTTATATAGATGATATCTACTCGCATATGATCGCATGTAGTTGGTATTAATAATATTCTTTCTATCATCTATCAGGAGTTCTGTTACTTTCCACTCCCAATATTCCCGAATTACACCTAAACCTGAAGCTGTTACAAAATATCTCGATATAATCAGAAACTAGCGTTCATTTACTATTACTGTAAATATGCATTCACCTCTTTGGCAAATTCCCTTGCTTTTTCAGCAGCATATCCAAGATAACCCTCAGCCTCCATGATCTTTTTGATCTCTTTGGCCGAGATGTATTCTGTAACATTATCGTCTCCGCATAACATCTCGATCAAAGGATTGGGTTGACCAGCTTCAACGATACTCCAAGCTTTGAGAGCATGATTTCGCAGAAGTTTTAGCATCTTATGCCTATCCGCACCCGCCTTGCTTATCACTTGAAGGAGGCGTTCTGTTGCAGCAAAAGGCCAATAGGATTTTAGATTGCGATTTATTGCTTCTTGATTAACTTCCAATTTGCTGATGATATCATAAAACGTGTTCAAAATCTCAGTAGTAATAAGAAATGCTTCGGGTATGATGGAACGACGGTTTGCACTATCGTCTAATGTGCGCTCTAGAAGAGAATGGGCTGCATTATCCCAAGCTACCCGGGGATATTGCGCTAATAGCCGTGCGAGAGAATTAAGCTTTTCGGCTTTTATGGGATTTCGCTTAAATGGCATTGCAGATGATCCAATTTGATGCTCACCAAAAAACTCCGATAATTCTCCAAACTGGGGAGATTGAAGAATTCTCAAGTCAAATGCAAATTTATTGATTGAGGCACCCAAACCAGCCAAAGCTGATAACAAACTATACTCTTGTTTACGTGGGTAGGTTTGCGTAGTGATAGGGTAAAAAGGTAAGTTTAGAATCTGGGAAAGACGCTGCTCAAATCGATCTAGGTTTTTTACTCCAATTAGCTCCCCATATGATGCACCTGTACCAACAGCTCCTTTGAAACCCTTACCCCTGTAATCATCTCTAATATGAGACAATATCTCCCAATCGGCTAGAATGTCTTGAGTATATTGGGATAAACGATATCCAAGTGTCGAGGGTTCTGCGGGTTGGAGATGTGTGAAAGCTATAATTGGTAGGTTGGTATATTGTTCTATTTTTAGGGATAATTGCTTTAGAACCTTTGTAACATCATCTATTAGACAACCTAATGATTGGAGAATTTGAAGGGCTGTAGCATTATCCTTTATATCCACCGAAGTTGCCCCCAAATGGATAATTCCCCTGCTTTTTGGACATTGATCGGCGAACACTTGAATCTCGGCCATCAAATCATGATCGATTTGCGCTTCTACTTCTAAACTTTTAGAAATATCCACATCGTCTATATGCGCTTGTAATTCTGCTACTTGTTCAGGAGAAACCAGCCCGTATTCTGATTCCACCTGGGCTAAAGAAGCCCAAATTTTACGCCAAATACGGCGCTTATTATTCTCACTCCATATATGACGCATATTAGAATTTGCATATCGCCATGAATATGGTGATACATATTGATCAAAATCTCTTTTATCCATATCTCTCATTTTTGTAGGTTTTGTCTATCAAAGAACATCAGCGTTTGTCGATATCAATTAAAAATATCGATGGTGGAGCAGGATACACTCTAAAAGGATTATAATGAATGTACCGGGTTAAGGAAAGTGGATAGGGAACTCATTCCTATTTACAACTACCTAATGTGCTGGCTATAATCTGGAATGAGAACTCACCAATCATTAATTGTTCTCTGATTTAGACCAAAGGAGACTCACACTGGATACTTACAGGATTTCACCTGAAGACGATAACGAAGAATATCTCGATACAATTCAGCATTTAAAACCTGGAACAATCCTTCAAGATCGCTATTTGATCGAGGGAGGTTTAGGTGTAGGGGGTATGGGAGCAGTTTATCGCGCTAGAGATATGCGCTTCATTGTTAAAAAATTTGTAGCTGTAAAGGAAATGATAAACCGCGCTCGTGACGAAAACCTCCAAGAAACCATCGTTAAGAATTTCGAGCGCGAAGCGAATATCTTGGCTTCGTTCAATCACCCGGCGATCCCAACAATATATGATTATTTCACATTGGGGAATCGATCTTACCTAGTTATGGAATTCGTTGAGGGAAGGAATCTTGAAGATATCATGAACGAACAAGAAGGTTTCTTTCCCATCGATAATGTCGTCCGTTGGGCTATTCAATTGTGTGATGTAATCCACTATCTCCACACTCATCACCCCGAACCGATTGTCTTTCGAGACATGAAACCGGCCAATGTCATGATCACACCAGAGGACGAAATTGTACTGGTTGATTTTGGGATTGCCAAACCCTTTCAAACAGGTCAAAAGGGCACGATGATAGGAACTGAAGGCTATTCACCTCCTGAACAATACAGGGGTGAAGCTACACCAGTTGTAGATATTTATGCTCTTGGAGCAACCATACATCATCTACTTACCAGGAAAGATCCTCGGATTGAACCACCTTTTACGTTCTCTGAACGCCCTATTAAGAAATTCAATCCCAGTGTTCCTTCCGAGCTTGAACAAATAATCAACACTGCCCTTCAATACAATCCTTCTGACCGATTTCAAAATGCCGATGAAATGAAAAAAGCTCTGATAAAATTCGGTCGAAAGATAAATCTATCCACAGGTATCGTCGGGAAGAAAAGGAGGATATCCCAAGACACAAATCTAAAACCCATATGGAAATTCGAGTGTGAAGACGAAGTACGCGGCACAGCCACAATTCACTCGGGAGTTCTTTATATCGGTGCCTATGATAACAACCTGTACGCCTTAAAAGCAAATACGGGTGATTTTTTGTGGAAATATCCAACAGAGGGTGGTGTCGTAAGCAAACCAGCAGTATTTGAAAATAATATTTATTTTGGATCTGAAGATTATAAAATTCATGTTGTTTCCGCCAGGACAAGGAATACGAAATGGACGTATAAAACCCAGGCACCAATCCGGTCTTCCCCGTGTATATCTGAGAGGCACGTATTTATTGGTTCGGATGACAATCATCTTCATGTGATCAATGCAGTCAGCGGGCGTCTAGCCTGGCGAATGGATGCTGGCGCCTCAGTACGCTCCACGCCATTGGTGAATGGAGACTCAGTATATTTTGGGACTGAGAGTGGCGACTTTTATTGTGTAGACTTTAGAGGCAATATCAAATGGCGTTCAAAAGCAAAGCGTGCCATAACTTCATCACCAAAAATCGCTAACAATATAATCTATTTTGGTTCTATGGATGCTACACTATATGCTTTAGACGCTAAGACTGGATGGGTTATTTGGCGCTTTCGTATGGATAAAGGAAGCATCTCAACACCTCTAGTCGCCGATGATCTCGTCATTACAGGTTCTGCAGATGGAAACATTTATTGTATCAATGTTCGATCTAGCAACAAGATCTGGCATTTCGAAACCAACCATCAGGTAACGGGCTCTCCAAGTGTTTATAAAGACGCCATCTATTGTGGAAGTGTAGATGGAAACCTTTATTGTCTCGATACCAAAACAGGGCGTCTACGTTGGAAAATTCAAACAGGCGGTCCCATTACCAGCACGCCTGTCGTTCACGATGATATTGTCTATATCGGATCTACGGATCACTTTGTTTATGCATTTCCTGCTTGATCCATTTTGATGATTAGGATAATCGCAGTATAGTCATATATAGGTATCATCATATTTAGGAAAGCATAATCCTTGATTATCTTGTCCTTCTAATAATTTTATATGGAGTTTATCTGTGACGAAATATTTCAATAAGCTATTCGGGAAATTAGTGAAGAAGACAAATTCGATTGATAAAGATGATTCGCTCCCAACTGAACCAAGAAAATATAGACACATTAATGAGAGCAAATCAATAGAAAATATAGTAAAGGAATACCCTGAACAGAAGGATATTTCTTCTATTCAACTAACTCAATTCATAGCTGGCAGTAGTCAATCAGTTGGAATTCAGAGAGACCATAACGAGGATGCTCTCTTCAGCTTAACAACAACACTTGCTAGTAATTCCAGCAATCTACCATTTGGTCTCTATATCGTCGCTGACGGGATGGGGGGGCACCAACACGGTGAAATAGCAAGCTCGATAGCAATACGAGCAATTGCTGAACATATCCTTAACAAACTATTTATCCCTCTAGTCAGCTTATCACCGCAACCTCTTAAAGATTCTATACAGGAGATTCTCATAAATGGCGTAAAAATTGCTCACGAGACAATACAGAAAAAGGTAACAGGAGGTGGTACTACCCTCACCACAGCAATAATATTGAGTGATCAAATTGTAATTGCACATGTCGGTGATTGCAGGGTCTATACTGTGGATCCAGAAGGACATATGAAGGTACTCACCAGAGACCATTCTTTGGTCAATCGACTCGTTGAATTGGGCCAATTAACACCGGGTGAGGCTGAGGTCCATCCCCAAAGAAATGTTCTTTATAGAGCACTCGGACAAGGTGATCTACCAGAACCAGATATCATCACAGAGCCAAGACCTAAACCTGGACATCTTTTGATTTGTTCCGATGGGTTATGGGGTGTAGTTAATGAAGATACCCTGAGTCAAATAATCATGACTCATGAATCGCCATACGAAGCTTGCCAAGAAATGATTGTAAAAGCAAACGAAGCTGGTGGACCGGATAATATAACGACAATTCTCGTAAGGTTACCGAGTGAATCTAAAAAACTGGAATGAAATTCCGAATTATTGAAAGTTGAACTAAATTGATTGGTTTTTAATGAATAGAAATAGTAATTTCTACGCTAGTTTAGGTGTACCCAAGGATGCAACACAGGCGGAAATCCAACGCGCTTACCATCAAGCTGCGCGACGCTTACATCCTGATGTTAATAACGACCCCGGTGCAACAGAGTTATTCATAGAGATCCAAGAAGCTTACGATGTACTATCTAATCCCTCAAAACGAAAAAATTACGATAAAAAATTAAAGATAATCCAAGAAGATCGACCACCTATCAAACTGGATAAGATTTATAGCCAAGTATCGATTATGCGGTTGAGCGAACCACAATTGTTTTATTCGTTACTCGATATCGAGATCCAACAAGACAAGACAATTACAGCACAAACTAGAGCTCCTCTTAACATCGCTTTGGTTTTGGATAAATCGACTTCAATGAAAGGTATGAGAATAAATATCCTCAAATCCACGGCAATTGAACTACTCCGCCTTTTGGATCAAATTGATATCGTTTCCATAATCGCTTTCAATGATTGGTCGGAAGTTATCCTACCTGCTGGTCCTCGTACGAATCTGGCAAAAGTCGAATCAAAAATACATGCGATATTAGCTGATGGTGGGACGGAAATTCTTAAAGGTTTAAAAAGTGGTCTCGTGGAATTACGTCGCTTTCTTAGTACTCGATATATAAATCATATCATCCTGATCACTGATGGACGTTCATATGGCGATGAAGAAAAATGCTTAGAGCTTGCGGACCAAGCTCAAGCGTTGGGAATATCTATCAGCACTCTTGGTATTGGGAGTGATTACAATGATGAGTTTTTAGACGAGTTGGCTATGCGTACAGGAGGGAGTAGTAAGTTTGTTTCAAGCCCTCAAGATATTCGATTCTGGCTAAAAGAGAAATTTACGAGATTTGGACAGGCATATGTTGAGCGGGCAAAGTTAAACTATATAGATATCCCGGGGGTCAAATTAAGATACGTGATAAGTATTGGATCAGAGGTTAGCATATTATCACCCAACTCCCCTATACAATTAGGTAGTTTCTTAATAGACTCTCAACATAGGATTTTATTAGAATTCTTATTAGAGCCAATAAATAATTCATCCGATTATCTGCAATTAATGGATGGTGACATATCGTTTGATATACCGACCCGTCAGATTCCTACATACCGCATTCCATTATCGCTGACATGTCCAGTTTCAGATAGCTCAAAATCAGATGTTATTCCGATAGAGATCATCAATGCCGTATCACGCCTTACATTCTATCGCATGCAAGAGGAAGCTCGGAAAAATATTCGAGATGGCGAACTTGAGGCTGGTAGAAATGTGCTGAGATATCTTGCTACACAACTCATACAAGATGGGAACCATCAACTCGCTAAGGTGGTTAATTCGGAACTTGAAAGCATCCATCAACAAGGGTCATTTAGTAAGCAAGGAGATAAGATTATAAAATATGGAACGCGGGCTTTATTGTTACCAAGCGATAGAATTGAGTGATCGTTCAATGATTTCATGTCCAAAATGCAAATCCGAGGAGCTTGTGGGCTCACTATTTTGTTCTCGTTGTGGATCCAAATTGTACCAAGCGGACACATTTGTCACAAGCAATATAACCACCTTGGATACGGAAAAGCTACCGACATCCTCCTCGTTTCATTTTGAAAGATTAAACCAAATTCAAAAGGGTGAGATTGCACTGTATATTACAGGAAACGAGCAGCTTATACACTTAACTCGCAATAGAGAGTATACACTTGGGCGTCAAGCTGAGGGACAATCAATCTTCCCTGATGTTGATTTGACCTCTTTCCAAGCACATAATCTGGGGGTTTCTAGATTACACGCAGTATTGAGAGTATCTGAAAATCAGGTCAAAATCAAAGACCTTGGATCGATAAATAAGACCTTTATAAATAAAAAACCAATACCCCCAAAAAAGTTGGTTACTCTACACCATGGTGATACCATAACATTGGGGAAGTTAGATATCCTTATACTCATGCCAGAAACCTAAAGAATGGAGACCATGATGTCATTCCAAGTTATCCTACACATTGAAAATACAGATCCCGTTCTTGGTGAAGTGGAAGAACTACCTAATCCTACTGATCAGCTAATAAAAGTTGACAATCCAACACTTCGAGATGGCAATGAACTGCCATACGTGCAAAACGAAGTAGTAACTGTATATTGGCCAATCACAAAAATAAACTTCATCGAGGTTCTTCCCAGCAGAGAAGAAGAAGAAATAATCGGTTTTGTACGGGAGTGATAGAAAATGACCAATGATCGCTTTCTCAACTATTTAATCCTTGTTGTGGATGATGAAAAACGGATGGTTCGGTTCATACAGTTGAACCTCGAGCATGATGGGTTTCGGGTCATATCAGCATATAATGGCTCAGAAGCAATCGAGCAAGTCCGTAACGAACTGCCTAAATTGGTGCTTCTAGATATCATGCTACCAGACATTGACGGTTTTGAAGTTTTACACAGAATTCGACAGATTAGTTCGGTCCCCGTAATTATGCTCACAGCCAAAGGTGAAGAGGACGATCGTGTCCGAGGCCTGGAAGAGGGTGCGGATGATTACGTAACTAAACCCTTCAGCCCCCGAGAGCTTGTAAGTCGAGTGCGAGCTGTTCTTCGGCGAACTGAAGCTGCAGGAACTGGCAGTTCCGATATTATTGAAGTAGATGACCGTTTAAAGTTGGACTTTAACCGACGAGAAATTTGGGTAGAAGGGGAACTTGTAAAACTTAGACCTACTGAATACCGTTTACTCTATCATCTCGTACAAAACGCGGGATGGGTTGTAACACACGAACAGTTACTAACCAAAGTTTGGGGATACGAGTATCGAGACGAGCCTCATTATGTAAGACTATATATCAACTACTTAAGGAAAAAGTTAGAGGAAGACCCATCAAACCCTAAATATATCCTTACAGAACGTGGTGTTGGATACCGGTTTGTAGACTACACACGGAAAAACCAAGAAGGAGAACAATAGACATATGGGAAATACTCCCATATCAAGAAGAAATCCTCTTGCTGATATATCCATAAATATTTGACCTTGCCAGTCCCTAAAGTCTAAGATATACTCACAAACTGAAATTTGATCTAATAAAGGGATTTTTTGGGGGTTCCCATTTTTGTGGATACACTACCTTCGGTGAACATTAGATTATCGCGTTATATATAAAAAAGAAAATGAAAAAACAAAGAATATTACTGGTTGATGACCATGAAGTAGTTCGCCTGGGCTTGAGAGCTTTGCTTGATCGTCACCCTCACTTTGAAGTTGTAGCAGAAGCTAGTACAGGTCGAGAAGCTGTTGACCGGGTTGAAAATTATTCCCCAGATGTTGTTGTGATGGACATTCGCTTGCCCGGCGGATCAGGGATCGACGCTTGTGAAGAAATAACAGAAAATTATCCGGAAACAAAGGTAATTATGCTGACATCATACGCTGAGGACGAAATGTTGTTCTCAGCAATCCGAGCAGGAGCAGCTGGGTATGTACTTAAACAAATAGGAGGAGACGATTTAGTACGTGCAATTGAAGCCGTCGGTCGAGGAGAGGCCTTATTAGACCCAGCAGTTACTCAACGGATTTTCCAAGAAGTCCGTAAAGCAGCTAAGGAAGAAGAAGCTTCTGCTTTTGCAGCCTTAACCCAACAGGAACGACATGTTCTTTTATTAGTCTCAGAAGGAAAAACAAACCGAGAAATCGCAAAAGCACTTTTCTTAGGGGAAGGCACCGTACGCAATTATGTAAGCAGCATACTGTCGAAATTAGGAGTCAGCAATCGAGCTGAAGCTGCAGCTTATGCGGTTGAACATAATCTTCGAGCCCATTTACAATAGAACATTCTTCAACTAGCACTATCCCCCATAACTCTCACGACAAATAGCACAAGGACATAAAGCCCTTAAGTATTCCCAATTATATATCCCAAAGTGATGTCCGTCTTCCCATTCTATGGTGATTGCATAGGTTCCAACAGCTTCAATATTAACTAATTTCGTTCTGGGGGATTTTTCTTCAGGGAGGGTAAACACCTCTGGATCTGGGTTCGTCCCCATCTTTTCGTGCCCTCCCCGACATTCTGCACAAGGGCATGCATGACGGAGTAAAGAGAAATCAATGTTGCTCGTATGACCATCATTCCATTTAATTATCAGCACATTGGAGTCTCGATCTGCTGTAATACCGGTAGGTAAAACCTTACTCATCCCATCCTCTCTTGTACCATAAACTTCGTTCTTCTGTTATGGGTTTTGTACCACTTGGAGATAATTTGTTGCTGCCCAACCACGGCGGGATTCATCAAATGGGGCTATGAGATACCACCACAAATATCCGTCAGATTCCTGCGGACCTTCTTGGACTAAAAACACCTCTGTTTCAAGCCCCAAAAAAAGAATGCCACTATTCAGACCAGGCTCCTCCCTCAAACGTAATCCCTCCCCTCCAGTTCCAGTTATCTGAACATATGCTCCCGGAACTAACTCACCCGGAATAGGACTTGGTAATTGGGTCCGAGTAGCTGTAGCAGTTACTTCTGGTGTAGAAGTCGATGGAAAGGGAGTAGAAGTAGGTGCTGGGATAACAGTCAAAGCCGCTGTAACAACACCAACTGGTGATTGTGAGTTACGATTCACTTTAAATAGGAATAAAGTGCCAATCAAGAGACTACTCGCGATCCCGATCGCGATGATAATAACCCAAGGGGCTAAAATCGACTTAATTTGACCAGCAAACCTCATAATTGGGATCTTGTAAACAAACGACGAGGGGCATTTTGGGGGATTAGAACTCTCAGAGCAGCAGGCTCGACATTGATATTAACATAACCATTTCCTTTCATAGGTTCACCGTCTATTTGGACGTACAATGATACATCAGATTCTAATTTTAAAGTACTGAATGGAAAACGGCGCGCTTTTTCTGAATCTAAGTGACGCCCAGACCACAAATCCACTGCATGCTTTACAACTTCTGGAAGGGAATCGCCTTCAAACAACCATAAATCCATGCGGGCATCATCTAGCTTTGCTGAGGGCGAAAGCTCAGCATGCCCACCCGCATACAAGTGAATATTACTCGCAACGGCTAATAAAAATCGGCCTGTAATATTCTCTTGGTCTGCAATGGCGCGCAAATTCATTCCTCCCCACCTACTGCTATGCCTTACAGCTGATGCAGCGTACTGAGCAACAGCGAAATGTTTCTCCCACCTCCGACGAGGTTCGATTCGATGGACAATAAACGCATCCAAGCCTACACCAGCCCACAACAAAAAAGGGGTTTTATTACAGAGACCGATATCCACTTTTCGCACTGAAGCATTAGCCATTAATTTAGCGCTCTCCTCTAATGCCATCCAGCGGGTCCAAGTTAAACCAGGCAAACCAAGTTCCTGCGCCCAAACATTAGCAGTGCCAGCAGGAAGAACACCCAAAGCAGTCTTGCTCCCCAGCAGTCCCGAAATTGCACGGCTCAAAGAGCCATCACCACCGGCAACCAGGAGAACATCCAACCCCTGATCAGCAGCCTGCGCCGCAAGCTGAGTTATGTGCTGTCCGCCATCCGTCTCCTTGAGATTCACATTCCATCCTCGAGATCTTAAAACGTTTGCAGCCCTTTCCGTTAATATCCGGGAAGGAAATCGTCCTGCAGCAGGATTGTAAATTAGACTTGCTTGTGGCATCCTTTGAATTTTACTATACAAACATCGTGCATGATATAATCCGCAACATCCGGAAGATTGTTAAAACCAATCATGTGCAGTAAAAATTCATATTATTCAGCATATTAATGATGTCATTACCTGAGATGTTGGAAAACCGCTATGCACTTGAAGAATACCTGGGGAGTGGTGGAATGGCGGTGGTATATCGCGCAAAAGATCGAAACCTGGAGCGCACTGTAGCGATCAAATTATTGAAGGAGGAGTACTCTAAAGACGAAGATTTCCGTGAGCGTTTCCATCAAGAAGCAAAAGCTGTCGCTAATTTGATTCACCCAAATATTGTAACAATTCATGATTTCGGCTTGGACGATGAAAAACTATATATAGTCATGGAATATGTCCCAGGTACTGACATCAAGAAAGAGATAAATAGACGCGGTCAATTCCCTTTAGATGAAGCAGTCACACTCATCACTCAAGCATGTGCTGGAGTTGGTTATGCACACCGAGCGGGCCTCGTGCATTGCGATCTTAAGCCTCATAATATGCTCGTGACACCAGATAAACGTCTTAAGGTTGTCGACTTTGGTATTGCACGAGCTTTAACATCAATCCACCCCGATGAACAATATGATGTTGTATGGGGATCTCCTCAATACTTTTCACCAGAACAAGCCAGAGGAATGGCTCCTTCCCCAGCATCAGATGTTTACAGCATTGGGGTGGTATTATATGAAATGCTCACCGGGAAAACGCCATTTTCGGCTAATTCCATAGAAGAATTAGCCCATTTGCACAGCGAAGCAGCTCCTACACCACCGAGTCAAATTAACCCAAACATAAAACCGCAATTGGAGCAAATTATTTTAAAGGTATTATCCAAGGAACCAGCAGCACGCTATCGCACTGCTGATCAATTTGGGAGAGTTTTGACGACTTTTGTAAAAACGAAAGAATTAGGCACGGAAATACATGAAACACTATCCCACCCTCAAGAGGAGTTACAAGCTCAAACATTAAAATCTGACTCAATACTCGATGTAATTGAAAATAATCCATTAGCTTTCGACTGGATAACAATCATTCTTGGATTACTAACTCTCCTGGCTGTCGGTGGGCTCGTACCCTTTTACCTTTGGGTTTATTTCACAATCAATCCACCTCTTCCATAAAAGTTATTTGGTTACTCTTGATTCATAACTCGAGCCAAGATCGGTTGGCTTGGAAGATATCCATCCCTTGCCATATTATTCCCCCCCGATTATCATTATGAAAGAAATCCTCTACAGAGGCGATTTAAATGAAGAGGGTCTTGATTGTTAAAAAACACCCAAGACCCGAAATTGCTTGTGTTATGCGCGTTTATTATTACGGAGTTTTTACCAAATTACGAATACAGCGCGTACATAGAACTTTACGAACCTTTCGACCGTTCTCAATTACTGTTACCTTTTGTAGATTGGGTTTAAATGTCCGGCGGGTCGATTTCTTTGACCATGGACGATTACGTCCGAACTTTGTTTCTTTTCCACAGTGTTGACACTTAGCCATCTTCTTCGTCCTTCTAAATTTGTATCCTAGGATATCTACTTGATGAAGAACATTCTTATAGTCCTAGAGAGTGAAATCATTAAATACAATATAATATTAACCGGGCAATCTTACCATAAATTATAACTAACATCAAGAAAATCCTGGCTGCACATCAGGGCAGTCGCATTTGGAAAATGCAATAAATTCAATCCTATTACTGCGCGTATGTCATATTTATATGACGTGCAATTTCGTTCACCAGAAGCAATTTTGGCTCTCAAACGTAGTTTTCGGCGCCAAAATCGTATGTTTTTACCTCATATTCCGTTCTCGCGGGGCGATGCCCAAAAACCAGCATT
>JASFVL010000293.1:0-5339 GCA_050049875.1 Anaerolineales bacterium
AAATCCGCAAAGAACTTAACCTTCCAGACGCTTATCATCGCGAACCCTTTGCTTCGAATATTGCGGAGGGGAAACAAGATCCTATCTATAAGGTTCACGGATACCATACCAAGGTTCCTCCAAAAGCAATTATTCAGTATATTCTGCATTATACGGATCCAGGCGATATCCTTTTAGATGCCTTCTGTGGTAGCGGTATGATGGGCATAGCAGCCCAATTATGTGGCAAACCGAGTAAAAGTCTTCTCGAAAATATAGGGGATAAGGCGAACCCATATAAAAAAGTTCAATGGGGAGCACGAAAGGCAATCCTTTCTGATCTCAGCCCAGTTGCAACCACAATTGCTGCTAATTACAACCTCCCTGTAAATGCTACTCACTTCGATCAAAAAACAAAAAGCATTCTCTCCGAAACGCGCAAAAAGACTGCTCATTTATACACACCAAAAGAAGAGAACACGCCTTTCTGTTATGGAATCTGGTCCCAAATTTTTATCTGTCCAGATTGTTCAGCCCAGTTAAACTTCATGGAGTTGGCATACAATCTAGATACTCGCAAAGTTTCAAATGTCTTTCAATGTCCAAACTGCGCGACTGAATTGACAAAAAGGACCGTGGAAAAGGCATTTACGAGTGAATACGATCCTGTAAGAAAAAGTGTTCACCGTCAAATAAAGTACGAACTCTACATGGTAGCGCGAGGCAAACGCAGAAGAAGCTCCAAACATAAAGCCACAGAAGCAGATCGTATTCTTAGTAACCAGATGGAACAATTGCCTTTTCCTGAAGGTGCGCCTGTATTTCGTTTGCCATTAGAAAAAATGTACCATGGCTCCAGATTACAACCCAAAGGAGCTGAATACATTCATGATCTGTACTTCAATCGCCAACTTCATACACTAACTATGTTGTGGAAACAGGCAAAGATGATTGAAGATGCACGGCTGCGTAGCGCGGTACTCTTTTTATTTGATCAAGTATTGATGAATGCCTCCAAACTGGCTCGTTTTCCTCAATTATCACCTTTAGGAGGGGTCTTTTATCTCCCATCAATGGTTGCCGAAAATGAGCCCGTAACCTATTTGGAAGCCAAATTAAAACGAGTAAAAGATCATTTTGCTTCGGGAATCGTAGAATACGGACAGGTAGCGGTTTCCACAAATTCTGCTACAAGTGTTCAAGGTGTATCTGATAACAGCGTTGACTATGTTTTTACCGATCCTCCATTTGGAGAGAATATCTTCTATGCAGATCTGAATCTCATTATTGAAGCCTGGTATGGCGTACAAACATCTACATCATCAGAAGCTATCATCGACAAATTCAAGAGCAAAGGCATCAATGAATATCAGCGATTGATGACTCAAGCATTTACAGAATACTATCGAGTTTTGAAGCCTGGTAGATGGATTACCGTTGTTTTCCACAATTCTGACAATGCTGTTTGGAACACAATACAACAATCCATGATTGAGGCTGGATTCATTGTTGCTGATGTGCGAATGCTAGACAAACAACAGCGGTCTTACCGTCAGGCAACCAGCGAAGCCATGAAACAAGACCTGATCGTTTCTGCATATAAAACTAACACAAAATTTGAGGAACAGATTAGTAATCACATTGGGCAATCTGAGGGAGTTTGGCAATTTGTTCATCAACATCTATATCAACTTCCCATTGTTGTTGAGAATGATGGAGAAATCGAATCGCTTCGGGAACGACTCGCTTACATGCTCTTTGATCGCATGGTCGCCTTCCATATCCAAAAGGGTGTAAAGGTACCAGTGTCTGCGAGTGAATTTAACCGAGACCTAGATCAATTCTTCGTAAATCGAGATGGGATGTACTTCTTGCCAGAACAAGTTGCAATCTACGATGGAGCAAGATTGACAGCGAAACAAGTATCTCAAATGGCGCTATTCGTATGTGATGAGAAAAGTGCTATTCTTTGGCTAAGACAACAATTAGACCCCAAAATGGGTGGCATTCCCCAAACAAGACAAGAAATAACTCCAAATTTTCTCAGCGAACTAAACAAAGCAAAGCATGAATCATTACCAGAACTCGATGTTCTGTTGGAGCAAAATTTCTTAAAAGACGAGACTGATCGCTGGTACGTTCCTGATCCCAGTAAAACCAGTGACCTGGAGCAGCTTCGCCAACGAGCACTTCTGCGCGAGTTTCGTAATTACCTGGAAGGAAATAAACGTCTGAGACAATTCCGTACTGAAGCTGTGCGCGCTGGTTTTGCTGATGCTTATCAGCGTCGAGATTTTCAAACCATTCTCAAAGTTGCCCAGCGGCTTCCTGAACGCGTTTTACAGGAAGATCCAGACCTGCTGATGTACTTCGATGCTGCCAGTTTGAGGGCAGAATAAATCATATGCCTGCAAAAGCACATCAACCCCGACTGATCTCCGAACCGGAATCAGGTTATAAACTCACCCCTGAGGAGCGAAAGCGCAAAGAAGAATACAAAGAACGCTTGCGCCAACACTTGGATGACCCTGATTTCCGTCAGCTTCCTGGATTTCCCATCGGTGAAGATGAAGCTATCCTGGATCTATCCGATCCACCCCATTACACCGCCTGCCCAAATCCGTTCCTACAGGAAGTCATCGAAGAATGGCAACAGGAGCGAACCCAAATCAGCGAAGATTTAGGGTTATCTGATGTTGGCTACCATCGTGAACCTTTTGCTGCTGATGTATCCGAGGGCAAGAACAACCCAATTTACAATACCCATACTTACCACACCAAAGTGCCGCATCCGGCTATTATGCGCTATATCCTACACTACACAAACCCAGGCGATATCATATTCGACGGATTTTGTGGTACCGGTATGACAAGCGTCGCGGCACAGTTCTGTGGTGATCGCATCGAAGTTGAAAAGCTTGGATATTATGTAGATGATGGCGGTAGGGTTTACGGGAAACCAGGAGATGAAAAGCCAATCTCAAATTTGGGGGTTCGTAAATCAATTCTGAATGACCTTGCCCCTGCTGCCACTTTCATCGCCTATAACTACAGTAATCCGGTGAGTGTGGAGGCCTTCGAGCGTGAAGCCCAACGCATTCTGGATGAAGTTGAAACTGAATGCGGCTGGATGTATAAAACCTGGCACCCAAATTGTGATGATCCGGAGCGTGTAAAAGCGGAAATTAACTACACAGTTTGGAGTGACGTTTTTGTTTGCCCCGAATGTGGAATCGAATCTGCGTTTTGGGATATCGCGGTGAACACAGAGACTGGATACCGGAAAGGAAAAAGAGAACCATTAGACTGTGTCCATTGTGGATTAAGTATGCCTTTATCAGAATGGGAAAGAGTTTGGATCAGAGAATATGATGCTGAAAATAAAAGTGTCAGGAAAATATCCAAACGTGTTCCTGTACGGATAAATTATTCTCGTGGCAACAACCGCATCGAAAAAAAGCTAGATGAGGAAGACCTGGAATTAATTCGGAAAATCGACCAGGTGAAAATCCCTTATTGGTATCCTACAGATCGAATGCCAGAGGGCGATGAAAGCAGGAGAAATGATGATATTGGGATTACGCACGTTAATCATTTTTACACGAATCGTAATCTTTATAGCTGGTCATTGTTATTGGATCGCATCAAGGAAGCTCCGTCTCACTTAATTACTCGATTACGTTTCTGGATGCAATCCGTTACTCTGGGGCATTCCTTGTTGAACCGGTATCTAGCGGCTTCATATTCTCAAGTCAATCGTTACTTGAAGGGCACCTTATATATAGCTCCCTTTATTTCAGAGGTCAGTCCCTGGTATGCACTTACAGGGAAAATTAATGCGCTAAAGGTATTGGGGAATACCAGGTCAGGAACCAGCGTGATTGAAACCTGTTCTGCGACATCCAATCACATACCTGATCAAATCGCAGACTATATTTTCACAGATCCGCCCTTTGGTTCTAACATCAGCTATTCTGACCTCAACTTTATTTGGGAAGCTTGGGCTGGTGTAAAGACCAACAACACCCCAGAAGCAGTTGTCAGCAATGCCCAAATGAAAGCATTAGCGGATTATCAGATTTTGATGTTCCATGCTTTTGAGCAATACTATCGGATCTTGAAGCCAGGTAGATGGATGACGGTCGAATTTCATAATTCCAGTAATGCCGTATGGAATTCCATCCAGGAAGCATTATTACGGGCGGGTTTTGTTGTGGCCGATGTCAGAACATTAGACAAGAAGCAAATGTCGATGCAACAAATGACCACCACCGGGGCTGTAAAGCAAGATTTGATTATCTCTGCTTATAAACCTCATACTGACTTCGAAGAGCAATTTTCCATGCAAGCTGGTTCCACCGAAGGCGCCTGGGGGTTTGTTCGTCAACACATGGCCCAGTTACCGGTTGTTGTAACTAAAAATGGTGATTTGGAAGCCCTGGGCGAACGGCAAGATTATCTTCTATTTGATCGGATGGTTGCATTTCATATCCAACGGGGTGCTACGGTGCCTCTTTCTGCAGCCCAATTTTATGCAGGCTTGGAGGAACGCTTTCCGAAGCGTGATGGGATGTATTTCTTGCCGGAGCAAGTGCCTGAATACGATAAAGCCCGATTGGAAGCTGTTAACGTTTCCCAAATGACTTTTTTCATAAGTGATGAAAAAACAGCCATCCAATGGCTTCGCCAGCAGCTTGATCCTCAATTGGGCGGGGAACCTCAGACTTATTCGGACATCATGCCTAATTTTCTGCGCCAGCTTCATCAAGTTAAGCACGAGGCTCTGCCTGAACTTATTGATCTGCTCGAACAGAGTTTCTTGCAAGATGAAGCTGGTCGCTGGTACGTACCCGATCCTAGCAAAGCCAGCGATTTGGAAAAGGTTCGGCAACGGTCGCTCTTACGAGAGTTCCAGAACTATTTGGAAGGTTCCAAGCCACTCAAGCAATTCCGTACTGAAGCCATTCGAGCGGGTTTTGCCGATGCGTACCAACGAAAAAATTATCATGTAATACTCAAAGTTTCTCAACGACTTCCCGAACGTGTTTTGCAAGAAGATCCTGCATTACTAATGTACTACGATGCGGCTAACTTGCGGGCAGAATAGCTATTCAATGTTGCAGGACATACTTAACCATTTTCCGCCAGATACTCACCCGATCACACTGGTCAGTGATCCAGATGGTCTCTTAACGGATGACACTTTACTAGCCGCCTTAGCTGAACGAGGTTTTACAATTCTCAACGAATCTGATCCTATTCGTTTACGTTATCACTTCACTCGGAGTAACCTACCCCTGATCTTGGTAACGGACGGTCCGTTCAATCGCCTCCCTTACGATATATGGCAGCAGGGACAT
>JASFVL010000294.1:0-5328 GCA_050049875.1 Anaerolineales bacterium
CCAGCCGGACCGTGCGTGGGTCCTGAATTCTTACATCCCAACAATGGAGTTGATTTTATGACGATGGAAAACCTTCAAGTCTGGATGGAGCAAAATCCCTTTCTGGCGATCGGAGCTACGATTGGCCTCAGTGTGTTGGTGTTTTTGATTGCCCGCGGGATCATCGCCCGCGGCTTGATCTACTTATCCGGGCGTACGAAGACCAGCATCGATGACATCATTGTAAAAAACCTGCACCCTTTCCGGGTTGCGTGGCTGGCGCCGCTGATCCTGATCTACGCCTTCGCCGATTTGGTGCCCCAATACCAAACGGTGATCCAAAAAACTGCCCTCTTCCTGATCCTCTGGATGGCTGCTTTAGTGATCAACTCCTTGCTGAACGCCTTGAACGAAATCTACGAAAGCCGTCGCGAGTTCACCGGCGAGAGCATACAGGGGTACTTGGATATCGTCAAGATCCTGGTGATTATGGTGGGGGTCATTTTGAGCGTTTCGATCGTCACGGATGAATCACCGCTGGTCTTGCTCACCAGCTTGGGCGCCATCACAGCGGTTTTGCTGCTCATCTTTCGCGACACCATTCTCTCCTTGGTCGCCAGCATTCAAATTGGTGCCCAAGACCTGGTGAAAGAGGGCGATTGGATCGAAGTACCCGAATATGGCGCTGATGGGGACGTGATGAACATCAGCCTGCACTCCATTAAGGTGCAGAATTTTGACAAAACCATTACCGTGATCCCCACTTACAAGATGGTTGAGGTGGCCTATAAAAACTGGCGCGGCATGCAGGAGAGCGGTGGAAGACGCATCAAGCGCTCGATCGTCCTTGATGTAGCCAGCCTCAAGCTCTTGGACAAAGACATGCTGGAGCGACTGCGCAATGTCGATCTCATCCACGATTACCTGGAAGCCAAAATCGAGAAGATCAGGCAATTCGAGCTCGAGCAAGGCAGACCGATTGACTCGCCCTTGGACGGTCCGCAGATCACCAATATTGAAGTTTTCCGCGCTTATATCGAGGCTTATCTGAGGAGCCGGGAGGACCTCCACCACGAAGAGATGGCGCTGCTGGTGCGCGAACTTTCACCCAGCCCGATGGGGCTGCCGCTGGAGGTTTATGTCTTTACGAAGACGACGGATTGGTTCGCATATGAATCCATCCAGGCGGAGATCTTCGACCACCTGCTTTCGGTTGCCCCGTTCTTCGATTTGCGCGTTTTTCAGCAGCCCACTGGGCTCGATTTTGCCAGCCTGGCTAGGAGGGGGGAAGAGTAATTCGTTTGCTCAATATTTGGGATGTCTAGTGGTATAGGTGCCACGCACTTCCAAAGTGCGTGGCACCTTAATCTCTGTAGGGTCTAAGCGTTACAAATCTCGACGATTGAAAAGCCTGATTGCCAGCCCTAGCATTGCGATGATATACAGCGCGGCGTAAGCCACCATCAGACCGCTGGGGGTTGAGGCGGAGGAGAACGGCGAGAAACCCATCGCCCCTGCCAGTGGGGACTGCATTTCGTAAGCAGCGCGCTTCCACAAAGCCTCGCTGGGGATGATCAGGCTGGAGAGGATGCCGATGTTGACCGCCACCTGGTTGTTCAAGAAGGAACCGATCTGTTCGACCCAGCCCCCCACGAACGCCACGCCGTAGAGCCCGAAAGCCAGCACTCCGTTCGCTAGCGTGGACATGAAAGACCCCCCGAACAGCGAGACGCTCAGCAGCAACATGGCGTTCATCCACAGCAGCGCTAAACCGCGCAGCGCGTTGGGAGCGGTGTAGCCAGTGATCGTGTAAACTACCGCCATGGTACCGCCAGCCATCAAGATTAGATACAGGCTCAGCATGACCACAAAGCCTAGCCATTTGCCCAGCAAAATCTCCAACCGGCGCACGGGCTTGGTCGCCAGCGTCTGGATGGTGCCAGAGGCCACCTCGCTGGAGAGGGTGCCGATGGAGGTGAGTACGCTCATGGCGATGGTCAGGAAGTTGACCGCGTACATGCCAGCCATCAGCATGAAGTTGTATATCTCGCGCTGCGCTATCGGTGAGACGCGGTTGCGCGGGTCTTGGATGTCCACCTGCATGAAGTGCAAGCCGAGTCCGTAAACCACCAGAAAGAGCACCCCCAGCAGCAGGGCTGCCCACAGGATTTTACGCCGGGAAGCCTCCCGGAAGGTCAGGCGGGCGATGATGGTGATGGTCATGGATGGTACGCTCTTGTCAGGGACAGCTCGGGTTCATAACTCGCCTTCTGTGCCGACCACTTGCAGGAACAGGTCCTCCAGCGAGATTTGCTGGGGGCGCAGGGCGTATACGTCCACACCCTGCTCGACCAGATAGCGGTTGATGGCGGGCAAGGCGGACTCGTCCTCAAGGGTCAGGTTGAGATGCTCACCATCGGTGCGCACCCCCCGGCACCATTGGTCCAGCCCCTCCAGCACCTCGGGGCGTAGGTTGCCGGCGCGCACCTCCACCGTCAGCTCGCCGTCCATCAATGCTTGTAGATGGCTGGTGCGGATCACGGCCCCCTGTTTGATGAAAGCCACCCGGTCGCAGGTGATCTCCACCTCGCTGAGGAAATGGGAGTTGAGGAACACCGTGGTACCTTTCTCCCGCAGATCGCGGATGATGTCGCGCACCAGGCGACGTCCCACCGGGTCCAAGCCCGAGGTGGGCTCGTCCAGGATGACCAAGTCGGGGTCGTTGAGCAACGCTTGGGCCAGCCCAATACGCTGCAGCATACCTTTGGAGAAGGCGCGCAGCTTTTTGTCAGCGTGGGGGGTCAGGCCGACCAGATCGAGCAGCTCCGCTACGCGGCCGCGGGCTAGCTCGCGCTCCATATGGTACAGGTCGGCGTGCAGGGTCAGGAACTCCACGGCGCTCAGCCAATCGTGGAAGCGGAAGTGCTCCGGCAGGAATCCGATGCGGGCGCGAGTGCGGTGATCGCCTAGAGAGGCGCCCAATACAGTGCCCTGGCCCGAAGTCGGGCTGATCAACCCCAGGAGCATCTTCACTGAGGTGGTTTTCCCGGCGCCATTGGGCCCTAAAAAACCGAAGACCTCCCCGCGCTCCACTTGGAGGGAGAGGTCCTGTACGGCTACTTTGTCGCCGAAGACTTTGTGCAGGTTGTGCGTCTCGATGGCGTAAGGGGTCATAGTGGCGTTACCAGGGCGGCTTGTTCAGTTGTACGCCTCTCCGGAGATCTATCACACGGAGGGAGATTGCTTTCCCTTATCCGCCTAGATTTTAAGCGGAATTGGCGGTATTTCACTCGGTCATCCAGACCGCCCTGGTAAGTTTACCGCTATTTTAACGAATTCGCTATCCGGACCGCTGTGGAGGGGGTGCCGTCGCCGGTTAGGGCGTAGAACATGCCCTCTCTGACCCACATCAACGTGTAGCGGGATTGGCCGCCCGAATGGGGGTCCTCCAGCAAGATGCCTGAGACCCCATCCACACCTACTTCCTGGTATTCGGCGCCCTGGGGCACTGGGACCACCAGCGTGGTCGTCCAGTCCACTTTTGCGCTGAACTCAGCTGCCTCCTCGGCGGACAACCCGAGCGCTTGTAGGAAAATCTGCCCCATGCTGTTGAGGTCAAAGACAGGGGGCGATTCGATGGTTGGGCTGGGGGCTTGCATTAGAATGGTGCAGTCTAGGTTCAGCGGCACGCGTTTTGCCTGGGCATCCCACTGTGAAGCGCAGGCACCGTACATGGCGTTGATCGTGTTGGGGATGTTGATCGTCACCTCAGCGCCGTCGGCGCTCTGGGGGATGGCGAAATCCCCGTAGCCCAGCTCATCCAAAAGCTTTTGCCAGCGGTCGCGCTCGATTTCAAAGGATATCTGCGCGGCGGGCTGGAAAACCAGGTGGGGGGGTTCATCCAGGGCAGCGGGCAGGCGCAGCGGGAAACCGGCCCGGGCGCTGGCCGCGGCTGCATCTTGGACCTCTTCAACTTCCCCCTCTTGCTCGATCGTGATCTGGTCGCTCAGCAAGCGGTCGAGAGCTGTGAAATTGCGCTCCATCTCCTCGGGCATGTCCTCCAGGTTGATCCCCACTTGAACGGCGGTGATTTGTTCCACCCGGAAAAGCCCCAAGAAGCCATTGGCGATGGCCCGCACCTGGGGGAAGGTCAGCGCCAGGGCCAAGACGGCGATCACCGCCAGGGCAGCCCAAGCGAAGCGGTATTTACGGTTGAATAGTTTCTGCCACATGGTTAACTCCTTTTCTGATAGGCGCCTCTCCAGCCGGGCGCGAGCTGCCTGAGGCGCCAGGGGGGCTTCCTCGGGCGCCGGCGCCAGCGACTTAAAATGCTTAGCGATCCCCGCGGTCCTGCGTTGAGCCGCGGCGAGACGCTCCTGGCACTCGGGGCAGGTTTCTAGATGCTGGTGGGCCTCTTGGGAAAGGGGGATTTCCCCGTCTTGATAAGCTCGGATTTGGCCTTCTTTGAGGTGCATTTTTAACTTCCTTCTAGCGCTCGATAGCGTTCCTCGAACTCCCGCTCGGTCCTCGCTAAGAGGGTGCCGACCGAATTGGGGGATACACCGATCGCTGCGGCGATTTCAGCGTAAGAGAGCCCGGAGTAACGCAGGAGCAGGATTTTAGCGGAGCGGGGCTGGATCTGGGTGAGGACCCAGCGGACGCGGGCGCGCGCTTCGGCTCGTTCGACCTCCTGAGCCGGGTTTGCGGCGGGTTTGGCTTCCAGGTGGCGCATGCCCGCTTCCTGCTCATAGCGCTGGCGCCGTTTTCTAGCCCGCAGGGCGTTGAGCCCTAGGTTGGTCGCTACCCGGTAGAGCCAGCCCGCCAGGTTGTCCCGCCTTTTGGGAGGTCGCTTGTGCAGGCGCCAGAAAGTCTCCAAGGCCAGGTCCTCAGCCTCGTCCCGGTCACCGACGATGCGGAAGACCAGCGCGTAAACCCGCTCCCAGTGCTCCTGGAAGGTGGCTTCGAAGGCGGTGCGTTCGTCCGCCTCACGCGGGGCTGAGCTGCTTTGTGATTTTTTGATCGACACGCTCACCGGCGACCTCTGTGCGGGGTTTCGGTTTTCGTCCTCTGGGATAAAACCCAAGGGGCTTTCATTATTAAAACACCGCACAATAGAAATTTGTGACAGATGTGACTATTCTAACAAAGAACGAACGCCGGGGCACCCTGCTATGCTCCCGGCGTTCGCTGAGGTGGTCTAAAGTGACTGGAGTAGACCTTATTGACAGGACTTACGCAGTTAGTTGAGAAAGAGCGACTTTGCCTTTAAGTTTTGCAGGAGGCGGAAAGCCACTGGTAAAGACTTGCATTTGCAAACGTTCCTTAACCGTTCCCAAGGTTTCTTTCGGG
>JASFVL010000295.1:0-5322 GCA_050049875.1 Anaerolineales bacterium
CGATCCCGTTCTTGACCGCTTAGCCAACAGCGTCGCTCGCCATCGCATGGATGAGATCATCGATACCTTCATCCAACGGTCGCTCGCCTCCATCGCCTGACGGCGGGATAAGCTGATTGTTTTAACTGGGCAAAATCCCAAACACAAATACGCTAATGAATGCGATCCATCAACAGCCCCGCGTTGGGCTCGCACTTGGGGGCGGCGGCGTGCGCGGATTGGCTCACCTCGGCGTGATCAAAGTCCTTGAAGAGCAGGGGGTGAGGGTTGATTTCCTGGCGGGAACCAGCATGGGCGGTGTACTGGCAGCCGCTTACGCAGCGGGAAATTCCCCCGTGGAGATGGAAAAGGAAGCTCTGCGGGTCACCAAGCCCATCCAATTTATCCGTTTGTTCGACCTTGCTCTACCCTGGCGTAGCCTGTTCAAGGGCGAGCGGCTGCGGAAATACTTCCTCACCCTTGTGGGAGAAGCTCAGACCTTTGCCGATCTGCGCATCCCCGTGCGCTTGGTTAGCGCCGATTTAGAAAGCGGTGAGCAGGTTATTCTGAAAGATGGCGCGCTGGGCGACGCCCTGGCAGCCACCAGCGCGGTCTCAGGGGTTTTTCCCCCTGTGATGTTGAACGACCACCGGCTGGTGGATGGCGCCTTTCTCAATAACGTACCCGCTGATCAAGTCCGGGAGATGGGCGCGGACGTGGTGATCGCAGTCGATATTAACGTGGATCCGGAAGACCCCGATTTGTGGGACAAAAAATTCGGTTCGTCGCTGATGCCCAAGTTGCTTCCCCCTTTCACGTTGAACGCTTACCGCTCCTTCTGGATCATGATTCAAGCGCTCACCCAGACTAACTACCAGCGCGCCCAACCGGAAATCATCATTAAGCCGCAATTTTCCAACGGCACAGCGGTCTTCTTCGGATTCCGCCACGCCGAGCAAGTCATCTCAGATGGGGAAAAAGCAGCCAGAGCGGCGTTGCCAGACATAAACGCAGCACTGCATCTCCACGACGCTGTTGCCTGAATACCTTAACCTACCCAGATTGACCCGCAGCGAGCGCTCGCATCTCGAGCGCTTTTCATGCAAAGCGCCCGTTAGCGACCTCTTCCTCATCAAAGACCACAACCTCTTTGCCGGTGAGCTTCTCCTGGACTTTGCTGACGACCAAATCCAAGTGACCGGAGTGAGCTACATAATCTAGGTCATCGGCGGGAACCGTCAGGACCGGGCACAAGCTGAAGTCGGCAATCCAGGTCTCGTACAGGTCGTTCAATTGAGTCAAATAACTGTGGCTGATCTGCCGTTCGTATTCCCGCCCCCGCAGACGGATGCGTTTTTCCAGCGTGGCGACTGAGGACCGCAGGTAGACCACCAGGTCGGGAGGAGGCAGGAACTCGCTTAGAACCCGGTAGAGCTCACAATAGGTTTCGTAATCCCGCTGGCTGATCTGACCTTGCTGGTAAAGGTTGTGGGCAAAGACCTCGGCATCCTCGTACACGCTACGATCTTGAACGACAGAGGTAGGATGTTCGATCGACCTGCGGTGAGCGCGCAGTCGATGGGTGAGAAAGAAGACCTGGGAGTGAAAAGCCCAAGCTTTCATATCTTGGTAGAAATCCGGTAGATAAGGGTTTTCAGCTTCCGGTTCATAAAAGGGCTGCCAACCCAAACGGTTGCTCAACATCCCCACCAGGGTAGACTTACCGACCCCGATATTGCCTGCCACAGCTACAAATTTTTTCATCTCATCCCTTTTTGTCCCAAGCCGAACTCGATTTCAAGAAAGCTGCCGCCTGCCCCGCTTCGTCATCCATGACCAACTCCAAATGGTGCTCAGGGCGATAGGAGCTCACCTCGATGAGGCGCAGGCAACCCTCCAAGCCGGCTTCCTTTGGGGACCAATCGCTCAAGCGGTTAGGAGTATAGTAGAAAAAATCCCGGTTGAAGATCACATCATCATCGTCCAGGTTAATGCCCAAGGGGTAAATGTTGGCCTCGACCAAATCCTGAAAGAAATGGGTTCCAAAGGATAATTCTGGCTCGGAACCAATTTCCTTCCCGGATAATTCGATCAGAGCGCGGGTATTGTAAACATCGGCATAACCGATGTTTACCCCCAAGTCGGGGTTGCTGGTTCCCCAACGGCCCGGTCCAATACAGATGAAAGTCTCCTCCGCCAAGAGGGCGTTTAGTCTGCCGATCGCCCGTCCTAGTTCAGCGCGTTCGGCCTGTGTGGGCAGGGCATAATATCCCTGCGGGGTGACGAAAACTACGTAGCGAATACCCCTTATCCTGCCTTGGGGCACCATTCGCGTGGTGGAAAAGACGATATCCTCGGATCGCAGGTCGTCGGGCAGATTAGCCTCGCTGCCCTTGGTGTGGCTCTGTGGCCGGCACTGTAGGATGGTGATGTGCACGTCAGGCTGCCGAGCTCTTGGGTTGGGTATATGCAGTGTAAATTCCATGTCCACCGGCAAGCGGTAGTGCTTCTCCAGCATATTGAGTATCCGCCTCATACGCTCGGGAAGAAAGGTGCGACGCAGCAAGCCGTCAAAAGTCAGCACCAATTCACCTGCATCTTGGGTATCGATCAGCGCACTGCGGATGGGGGTCAGATAGCCACCTTTGTCCAGTTGCGCCAGATAGCGGAGCACGGGATAACGCGAGTCGAGCACCTCATGGGTTGGAAGCGTTTCAAAGTGATTGCTTTCCAGATTCAATAAATCCACGTACTGCTGGGAGTAACGCCGGATGGCTTTAGGTGAAGACTCCGGGAGAAGGGCGGGATGGCTGAGCGCTACCAAGCGGGGATAATCGTTTCCCACCCGATCGACCGCTCGGGTGCCCAAACCCCACACGAGGCGGAGGAATCCCGCTTCCCGCTCGATCTGGGGAGACCAGCGGTAAAGGTTGCGGCTGAAGCCCACACCGGCAGCATGGGGAAGAAAATAATAACCATACTGCTCCCCTTCGACAACCTGGATCAGGATCGCTAAGCGTTCATCGTAATCTTGCAACCCCATACTGCGGCGATAAAGCAGCGCGTCTGGGTTGAGACCGCTGGCATAAACTTGAGCGATGGCTCTCGTCAGCGCGCGCAGGTTCTGCTCCGCCGTGCCTTGGTTGGGGCAAAAAACGCTCTCGTATTTACCTGCAAAAGAGAAACCGAAGTTGTCCTCCAGCAAACTGGAAGAGCGTACAATTACCGGCTTGGAACCGACCCCTTCCATGAGCTCTTTCAAGCGCTCCAGGATATCCGCGGGGAAATCCCCCGTTTGATACTCCATACTGAGTTGGGCGAAATCGGATCGGATTTGCTCTTCGGTCTTATACTTCTGATCACTCCAGTGCATCAGTTGGTTGAGGTTCATAAAGTCGTACATCACATCTGAACCCAAAAAGAAGGACTCTGGAATGTTCAAACAACTGCGGATTTCATCGTCCGCTACTTCGCTCAGGATGCGAGCCGCCAGCAGCATGCCCGCGGATTTCCCACCGATCTTTCCGTAACCGATTTTGCGGTGCTGTATCTGACGCAGGTCTGCGACCATAAACCAGTCTTTGGCGATGTTGATGTAAGCCAATTGATCGCTGATCATCCTGCGGATCAGAACAACTTTGATCTCCTGTAAACGGTGCTCGTACTTGAGGCGCTCCTCGGCAGGCAGTTTCTCCAGGGTCAGACCGTGTTCGAAGAGCATCTCCTGGGGGGCCAGCTCCGGGTTAAACGACACGGATATGTCCTCTCCCCGCATTTCGCGCTCCGAAAGCACCTGGCGCACGATATCCTCAAACAGATCATAGGGCAGGTTGTAGGCAAAATAGAAATCCGTCAGGTGCGTACGGATGCGGTCCAGGCGTGTTTCCCAAATCTCCGCCGTCTCTTCAGCAAAAGGGTTATGCAAACCCTCGCGGGCTTGAGAGCGGATGGCCTTTTCGCGCACCTCAGCTTCAAAATCCTTTGGAGCAATCACTCCGCGCTTAAATAGCTCCCGGCGCATACGTTCGCGAATGCGTGTCCTTAAGATTGGGTATTGAGCCAGGGCTAGATAGATCCGCAAGGCGCGGTCTGAAGAAGTGTGCGGGAGAGTCATTGAGTTAAGCTGATAAAAGACATCCGAAGTCTGGCGACTTCGGATGTTTACTTTAGGGCGTTCAGCTCCCTAAATACATCGGCATGATGACGTGCAGGAAGTCATCATCCCCCACCGGTCGAATCACCCCCGGACTGTTGTCAACCGTGGTTTCCAGCGCCACATTGGGAGATTTGATCACGTCGAGCACTTCACGCAGATAACGTACGTTAAAGGCGATTAATAGAGCGGGTCCTTCAATCGAGGCATCCACCACCATCTGGCTGGAACCCGTCTCCTCCGATTGACCGGAGATTTCAACCGTGCCGGGCTGTAGTTCGCCACCAGGGGTAATATTGACGCGCGCGATTAGCGAACCCTCGCGGGCGAAGATTTCGGCTTGTTTGCAAGCTTTCAAAAAAGCGCTGGTGGACAGCACAGTGCGGGATTGATAGCTGCGGGGGATGATCTGCTGGTAGTCCGGGAAGGTGCCTTCAATCAATTGGGAGGCCAACTCAGTCTCCTTTGTGCGGAAGATGACCCGTCCGCTGCGCGGGGGCATGATCATGGTGACAACCTCCTCCCCATCGCTGCTGATGCGGGCTAGCTCACTGAGGGCACGAGCGGGAACAACCGCGCTGATCGGGCGGGAGACCGGGGAGGAGAGCTCGGCCTTGCGAACGGAGAGTCGAAAGCCGTCGGCTGCAGCCATGGTGATTTCGCTGTCCTCCACATTGACCAACACGCCGGTCAGAATCGGGCGTGCCTCATCAGTGGAAGCCGCAAAGACCACCTGGCGGATCATCTCTTTGAAATCGGCCACATTGAATTGGATGCCGTCCTCCAAATCGGGAGTCGGCATGGGCGGGAATTCCTGAGAGTCGATGCACTTCATGTCGGTGTTGGTCGTCCCGCAGCGCACGTTGAGAGTCTGCGTACGCACGCTCAACGACATGTTCACCCGGTCAGGCGGCAGCGTGCCAACCAAGTCGGTGAAGGTACGCGCCGGCACCGTGGTTGACCCCTCTTCTTCAATTTTCGCCCCAATCCAGCAGGTGATCCCCAATTCGAGGTTGGTTGCCGAAAGCCGCAAGCGGCCCTCATCGGTCGCCACCAAGATGTTGTTCAAAACAGGCAGGGTGCTGCGCGGCGAGACAGCTCGCGATACGATGCTCAAGCCGTGGGCCAAATTCTCTTGCAGTACGGAAACTTCCATGCAAACATCTCCTCTATCACAAGGCAGATCAACT
>JASFVL010000297.1:0-5316 GCA_050049875.1 Anaerolineales bacterium
TGTTGCGAAACAACCTAGCGGTGCATTATTCGAGTTCAGGAGAATTTAGCGATATCCTAACACGAGTGGATGATTACCCTCAACTGACCATTCCCTTTGGAATCCTCGACGATTGCGGATTTGGAGACGGAAAAATTCATCCAAGAATAGCAGGACATCTATTCCAAGCTGCTGTCTTCATCTTCTGCACGATCTACACCAAAGAAGAAATCTTTGATGAGAGCTCATTTTTTGATAATCAATCTCTCTTCTTGGCAAACGCACTATCACAGCAAGCAGATCAACATTTGAGGACGCTATTCAGACAAAGTTCGCTATTTTGGGAGTACCACCAACAATTTTGGACGCACTTTTCGGAAGCAGAATTGATTAATCAGGAGATAAGATCAAGAATTAACATTTCAGAAGGAAACAGGCAAGCATTCCAGCACAAGGATCTCTTGGCGCCCTACAAGCTAATCCCAGGGGCAGCGCTCCTCCTCACAGACAGGGAAAGTGACCTTCCCCAATTGTTTTCCGCTCTGGATAACCTCCATAGAGCCATCCTTATCCTTTTAGACCTCACCAACCTCAAGCGTGATTTAAAACTCAGAAAGATCACCTATCCGATCCTCAAGATCTTGGAGGAGGTCGAAGCGCCAACATCAAAGGCTTATAATCCTCAGGGTGCCTACATGGCGATTATGATGATGGATATACCATCCAAACTGATCCAGGAATGTCTAGAAAATTTAAATAATTGCCGGGTGACTGCCAAAATGCTGGGGTTGAACAAGTTTTTGCCTTTGGTTGACAATCAGGAAATAAGGGCATTAAAAATTAAAGAACAGTTCCTCCAACCCAAAAAATCGGTCCTCCAGGGAAGTGAATATTCCCAAAAGGGTGGTTACCAAGGATCGCTATCCTTAGATGAGGTTGGCATCCGAGAGAAAGTTCTTAAGATGGCTGAAGGATTCTTACTATCTGATCTCACATTTAAAGAAAGCTGGGAGGTCCACCGCCATGGGATGGCTGGCCTCGTGGAGGTCATCTCTAGGTTCCCTGCTGGTCTGATCATTGAACTCTTATGCCTCCATGGCTTCGACATGAGCTCACAAGTGGAAGATTTTTGTACATATTTCCGAGAGAGTAACTTCAGTTACTACAACCACCCTGATCTTCCATACGCAGACACGGACACGCTTGGCGTCCTGCTGCGCTTATACCGCTATTCGAAAAACCAAGACGCCCATAAACACGACTTAGAGAAACCGCTAGAATGGATGCAAAAGAGTGTGGATAAAACAGGTCGAATTCCAGTCTGGATCTATCCCCAACAAAAAAAGCCGAACAGCGCAAAACAATCTATACGTTTACTGGGCGAAAGTTGTGGCACGATCGAAGCAAAATTGCTTATCGGTTTGATCGATTTCGACTGGGAATGCTATCAGGAGATCATTCAAAAATCCGCCTATCAACTGCTTAGCCGTTTCATACAACAAGGTACAGGGATCACGGTAAACTATCCCTCACGATATTGTCTCTGGCGGATTAAGCAGCTGAGTTTACGTCTGAAGAACCTACCGATCCAAGCGAAGCTGCAAACACTTATTGACCAGGTTTTCGACATCTACACAGATCAGTTGAGGCAGGAGATAAATTCTTATTATCTAAGCCCCCAGAAAGCCGCTTTCCTAATCCTCGCCGGTATCGATTCGCCCGCACAGCAGCTTAATTACAATAGATGGGGTAATATTTTACTAAAGAACCAACATTCAGATGGGGGATGGAATGGGGATCCATTGTTCTTCGTACCAAATCGAGGTGGATCAACTACCTGGTATACGAGTCGCACCCTCACGAGTGCATTCTGTTATCATGCGCTTAGAACCTACAAAAAGGTGAAGGTGGATTTAGGCACCTAAAACCACTATATCCTCTTTTTCTGACATGTTTTGAATGTACACAATTATCCAAGCTTCTACCCACCAAACCAACAAAGTGCTATAATCAGACTAGTATAGTCATATTCCAGGTGTTGTGTAATCGATCGCCAAGTTTGCAGCTTTTTGTCCTTAGATGATAGCTTATTATGGGCATCAATGAGCCCGAGGTAAAGACCATCATGGATGAACAATTGCTAGCACGAGTTCCAATATTTGAAGACCTACCAGAAGATGAGCTCAAGTACCTCGCAGAAAATCTGCAGGTACTGGAAGTCGAACCCGATAAATTACTGATCCGGGAGGGGGATCGCGGCGAACACTTTTACGTTATCATCGATGGTGAGGTGGAAATAATTAAAGCAATGGGTACTCCCGAAGAGAGATTTATATCGACGCGCGGTCCGGGTGAATTTGTCGGCGAGATCAGCTTAATAAGCACGAAAGGTTTGCGCACAGCCACTGTTCGTTCTATGGAACCGACCCGCGTGTGGGTGATGACCCGTAAAGATTTCGATAATCTCCTGCACCGCAGACCAATGCTGGCTTATAAAATGGTTCAAGTGCTGGGTATGCGTCTCACATCTGCTCATAATCAAGCGATTAAAGACATCGAAGAGAAAAATATCCAATTACGAGCAGCTTATGATGAACTAAAGGCAGCTCAGGCTCAAATCATTATTAAGGAACGCATGGAGAAAGAGTTACAAGTTGCGTACGATATACAAATGAGCATCTTGCCACATGAACTCCCCACATGTCCCGGTAGCGAATTTGGGGCACGCATCATCCCCGCAAGGGCAGTTGGTGGAGATTTTTACGATATCATCCGGCGGAAATCCGGTCGCTACAGCATTCTCATTGGCGACGTGACGGATAAAGGTGTCCCCTCAGCAATATTTATGGCAAGGGCACATGCACTCCTGTACGCGGAAGCATACCAAAGTCCTTCCCCAAGCGCTGTCCTGCACCGTGTCAATGATCATCTCCTTGAACTGGGGGAAGCAAGGTTATTTATCACTGTGCTCTACGGAGTATTTGATCAGAACAATGGTCAGTTCGACTACGCTCGAGCAGGTCACTCAACACCACTGCTGGGATTGAAAAGCGGAGAAGTACATGAGTTACCATGGAAGGTAGGACAACCAATTGGGATTTTCGATGAACCTATTTTGGATAAATACAGCGTCACCATTCCGCCAGGTGGAACGCTGCTTGTCTACACAGATGGTATCACTGACTGCCGCAATCCCCAGGGGGAGATGTTCGGTACACAACGTTTAAAGTCAACGCTTGAGCACAATCTGAACCAAACTGCGCAAGGGATTTGTGATAACATCGTACAGGAGCTAAAAGATTTTCAAGGAAACGCCGAACAAGATGACGACGTGACCCTTGTTGCTGTTAAAAGGCATATCTAGTTCTTCTGTAAAACCACAAATATTGTCAGAAGGAATGCTGGTAGTTGGGGGTATTATTATTCAGATTGGTTTATAATTTGACCTGTTTGGAAACTGGACCTGCAGTATTCCCAAGCTTTTCACCTAAAATAGCGGATATTTAGCAGATCCTGTCGTTTATTACTCGCTCACCATTAAGGAGAGTCTTTAGGCATGCAAAAAGATTGGCCGCAGCTTCTGCGGCTACTCCACGAAGAATTGGGATACGCTTCTCGGGAGGGTAAGACCTCCATGGGCTTTCGCGTTTTTTATATTAACCTCTCGTCTTGGAAGCTGCGACTCACTGAACGTACCCCAGTCATTTGGGTGAGAGCCAAAGATTTGGAGGGAGTATCGCCTCAACATATCATGCAGAGCCTAACAGACGTTGTGCGAGAGCGCAATCTAAGCCGCATGATTACGCTGGTACTTTTGGACGGGGATAGTACAACCTTGTTAAAATATAAATCCAGTCTAAACTACAACCTGGTCGTAATTGGAAGCGAAGATCAAAAGAGAGTCCTTCAATCCCGGCGTCCCAGCGGCGAACTGCTGGACATGATTTCCGTCCAAGTGCCAATATCTTACCTATCTCCGTACGAAACTCGTTCCCCAGTTACTGGCAGTCGATTTTTCGGACGGGAACACGAAATCTCAAGGATTTTATCCAACCCAGACAGCAATCACGCTATTCTCGGCATCCGGCGGATCGGAAAAACTTCTCTGCTTCGGGAAACCGAACGTATTCTGAGGGAACGGGATGAGAATGCACGTGTGGTCTACTTGGAGTGTAGCGATTTGCTGGACACAGATGATTACATCCGAGAAGTTGTCCGCAAACTCAACCCGCGTGAGCTGCCTCGTCTGCACATGCAGAAATATGTATTCTTCTTCCCCAATTTCCTAGAACGAATGAGTAAATTTTACAAATCTAAAATCATCTTTTTGCTCGATGAAGTTGACAACCTGGTGATTATGCAACGTGGAGATTGGGAACTATTTCGTATGCTGCGATCTTCTTCTAATAAGGGTGCTTGCCAATATATCTTGGCCGGATTCCGGGAAGCCATGCGGGAGCAGTATCTGTTGGACTCACCTTTTTACAATTTCGCGCAGGAGATTCGCTTGAGCGAATTTACCCGCCAGCAAGCGCGTGAGCTGATTGTGACCCCTATGGAGAATCTGAGGGTGCGCATCCGCAATGAGGAAGAGGTCGTTAAACGAATCTATGAAGAGACCGCTGGTCATCCCAACCTGATCCAATATTACTGCATGATCCTACTTCGCAAATTAGATATTGAGGGTCATCGCGAGATCAGCACTGAAAGCCTGATCGATGTTTACGCTGACGATGGTTTTACCAGCCATTTGCTTACATCCTTCATGCAAAACACTGAAAACCGGGAAAAAGCACTTATTTATGCAATCCAATTATTTACCCATGATTCGTGGATGAAAGGTTTCAGCCATGAGGAAATTGATGCATCCCTTCGAAATGGTGGTATCGTTTTGCCTCAAAGGGAAATTGATGAAACCTGCAATGTGCTTACTCTAGCAGGCATCATCCACCGAAAGGGGAAATTGTTCCATTTCACTTCCCCGGTCTTCACCAAAGTACTTCAACAAACCTACGATCTAAAATACCTTTTCCGCAAAGCTAAAGAGGAGGGCTATGGTTGAATTTGAGACCTCCTTAGAAGCACCTGCAACCATCCGTTATCATCGGGGAGCAGTCGAAAGAATCATCCAATGCGTCGAGGAGCGCGTCTTCTGCGCAGTCATGGGTCCTCGCCTCTGCGGTAAAACGATCTTGTTGCGCTATATTGAGCAAAACCTGGCGAACCTTATGGGTTGGACTTGCGTCCTTATCGATCTATTGGATATTCGCGCCGCCACACAAGGGGAATTCTTCGCTAATATAATTCGTTTGATCGCCTCCAGGCTATCCGAGCAAA
>JASFVL010000296.1:0-5316 GCA_050049875.1 Anaerolineales bacterium
AATTATCGAGTAATTTTTTGGTCTTTTTGGAAAAATTGAGGTAATTGATGGCGATAAACAAAACCCTTTTCGACTTCCTGCAGCCCCTGGCTTTGGGATCATTCCGCAATTGGGTCGAGCTCCTAGTACAAAACAAGGTGGATGATCCCTACATCGCACGGGCTGCCTTTGTCACCCTGACCAGCTTGGCAACCAGCCCGCTGCGGCTTTATGAGTGGCTGCGCTACGGCCGCCAGGTGGAGAAAACAGAAATCGTAGAAGCGCCAATATTCATCATCGGTCACTGGCGTTCGGGCACCACCCACCTGCACAATTTGATGTGCTTAGATCAGCAGTTGGGATACGTGACCACTCTGCAGACCATAGCCCCGCAGGCTTTCCTAGTGGGGGAGAAGACCGTTAAATCTTGGATCGCTCGCCTACTGCCCCCCACCCGGGTGATGGATAACATGTCTTGGTCACTGGACGGCCCCCAGGAGGAGGAGTTTGCAATCGCCAACATTTCGCCTTATTCCTTCTACCATCACTGGTCCTTCCCCCGCCGGGTGAGCGAGTATTTTGAGAAATATGCCCTATTCCGGGGCGTCTCAGAAGCGATCTTAACCCGCTGGAAAAGAATCTACCTCTACATCCTGCGTAAAGCCACCTTACACATGGGGAACCGGCGGCTAGTGCTTAAGAACCCCACCAACACCGGTCGGATTGGCGTGCTACTGGAATTGTTCCCCGATGCGAAGTTCATCCACCTCCACCGTAACCCGTACCGGGTCTTCCAATCAACGCGTCATCTATATCACAAGACCCTTTCCGTCACACAATTGCAGGAGATCAGCCAAGAGGAGATCGACGCGGTAATCCTGTCCGTTTATCGCGACCTGATGAGGCGCTTCTTGGAGGAGAAGTCGGGAATCCCCCATGAGAACCTGGTAGAGGTGCGCTTCGAGGAATTGGAAACTAAGCCAATAGACCAACTGCAGCGGATTTACAGCGAGTTGAGTTTGCCCGGATTCGAAGGTGTCCAGCCAATTTTCAAAAGCTATCTAACCGAGAGAATTAACTACAAGAAGAATGCTTACCCCCCATTGGAGGAAGAAGTTGTGGATAAAATCAACCGGGAATGGCGCTTCGCGATAGAAGCATGGGGGTACGTTCGGGAATGAAATTCTACTGCAGGAAATTTAAGGGGTTGACTTTTGCGCCGTTGTAAACTAGCTCAAAGTGCAGGTGTGGACCGCTGGAGTTCCCCGTACTGCCCATGGCGCCAATGACTGTGCCCTGATAGACGCTCTGACCGCAGCCCACGCCTACCGCGCTCAAGTGGGCATAGGCTGACTGCCAACCGTTGCCGTGGTCGATGACGATCAGGTAGCCGTAACCATAATTAGACCAGCCGGCGTAAACCACCACACCGCTGTCAGTAGCGAAGATGGCGTTGCCAGTCACGCCGGCGATATCGATGGCGGGATGCACAGCAGGGTTATATCCGTAACCGGAGAGGAACCGCTCCACAGTGGGCCATACAAAGGTACCGACCCCGAAAGCACCCTCATAGACCGCTCCACAGTGTCCCGGACCGTAGTAGGCTGCCGAAGCTGGGTTTTGGCGGCTAATGGCTGGCGGACCCCAGTCTTTTAGCTCACGTTTGCCACCAGGCACGATCAACCAACTTCCACGATCGATATCCGCCACTTCGACGCTGGTTTCCGTTAAGTCGAAACGGTTGCCTGGGTACTCGATAATCGCTTGGGGGTCCACTTCAAAGAAGTCGGCGATCTGGCCCAGGTTGTCCCCCTCGGACCACTGGTAGTAGGTCCCGTCGGTGGGCAAGATGTTGAGCACCTGTTCAGGTCGTAAGATGTGCGGGTTATCCTCTAGGGTTTCGAAATTGCCCCACAGGATGGTTTGTGGTTTTAGCCCGAATTTATCCGCAATGCTGAAGAGATTATCCCCGCTTTGTACGGTGTAAGTGATCACGTCAACACGTGGTCGGGTGGGTATGCTGGTATGCATCGAGACTGCCCGAATGATACCCTCCGTTTGCCTATCGGACTGTGCCCGCATGGGTATAGCATCAACGGGGACCTTCTCCGCTGCGGTCTCGAAACTAGTAGGGGAGGGCGTCAGCGCTATAGCTGCTTGGACGGTCGTTTTGGGAGTTTCCCTCTCCGCCCCCAACTTATCCCAGGCAGCTAAAGCCACCAAAACGATCAAAACCAACAGCCAGGTGTTCACCGCCCGGCGTAAAGCGGTCTCCCAGCGCTCCCTACGAGTTGGCTGCGGAGGTGATGGGGGTAATTTAACCTCACCTTCACCAGTTTCTAGAGCTGTTTCGATCTGTTCTTGCGTTTCGTTTTCAACCATTATTTGCTCACCAGGCGTTACCCAAACGACACGAGAGCCATATCTTAGTGCCTGTCAGCTTACCTGTCAAGACAAAACAATATCGGTGATAGGGGTTGTAGTAGTGGGAGAAACCATACAACCACACAATTATTTCCTCTGTTGGTTAACGTGATTGCATGATTTGGAGAGGGTTGCCGTCCGGATCAGTGAAAGTTCCGAAGAGGGCTGTCGGAGTACTATTCTCAAAGATGAAATCGCATCCCATAGCTTCCAGAGCCACTTTAGCTGCCGGATAGTCTTCAACTTTAAATACCGGCATGCTCCCAACGTTGCGCAGATCTGGTTGGGGTTTTGCGCCTCCGTGTAGAGCGATGCGATTATCCCCTACCCGAAGGTTGGAGAAATCCCCATATCGGGAGACCAAAGACATCCCTAGCACATCTTGATACCACTGAACGCTTCGCTCCATATCGGTAACGAAGATGATGATCATCTCGAGCCCTATGATTTCCATGATTAAACGCCTCCTTTGAGCAAATTTATCAAAGCACCATTCTTACTCAGTCGAGTGGCAGGATAACAATTTCACGACTCACCTAGAAATTCTACACAATTGCGAACCGCCTGTTTAGCCCAACGATAGTGATTGGCTGTGTTCGCTAGGATGTAGATTACTAAATTGCCCTCTCCAAGCCATGCATATTGCCCAACTGCGAACATATCTTCTTCCGAAATGCCCTTTATCGTCGCCATCGCTTGTTTGTAGGAAAGATTGAATTCCTCACGCACATCCTTAAGGCTGCGATCCCTGTTTTTTTCATAGATGCGCTGGTTGAGCACGTCAAGATTCTCCCAACTGATACCGGGGGCAGGGACCTCAGGGACATGCCCACGCACGCCGGCTTCATACCAACCGATGAAACGCTGTTCCCAGTCAGATAGGTGAGCAAGAAGGTCCTTTATCGTCCATTCGCCAACGACATCGGTCGTTTCCATCTGCTCATCACTTAACACCTCAAGATTCTGGACTAATCGTCGATGTTCGGTCTGAATCCGCTCTATGACGATCTGCTTGTTCAAATACTCACCAGGGTGTGATTTGCGCCAGCGGCGGACGAGTCCCTTAGCCCAATCATAATGGCGAAAAGTACACAATGCGACGAAATCCGCTAATGATGCATCACCAGTCCAGGAATAGTAGCCAGAGGTGACCAGCGATTCTTCAGGTATTGATGCGATTGTCGAGACAACGCGCCGATACGAGTCCTTGAATTCGTTGAGAAGTTGTTTGATAGGGCGGGCACGAAGACCCATCGGAATTGGGAAGTCGCTCGTGTCGATCCGATCCCAACGAAGAAGAGGTGATGGTAGCTCCGAAGGTGTTTGATCTTCAAGACCCGCGTGATACCAAAGGAGGAACCGTCTTTCCCAGTCAATGATGTGGGAAAGCAAATCTTTCAGCGACCAATCGCTGAAAGCACCGGGTTGTAGCATTTCTTCTGTTCCAAACTTGGGTCGGTCACTGGCGACGAATACGCCATCACTGTTCTTCTCAAAATAGAAAAGATAACGCTCAAGCTGCCGGTGTTTGACTTGAATGGTTTCAACCAGTTCGTCTTTAGTCATATCAATCAACACAATCATGCTTATATAGATTACGAATCGCGTCTGCATGACGCTGATAAAAATGCTATTACCAGCGGTGTTCGGCAATCACTGTGATTCATCACTTTCGCTAGCTCTTCGTTCGAGAACAAGTTCTTCCACTTCCTCGCCGCGTGCGTTAGCAAATCCCTTAGCCTCGTCGATAACCACAAAACCACACTTCTCCAAAACTCGTATGGAGGCCAGGTTGTCTTTAGCAACGCGGGCATATATGGGGCGGGTCTTTATCACCTCTGCTAAAAAAATCTTCAGCGCTTGGGTGGCAAAGCCCTGGCCCCAAAAAGCCCTGCCAAGCCAATAGCTGACTTCTGGTTTACCGGATTCTTCGTAACTCAATACGTGACCAACGACCTGGTCGTTAAAGACGATGGTTTTGATGATGACGGTATCGTCAGCCATAATCCCCTTCCAGTGGTTAGCGAAGTCCTCCCGGTCGCTAGGGTCTTTGGCGGTAAAGGCAGCCATATAGGTGGCCTCCGGGTCCAATTGATGTTCAAAGAAGATGGGCAGATCATCTTCAACCACATCGCGCAAGGAAAAGTCGCTTACCATAGTACCTGCTCCAGATGTCTTTGTGTTTGTCTTGCCAGATTATGTCTCAGTTTTTCTGTAAATTGGGGGGATTAATTAGCGCCTTTCTTCTCCACTCGTCTCTTTATGCCCCACAAGATCTGTCTTTGATGCGCTCCATCCACAAGAATGAGGAATGGTTTGAGAAGTAAAAATATCTTTCTTGGTGAGGCTTCAGCCTGCCACCAACTGATAAGCCGGGTTTCAGTTTCATTCTTCTTTTCGAGCATGAAAGCCCAACAAAATCCTCCCTTGGGCGCGTACTTGGTCTTATACACAAACTGGGGGGCCACATAGTTAAAATGCGTTGTGGCGTAGAGCAGAAGGAGGTGATGCTGCTCAATACTCACAACCTCGTAGTAAGCAGAGTCAGGTGGTCCATCAGGGATAATATCCCCTTCAACTATGTTTTGATATTCTGGCAGGATCACATCCGCTGGTGGCATATACGTGCCACGGGCTTCTTTTGGCACCACGTAAGGCCAGAAGTATTCCTGAATTAATTTATCCCACCACGTTTCAATATACCAACCAGCTCGATGATAACCAACTTGTACGATCCAAGGCCAAATCTGCTCTGGTTTAGCTTGAATATCAATCTCATAATACAGATCTAATAATGGATCCTGAATTTGGTCTTTACCCGGAAACTCCATACTCACCTATATTATTCACCTTGGATTCAAGTCTCAAGTGCAACATCACTTAGTTTGAAAAACACCATTTCAGGAGTGCTGA
>JASFVL010000047.1:0-17274 GCA_050049875.1 Anaerolineales bacterium
TTGGGGGGATATTCCATGGATTTGAAGTGCGTTCCATGCCACGATAAGCAGTCTGTAATTGATCAGGGAATTTATTATCCATTAATACCTGCGCTCTACGAATATCCATTATGTCGCGCATCGGATCATTACCCGTGGGGCAAATATCTGTACATGCACCGCATGCTGTGCACGCCCAAACTGCTTCTTCAGAAATGGCATAATCTAATAAACGATCCTCGGTGGCTTTTCCTTCAGCTAGTTTGTGCCCCTCTTTGTTTATATAATAACGCTTGTTGATCTCAAGCGTGGCAGGTGATAAGACCTTCCCGGTGTTATATGCTGGACAAACTTCTTGGCACCGATAGCACATGATGCATGCATAGGCATCCAGTATTTGAGACCAGCTTAGTTCCTCTAAATAGGTCACTCCAAAACTTTCAATCGATTCGTCTTCAAAATCTAAATCATCTAGTTGACCAGGTGATTGTCTCTCTGGGCGGATTAAAAAGTTTATTGGAGCGAAGAATAAATGGATGTGTTTTGAGTATGGAAAATATGGGAAGAATAGCAGAATCGAGCCTAAAGCAAACCAGAATCCTAGGTGTTCAGCGATCGTTATTGAAGTTGTTGGCCAATTAATCCAATATCGAGCGATAAAAGAAGCGAATGGTTGCCATGGATCGGATCCATTGGCAGCTATCCAGAAAGATTCCCCTAGAAACCTCGAGCCGACATGGAACAGGATAAACACGCCGACAATCAGGGAATCTCGCTTAATACTGGTTCTAGCTTCCGGGTATAAGAGGATATCTCTACGCGTGGTCAGGTTGGAAGGGCGTTGGAGAAAACGGCGGATTAGCAATACAACCATACCAATCAAAACCAGCACGCTGAGTACGTCTCCTACAAGACGGTAAACATCCCCGACTCCACCCACACCCATAAAGTGAAAATCGGAGATGTATCCTTCAAAAGCATCTCCGATATTGATAAGCAGGTAATAGGTAAATCCCCACACAACCAGGATATGAAAAATACTTGGAATAATTCTAAGTCTAAAAGATGGTTGCTGGGATATTACCTTGAAGATAACTTCAACAAGACGTTTTCTGGCTAAACTCCAGTCTACTTTACCTTTTCCGCACCTAATAATGCGAATTATCCGGATAACACCACTCCCAGTTGCATACATTGAAGCTAAAATCGCAATCGTGAAAAGGATTTTTTCAAGCGTTGTCAACATTCGCTAACTATGCGCTCCTAGTCTAGGTTAAAAAAATAAAAGTTGTACAGTTGGGAATAGGTAGATCCATTATTTTGGTGTAATAAATTGCTTTTTTACTCCACTCGTTAGGATTATATCACCCTGATCTAATCTCCTTGTCCGGTGAACTTTGTCTATGTGATCACTTGCTGCAAATATTGCAGGGTCATCCTCCAGTGAGAAAGCCTCCCATTTTACTTCCACAATTTTATCCGGGATGATGCCATTCGTTTCCCAATCCTGTTCAGGATGATTGAGAGGGCTGAAGGTATCGTGAGCGATCCATGCTCTCGAGCCATCTTTGAAGTTATAGCCCCACAATGTCTCGATGTTCCCTTCAGTCTTCTCGCCAATGATATATGCTCGATCAATATCCTTCAATACTCCTGCAAATACTTCACCATAGCTTTTGGTCATAGGACCGATCAACACTACGATTGGAAAATTTTGGGAAAGGTTTATATTACGCCCCTTACCAACATCGAGAGGGCGGTAATTTTCACGACCGATAAAATAACCTAAGGTGCCTTTCGTAAAATAGGATAATGTTCTTGCTAATACAATCTCAGACCCCCCTTCGTTCATACGATTGTCAATGATCAATCCATCTCTAACCCCATTGATTTTCATCAAGGTTAGAATACCTCCAATTTGTTCTTCAATCGATTTATCCGTGAATGTTACAAGAAGAACATATCCAATCTTTTTTCCACCAGGAGTTGTAAGAATTTGGAAGGGGACTCGGATATTGCTATTGATCTGTTGACGCTCGATTGTGATCTGGCGAGGTTTTTCGTTTGGAGATTGAACGGTGAGGGTCACATTCGTTCCCAGTGGACCTCGGATGAGATCGCGTAAGACACCATTTTCATCTAATATCGTTTTACCATCGACCATGAGGATGCTGTCTCTTGGTTTGAGACCGGCTTTTTCCGCTGGACTTCCCCGCATTGTAACCAATATAACCGCTCGATTTCTGTCAGGGACAGAAACTAGGTAGACACCTATTCCTACATAATCATATTCTCCGCGAAAGCGAGCATCCTCGGCATCCACCTGGTTGGGATCAAGAAAAATAGAATGATCATCACCAAGACGACTGAGCAATTCTTTCATCAGTTTATAAAACTCATCATCAGATATCCCATTTTTTATTCGAAGTAGATACTCCTCATAGATTACATTCCATTCCAGACCGTTGTAATCGCTATATAAGTATTCTTGATCTACGATATTCCATAGTTCTTCAAAAATCTCTATTTGGGTAGATGATCGAGAGGATTGTAGATCTGAGTCAGCGAGTTGTTCAGTGCCTTGAATCTCAGTTGGGGTTTCGACAAAGGTGTCAAGAGGAGTGGGTGTTATCGTTGCGCGAGAGGGGATATGCTGAAAAGTTTTATTTCTTATACCTTTGGAAGGTAGAGCTGGAGGGGTTGGAAGCTTGTTGTAATTCTTACAACCCAAAAACGTCAGGGCGATAAGAGCGAATAATGTAAGTCTTTGATATGGCGATTGCACAGTGAGTTATTGGATCGCGTGATATGGACTTATCGGGTATGGAGGAAAGATAGGTCGAAGGAAGATCATCATGCACCTCCTTCGCTGTAGAGATCATCATCAACCGGGGTCTCCCCAGATGGATCCCAGACATAAACCCAGTCTCCTTCTTGTGCCCAATCGAATAACCAATGGGCGTCACCCGGAGAAAGATTTACACACCCATGCGATTGGACATAGCCATAGAAAGTGTGCCAATACGCACCATGAAGAGCACGCGCCTCATCGTAATACATCGTCCAAGGCACGTCCTCCAAGTAATAATAATCAGAACGATCCGCCTCAAAAGCCCCCTGCATCGTTGTGGATTCTAATTTTGAGTATATCTGGAATAAACCAGGTCTTGTCCAAAACGGTGGAACACCCGTGGAAGTCAGGGTTGCAAAGATGAGTTGACGATCATCGTATACAGACAATGTCTGCTCGTATAAATTAATTTCAATCCATCGACCCTTGTCAACACCATCAGGGGGATTTTTAGAAGGAATGACCCGGGCTACAACGCGTTGTTCAACCCATTCATCCGGACTTATTCGATACCATTCCAATCCATCGACAGTTTTTGAGGAATAAAATTGAACTACATCAAAACGCTGAAGCTCACGTCCGGTGTAGTCTTGAGTTTGATATCCGGGTGAACGTTTTGTTTCTACGGTTTTAAGGATCCAACCGAACGAATACAAAGGGTCTTTTGTAAACCTTAGACCTTGAAAATAAGTCACCCCAAGATAGTGATGGACATCATTTGCCGTCATCCATACACCGGGATCTATCATGTAATAGCGTTTTCCTTTAACGACTTCTTCATGAACATAGGATATAAATTTAATTCGACCGGATTCCAAACGCTTTAGAATAGGTTTTCCTTTTTGTGCGGCTTCCAAGGAACCATATAAAGGGGCTTTGTCCGTTATAATTTTGCCGTAAAGATAGGGAACAGAAATTAAATTTGGATCGGGTGTGCGTGCAGGAAGGGGTGTTGGAGGGAAATTTATCCCTTCTTCAGCCATTTGGGTTAGATATTGAGAGGGTCCCCAGGCTAGACAATCGGAATTTATATTTGCATAGGTATCAGGAAGACACAAGACCACCTCAAAGTTGGTTAATTGATCGGTGGCAAAAGCAGGTGTGGTTGATACCCAGGGGAGGGTTATTTGAAAAGCCAAAAGCAGAGTTGTTTTAATTAATCCACTTAATAGCATCATTGAAAACTCCAAAGATTGGAGAGATTATATCAGACTATATATCTCCCAATTTTCAGCGCAGTACTTCTATCAAAAATACGGTTGAATTGGCATCATTCGCTGAAAAAATCGCTTGGAGATGGTTAATAAACATGAACATACAATGCTGTCAGGTGGTACCTTCACAGCTTGACACAACAATACCGCTATGCTAGAGTAATGTTTATATTCGTACAAAGTTTGTTATCCAGGATAGGGGCTGTTGGCTTGGGTTGGGCTGCCAAACAACCTAACCCAAACCAATAATTTCTGGTTAATCAGGAGTCTACTGGTGACGAAATCACGCTCTCAGCTCATTGTCGAACGTCTGCGCAATCTGCAAATGTCATCTCCAGATATTGAAGCATCGGCAGTTGTCAGCGTTGATGGTCTTACCATCGCATCAGCTTTGCCTCAGAATGTCGAGGAGGATCGCGTTTCCGCAATGTCAGCAGCGATGCTTTCCTTGGGGGAACGGATCGCTTCGGAACTGGGACGGGGAAGGCTTGACCAAGTTTATGTTAAGGGGGAGCTGGGCTATGTCATTCTCATGTCCGTGGGTGAAGAAGCAGTTTTGACTGCGTTGGCTGGGGAAAAAGCAAAATTAGGTTTAATATTCCTAGACATGGGGCGAACCGCTGCGGAGCTCACAAGATTACTCTAATAAGTTAGCCATGAATAGAAAACCCATCGAAAAAAGTGGCTATTACTACCCCAATAAATTTGGTCTGATCATGCTCGAAGCGATCGAAGATGTGATGGGTAGAAATGGTCTCAACGCGATATTAAATTTAGCAAATCTACCGCATCTTATCGAAAATCGACCGCCTGATAATTTGGAAAAGGGATTTGATTTTGTAGAGATTTCCGCAGTTAACCAAGGCTTGGAGGAGATGTACGGTCCTAGAGGAGGACGAGGATTGGCCTTGCGAGCTGGTCGGGCGACATTTTCTGATGCGTTGCGGAATTTCGGAGCGTTGGCGGGGGTAGGAGATTTAGCATTTAAAGTACTGCCACAGCATACAAAGCTGCGCATAGGCATACCAGCGATGGCAAAAATATTCACCCAAATGAGCGATCAAATATCAACGGTTGAGGAAATGGATCACGAATTTATTTATACCATTCACCGTTGTCCGGTTTGCTGGGGTCGGTCAGGATTAGATAAGCCGGTCTGTTTCATCGCCACAGGTCTCTTGCAGGAGAGTTTGAAATGGGTTTCGGGGGGGAGTGAATTCCGTGTGAACGAATCCAAATGTGTTGCGATGGGAGATGAAGTTTGTGAATTTGTTATTTTAAAGAATCCCATTAATTGACAGATCACCTGCTCAAGGAAAATGCATCGCTGAGATGCTGTTCGTCAATCCATTTTGCATTAGGAAAGAAATTGAAAGTAACATTCGTAATCCCAACCTATAACGAAGCGACCAATTTATCTGATTTGGTCGCGGAAGTATTCTCACTTCATCTCCCCGAAATTGGATTAATTTTGGTCGATGATAACAGTCCGGATGGCACGGGTGAGATTGCTGAAACCCTTTCTAAAAGTCATCCTGGACGAATAAGGGTAATTCATCGAGCGGGCAAATTAGGATTGGGTTCAGCTTATCTTGAAGGTTTTGAGTTAGCCTTGACAGATGGGGCAAATGCTGTTGGGCAGATGGATGCCGATTTCTCCCACGATCCAGAAAAAATTGTCGATTTTATCCAAGCGATCGATCAATATGACCTCGTTATTGGCTCAAGATATGTATCCGGTGGGAGTCTAGATGAGGGCTGGCCACTTTGGCGGAAAGGCCTATCTCAGATGGGCAATATCTATGCGAGAAGTATTTTGGGATTGCCTGTCCGGGACGCTACTGCCGGTTTCCGCTTATGGCGCAGAGAAACGCTACTGGGGATGCCGAGAAAGCGGGTAAAGTCTAACGGCTATGCCTTTCAAATTGAAATGGCTTATATAGCCTACCGCTTGGGATATCGATTGCACGAAGTACCGATTTATTTTGCTGAACGGCATAACGGGACCTCTAAGATGTCCCTTCGGATTCAGTTTGAAGCTGCGATTCGGGTTTGGTTGATGCTTTACGAGTATCGCGATCTACGCAAGGGTGAATTTGTCGACACTTTGTCGTGATCAGCGTTGAGTGGAAAGGGAAATTAACGAGGTGATTTCAACCGCATTGCTGAAATCACCTCGTTTTTTTGAATCGGGATATGTAGGCGCTAAAAACTTAAAAGGAGTTTTTAGCCTATGGCTATGGATTCGACTGTAGGCAATTTTTGTAAGGCTGTCTGTATCGCCTCATCGGGATGTTCATAATCGCGTAATTCGCCTTTCATATACGCTTGATATGCCGATAAGTCGAAGTGTCCGTGTCCAGATAGGTTAAAAAGTATCACCCTTTCCTCGTTCTTGGATTTTGCATCCAGCGCTTCATTGATCGCAGCCCGTATTGCGTGAGCAGTCTCAGGAGCTGGAACGATGCCTTCTGTTTGGGCGAAAAGAACCGCTGATTCAAAGGTGGCCAATTGTGGAGTAGCAATCGCTTCTATATATCCAGCATCATACAATCCACACATACTGGGTGCCATTCCGTGATACCGAAGTCCTCCAGCGTGAATCGGTGCAGGGACAAAATCATGACCCAGCGTGTACATCTTTACGATAGGTGCCATCTTAGCCGTATCTCCGTAATCAAACGTGTAAACACCTTTGGTCAAAGTAGGAGATGCAGTAGGCTCTACACCCAATAGACGAGTATTATGACCGTTTTTAAGGTTCTGGTGGAGGAATGGGTATGCAATGCCGGCGAAATTTGAACCTCCCCCTACACAACCGATAACCACATCTGGATACTCTCCAGCGAGCTCCATTTGCAATTGTGCTTCCTCACCAATGATCGTCTGGTGGAGCAAGACATGATTGAGCACAGATCCTAGACTATATTTCTTTTTTCCTTCTGAAACAGCAGCGGTTTCTACGGCTTCTGATATTGCGATACCCAACGATCCAGGATTATCTGAATCTTTTTCAATTAAAGCACGCCCGAACTGGGTACGATCGGTAGGGCTGGCATATACCTGAGCGCCGTATGTCTCCATCAATACCCGCCTATATGGTTTTTGATGGTAAGAGACTTTGACCATGAACACTTCCAAGTCTAGATCAAAAAACGTGCAAGCCATCGCCAGAGCAGAACCCCATTGACCCGCTCCTGTTTCCGTTGTCAGCGTTCGAGTTCCTGATATTCTGTTGAAGTACGCTTGAGCGACGGCTGTATTTGGTTTGTGACTTCCGGATGGTGAGACACCTTCATTTTTAAAGTAAATGTGTGCTGGTGTCTCCAAAGCCTCTTCCAATCGATGGGCTCGAACGAGTGGTGTCGGGCGCCACAATTTGTATATGTCAAGTACTTCTTCTGGAATATCGATATAACGATCTGTGCTCACCTCCTGCTGGATCAATTCCATTGGGAAGAGCACACTTAAGAACTCCGGAGATACCGGTTCTTTGGTTTGAGGATTGAGTACAGGTGCCGGAGGGATGGGCATATCGGCGTTGATGTTGTACCAAGCCTTCGGTATGTCAACCTCGTTGAGTAAGTATTTGGTTTGATTCATCTTCAACCTCCTAGGTTAATATGGATAGAACTTACGCAGTTCAAGGGTAATGGTGGGGGGAGTGCATACCCAAGTTATCCCTTCCCAAGTCACGTCCCCAATTCCGCAAATTCCATTGGATAAAGTGTTGTTATACAAAAGCAAGCCCCTTCATATGCATCTCAGAATGTTTCATACTTTCCTTGAGATGGTTTGTATTACCGTAGGCGTATTGTGATAATCCCATGGCATTACGAACGAGTTTCATTGTCCTCATCGCTTCTACCCGTATACGATTTGAACCCTCCGAAAGGATATCTTCAACCAACTTGGGATTCAGCTCGTATTCAGCACGCTTAGTACGGATTGGTGTCAAAAAACTATTGAGAGCATGGGCGAGCTTCACTTTGACCTCAACATCACCGACTTCTCCACGACGATAGCGCAGTTTCAGTTCCTCCACTTCGTCCTTGTTTGAATTGAAGTTGTCATGAAAGATGAATACCGGATTCTCTTCAACTCTTCCAGGAATATCAACCCGTATTCGATTTGGATCTGTGAACATACTCATAACTTTGCGCGCAACGGTTTCGCGATCGTCTGATAGGAAGATAGCATTATCAAGACTTTTGCTCATCTTATCGCTTCCGTCAGTTCCCACCAGTGTTTGGTCATCTCCCAGCAGGAGTTCAGGAATTGGGAATGTTTCACCGTACAAATGGTTGAAACGTCGGGCAAGCTCGCGGGTTATTTCAACATGAGCTTGGTTATCCTTTCCCACAGGAACTAAATTAGCACGAGGAAGCAAAATGTCCGCAGCTTGAAGAACTGGATATCCTAATAAGCCGAACGGCATGTTGGTCAGATTGGCAGCCGCCGCCATCTCTTTAAGGCTTGGGATTCTTTCTAAGCGGGATACAGAGACAAGCATCCCCAGGATTGTGTTCAACTCATAGGTCTCCGTAATGGTACTTTGCAAGAAGATCGTTGATTCCTTCGGGTTGATGCCGACTGATAGATAATCAAGAACCAACTCCTTTATGTTCTTATTTAGAATAGCTATATGATCTTTTTGTGGGCGCGTTGTCAGCGTGTGAATGTCTGCAATAATGAAGTAGCATTGGTATTCTTCCTGAAGCCTCACTCGATTTCGCAAACTACCCAGGTAGTGTCCTAAATGCAGCTTTCCTGTGGGTCGATCTCCGGTTAATAGTCGTTTATTGTTCATCTCTCTCTTCCATTTCATGCAAATAATTAAGCCCTCGTCCTCTAGGGACGAGGGCTTTTAAGCTCCCGTGGTGCCACCCAACTTAGACGAGCCTCTTGATATTTTTATCCTTAATCAAAAAACCCGTCGGTGATGCGACGGGATTTCCAGAGGCCAGCCTCACTTGTTTTGGGTACTTCCCGCTCTGATTATTATGAACAGGTTTATACCCTTTACCTTGGTAACGGTGGCATCTCCGGCTCAGGTTACTTGGATAATTTGATGAAAATCCTTTCGCCTTGCAACTCCGAGGTCCATTCAACGCTGTCATTCGGACAGGGCTCTCACCTCTTCCCTGCTCTCTGGGCCGCTGGATTAGCGTGTACTCGTCCTCTTCAACGTATTTAGTTATCTAATTTGTTGTCAACTTTATACCCTTAAATGCTGAAAATGTCAATAAGCATCCAAATTGTTAAATTTAGGACTTACGCATTAAAGGGAAAGGGTGGGAGGATTAGGAGATAAACTCATTTTCAGCCATTCTCATGGCGTTGAATGCTGTGATGCTAACCTCTAGCATATCCTCGGATGGCCGACGGGTGGTCAGCAGCTGGAGAGCGAGGTTGGGTTTGACCATCAACTTTACAAGCGGAGAATCGAGGTGTTTTGCCGTCCAACGGATATATTCATACGCCAATCCAGCTACTACGGGAAGTAGCAGCACACGAGTCAATAGACGCCATAATAAAGGCAGTGGACCCAGGAATGAAAAGAGGAGTACTGAGATCAAGACGACGGTTAAAAGGAACGCTGTACCACAGCGTGGGTGTTGGAGGGAATACCTTGACACATTCTTGGGAGTTAAATCCGCTCCATCTTCGAAAGCGTTAATCGTCATATGTTCAGCGCCATGGTAGGCGAAAACTCTGCGAATATCTTGCATATTTCCGATTGCCCATATATAACCGATTAAAATCCCTAATCGCACCAACCCTTCAACTAGGTTTCCTAGCCAAGCACTACCAGAGATTTGATCGAAAAGAGTACGCTCAGTGATTTGACCGATAAAGGCAGGCAGCAGTGAGAAGAGAGCAATACCGACTAAAAGTGATATTCCCAATGTAAGGTATAAAAAGGGACCTTCTAACTGTTCATCCTCTCCGGTTTGGGTGTTCGCCGACAAGGTCAACATGCGGGTCCCTAACACGAGAGCATCCCATAATATGACCAAGCCGCGCAAAAATGGGATTTTCGATAACTTGCTGCGGTAAATCTTCCCTAAACTTTCAATATGAGTAATTATTTCATTGTTTGGGGCGCGCATTGCGAGAGCAACAGAGTGCTTCCCGCGCATCATAACCCCTTCAATCACAGCTTGTCCCCCGTAATTTGGGAGTTTATCCATCGAAAATTTGTTTTCAGGGTTCATATCTTATCACCAGTAAAATCCTTTTCACTTGATTACACTTGGTAATTGAGGATGCTGGTTCATAAATCTACAACTCGACGTTGTAGAAAAAGTGAATTAATGCCTCGATACCTTTATACCATGTTGGCAAGTGCAACTTCTCGTTCGGTCCATGCATATTGTCACTCGGTAGAGCAAATCCAATATTTACTGAATCGATATTTAAATCCTCCTGGAAGTGCACAACTACTGGGACACTGCCACCCTCCCTTTTGAATAAAGGTTTTGTTTTCCAAACATCTTCTGCAGCTTTGACGTACGCTTGTACCCAGTTGGAATTCCGATCACTAATGGTGGCTGGACTGCCGACTATTTTTATTATCTCCCATTGAATAGTCGCGGGTGTATGGGTTTCAAAGTACTCAATGAGTTGCTGGTGAACTTTGTCAGGATCTTGATCGGGGACCAGACGGGAAGAAAGTTTAGCCATGGCGAAACCGGGAAGCACCGTCTTGGCTCCTTCTCCTGTGAATCCAGATTGAATTCCGTTTACCTCCAAAGTAGGCCGTGCTCCAGTTCTCTCAACAGGGGAATAACCTTCCTCTCCCCAGAGAGTGGCAACGCCGGTTCGTTCAAAATAGAAATCTTCCTTCATGGGGAGGCGAGCCAGTTCCTCTCGTTCTTCATCATTTAGAGGGCGAACATCATCGTAAAAGCCAGGTAGGGTGATCCTGCCACTGCTGTCATGCATACCGGCAATTATTTCACACAAAGCTTGAGCGGGGTTGTGAACAACGCCGCCATATACTCCGGAGTGAAGGTCTTGTTTCGGACCGTGTACGTGAACTTCAAAATAAACTAGCCCTCGCAAAGCGTAGGTGACCGTTGGTACATCCGGCGCGAGCATCCCTGTATCAGGGTTGAGTGCAAAGTCACAACTCAGCAAATCCTTGTTATCACGAATAAACTCCCCCAAGTTAGGGGAACCAATTTCCTCCTCACCCTCGATAAGAAACTTAACGTTAATGGGCAATTTGTCCGTTCGAGTTATCGCTTCCAGAGCATTCAGTGTTGCCATTACCTGCCCCTTCATGTCCGATGCTCCGCGAGCAAACAAATTATCTTCTCTCAAGGTGGGTTGAAAAGGTTTGCTATCCCATTCTTCCAAAGGATCGGCTGGTTGGACGTCATAATGCCCGTAAATAAGCACAGTTGGTGCTTGGGGATCCATTGCAGTTGATTCTGCATAAACGATGGGATGACCCTGGGTTGGAAATTGCTTGACATTGGTCATGCCGATCCTTTTTAACTGCTGGGCAACCCATTCCGCAGCATGGGTCACATCACTCTTATATGCGGGGTCAGTTGAAATCGATGGATAAGAAGCAAATTTGATCAATTCATTTAGATAGCGTTGCTTGTTGTCATTGGCGTATTGAATCGCCGCAGATCTTCCGTCAGTCATGATTAAATCTCTCCTCAAAAAAAACCAGTGATGATAAAATCCACCAAATTATACCCCTATTATTTATTTAATTTTAGGGCGTACAGCAAATCCCCCAATAATAATCCATTATCAAGGCGGAAATCAGCGCGGGTGACTTCAGGAAATTGTCTCGCTGTTGTCCATACCTGGTCCCGATATTGGCTAGCATCACATGAATCTTTTGGTTTTACATATGAGCCGGAGAGGGTTATGGTTGCTTTGCCCGAATATTTTTTATAGTCTACATGATCCGTTCGGAAATTTGAGGTGTACGTTGCGTTGTAGAGTTGACCGGAATACTGTCCAGCTGAAAAGAGGCGATTCAGTGCGGTTCCAATATCTTGTTCGATGTCGTAGGAGCGATTAATGCCAATCGTCAGAGGAACAAGAACGTATTGACACTCGTTAGGGAAATTGACTCCATGGAGCACAAAATAAATCACGATCGCATCGGGTGAAATATAACCCTCTGAGGTAGGGGTTTTGGTCGGTGTTTCTGTAGGTGTATTTGTTGGTGAAGGTGTGCTAGTCTTTGTTTGTGTAGGTGTGTGTGTGGCTGAGGGTGTGGCGGTCGTAGATGGTGTCGGGCTAAAAGTTTGGGTAGGCAATTTTGTATTGGTAGGTTCAATAGTACTAGTGGGTCTTGTAGTTGGAGAGTTTGTTGGATCTGTTTGTTGAGGTTGGTTGAAATCATTTCTCACACACCCACTTATCGTTACAAAAAAAATGATTAATAACAGAGATATTAATATTGATTGCCGATTTGATAGAATCATGTGTCTCTCCTTCAGTGGGCCATTGAATGCAGATTATAATGGTAGTTGCGATAATATGTGATCGATTTTTCTCATAAAGAAAATAGAATTTTTTCCACCCTCCATAATATGCTATCAATCTCTAAAATTAAATATATGCTACAATTTAAAAGCATTGGATCGTCGGTCGTCGCAGGAAAATCCCGATGAAACATCGCGAAATAGCTACTGCGGCGGCGTTGGTAGCTTCGATGTCGTCATGCTTGACTCAGGATTTTCGAAGTTTCCATCGAAAAGTGCCGCCATCCTGGTCGCCGATCCTATGACCCTTTGGGAAAACTATTACGTCGCCCACAGCTTGGCTGAGGCGTTAAATATCCTACAGACTGCTCCAGAAGCTGCGCGGATCATTGCTGGGGGGACAGATCTCTTGCTGGATATTCAGCAAGGCAGACTAGCACACACACAAACATTGGTTGATATTACCGGGATTGGTGAATTAAACGAATTAGAAATAAGGGGAAATGATCTTTTTATTGGAGCAGCAGTTCCCCTCAATAAGATCATATATTCTGAAATTGTTCAAGAACACGCCCAGGCAATTGTGGAAGCATGCAGCTTGATTGGTGGCCCACAGGTGCGGAACATAGCCACGTTAGGGGGGAATGTAGCTCACGCCTTACCAGCCGGCGATGGCACAATCGCTCTCATCGCCCATAATGCCGACGCTGAGGTCGTAGATCTGAATGGTCGGAAGAGAATTGCTCTTGAAGAATTGTTCATAGGACCTGGAATTTCCAAGTTAGAGGCAAATAAGGAACTTCTGATGGGGTTTTATTTACCCCTCAGAGATAGTGGTTGCGCTTCAGTTTTTCGAAGGGTCATGCGACCACAAGGTGTTGCGATAGCGATATTAAATATCGCTATATGGTTACGGCGAAAGGACAATCAGATATTTGATATCCGTATCGCTATTGGCCCATCGGGACCAGTACCAAAGAGAGCACTTTCTACCGAAGCAGTTTTACGAGGATCCCGTTATCATGAAAAGGCTCTCAAAAAAGCTGCAAACGCTCTGCTTAACGAGTCGAAGTTCCGAACAAGCCGGCATCGCGCTACGAAGGAATACCGTCAGAAAATTGCAGTTAATTTACTGGAAGATACGCTTGATAATGTTTGGAAACAAACCCAAAATCTTTGATTTACCTTTTATCCGTTTCTTTGAGAAGATCGCATGAATATTACTGTCAATGAAAAAACATACGATATCAATCCCAGACCTGGTGAGATGCTCTCGGAAACTCTCCGAGAACGATTGAACCTAACTGGAACCAAGATCGGTTGTAATGAGGCAGAGTGTGGGGCGTGCACCGTTTTGGTAGACGGCGAGGCTGTTTTAGCTTGTGTGTATCCATGTGCAAAAGCTGAAGGGAGAAAGGTGTTAACCATCGAGGGGTTAGCATCAACCGCAAAAAAATATCGCCAAGGTGAATTATCCGAGGAACTTGATGATCTCCATCCATTGCAAGAAGCTTTCGTAAGACATGGAGCAGTACAGTGCGGTTTTTGTATTCCGGGGCAAATCATGACCGCATACGCTTTACTGGAACGTAACCCGGAACCAACCTCAGAAGAGTTACGTACTGCACTAAAAGATACACTCTGCCGCTGTGGTGGATATCCAACGATTGAGCGCGCAGTCATTGCTGCAGCTGATTCGATTAGGGAAAATGTGCCCGTCCGAATTCCAGATGTTTCCCTTTCCGAACAACCCCGAGCCACGATCGGGACACCAGTATTACGGCCCGATGCCGTTGATAAGGTGACCGGTAACGAAGTTTTCACCGATGATTTAAAATTCCCGGGAATGCTGCATGCGCGGGTATTGCGCGTTGACGTTCCTCACTGCCGTATTCTCCAATTGAATGTAGAAGCAGCACGGGCTCTACCCGGCATCGCGGCTGTTCTTACAGCAAAAGACATCCCTGGAGACCAGAATCATGGTTTGGTTATTAACGATTGGCCAACCCTAATAGGCATCGGTGAACGTGCTCGATATGTTGGTGATGCGGTTGTTATTTTGGCAGCAGAAACTCGAGAGATAGCAACCAAAGCTCTATCATTGATTGAGCTTGAATATGAACCGTTAGAGGTGATCAGTGACCCCGTCCAGGCGCGTGACTCCGGAGCACCAAAGTTGCATAGAGGTGGAAATCTTTTAAAGCATATCAAGGTTCGTAAAGGGGATTTGAGGAAGGGTTGGGTTAACGCCGATCTCATCCTTGAGCACACTTTTCACACTCAAATGACGGATCATATCTTTATGGAACCGGAGTGCAGTATCGCTCGTCCAACCGCTGATGACAGGATGGAAATCTATGTTGGTTCTCAAATCCCGTATGCTGACAGAAATCAAGTTGCTAGAGCATTGGGGTGGCCTGAAGAGCGGGTCCGAATTATCGGCCAAACCATGGGTGGGGGTTTTGGAGGTAAGGAGGATATTGCTGGGCAAATACACGCTGCTCTGCTGGCGAACGCAACCGGACGACCTGTGAAGTTGCTATATGACCGCCGGGAGAGTTTGATTGCTCACCCGAAACGTCATGCGACCCAGATTCGAGTTAAAGTAGGCGTTACAAAGGATGGCTATCTCACAGCAGTTGAGACCGAATTATTCGGGGATACAGGTGCATATGCTTCCCTCGGGGAGAAAGTGATGACCCGAGCAACGACACACTCATCAGGCCCATACGATGTCCCCCATGTACGCGCTGATTGTTACGCTATGTACACGAATAATCCTCCAGCTGGAGCATTTCGGGGTTTTGGGGTCACACAATCGGCATTTGCGATTGAGAGCATGATGGATATGTTAGCCAATGAGCTATCCATAGACCCGGTAGCGTTGCGGAAATTAAATGCCCTTAGGGTTGGGAGTGTGACCAATACAGGTCAACTTTTGAGAGAAAGCGTTGGTTTGTTAGAGTGTATTGAGCGTGTGGATCAGGAGATGCGTTCAGGTTGTGATGGCGATCCTTTTAAACCTAGGAAAATTGAAGACAATCCATACATCCGGCATGCGTGGGGTTTTGCTGTGGCATATAAAAACACCGGTCTAGGAGGAGGAGCGCCGGATAAAGCTCAAGCTGAAGTTGAACTATCCCCAGAAGGTGTTTTTGAAGTGCGCACTTCTTCTGCAGAACTTGGTCAGGGGCTGGTTACGGTTCTCCAAATGGTTATCGCGGAGGAATTTTCCACTTCACTCGACCAGGTTAGGGTCTTGGTAATGGACACAGATCTCACCCCTGATGGTGGTCCTACCACAGCTTCTCGGCAAACATATGTTACCGGCAATGCGGCCCGACATGCTGCGAGAGTATTACGCCAGGCGATCGTTTCTACTTTAGCAGAGAAATTCGATCATCCCCCCGAGACAATCCGCTTCGAGGAGGGGTTGGCGAGGGTAAATGGGCAGGCAATACCGATGGGAGATGTTGTTGGGATGATGCAAACCGAAGGAAGGGAACCTAAAGCGCTTTACGAGTATTGGGCGCCAGCGACAAAACCTCTCGGGGAAGGGGGAGATATGCACTTCGCCTTTTCATTCGCGGCACAGGCAGCTGAGGTTGAAGTAAATACACTTTCAGGAGAGGTTAAAGTTTTGCAGGTCATTGCTGCAAATGATGTGGGTAGAGTTGTTAATCCACTAGGTTTGCATGGTCAAGTTGAAGGGGGTGTAGTAATGGGTATTGGTAATGCGATAACCGAACACTTCATCGTTGATAACGGTTATGTCTTCAGCGATAGGATGGCGCGCTACAGGATGCCATCTATTGTGCAGACTCCCGAAATAACATCCATTGTTGTGGAACATCCAACCGCTGATGGACCATATGGTGCCAAAGGGATTGGCGAAATTGTCAGTATACCCACAACGCCAGCGATTACCAACGCGATTTTTAATGCCGTGGGTGTCCGTATTGATCGCCTGCCAGTTGATCAGGAAGAGATACTTAGAGGATTAGAAAAAAACTAAGGGTATTAAATATAGATAGGACTTCCACAGTTCAAAGGTAGGGGTATGGGGATTGGGTGAGCGTTGCCAATCCAATCCTCTCATATCTCCCCAACTAGGAGTTCAGAATGCTTATTACCAATGGGAATCTGATTACGTGGGAACCTGAGAATCGTATTTTAAATGGCTATGCCCTTCACATACAGAATGGGATCATCACTGATATCGGAACCCAAGCCGAACTGGTGAGAAAATATCCTCAATCCGAACGCCTTGATGCTCATGGCCAGTATGTGATGCCTGGAAATATCTGCGCGCATACTCATTTTTATGGCGCTTATGCTCGCGGTTTGGCGATCCCTGGGGACGCACCGAAAGATTTTCCTGAAATATTGGAAAAACTTTGGTGGCCTTTGGATCTATCTCTCGATGATGAAGCTGTTATGTATTCTGCTCTTGTTATGTTAGTTGACGCAATCAAACACGGAACCACGACCCTTTTTGACCACCATGCATCTCCGAACAGCATAGAAGGTTCCTTAGACATTGTCGCGGATGCTGTTGATGATTCTGGCTTGAGAGCTGTTCTGTGTTATGAGGTCACGGACCGGAATGGACAACAAGGAGCGCTGGAGGGGATTCGGGAGAACAAAAGATTTCTCGAATCCGATATCGTCAAAAATAATTCTCGTATTGCAGGAACTTTTGGGTTGCATGCTTCCCTCACCCTATCAGATGAAACTTTAATGGCTTGTAGAGAAGCGGTATCGGAGGATG
>JASFVL010000298.1:0-5304 GCA_050049875.1 Anaerolineales bacterium
AAGGGATTGTATTTCGCAAGTGATCTACTTCTCCCAGGAGCTTTGCTCCCACACGGGGGTGTTGTCTGATCAATTCCCACTCAGCCGAGGTCAGGGTTTCGGACTTATTAAGCACAGTTTCAGGAATAGCAATTTTACCAATATCGTGCAATAGAACTCCAAATTTGAGTTCTCGCAGCTTTTCCGATGACCAGCGAAGCGCCTCTGCCATCCAGCGTGCATAGATTATCACACGATCTAGATGCCCACGGGTATGTTGATCGCGCGCCTCTATAGTTTTCGCTAGGATTGCCACAGTATCTAAGTACTCCTGCCCGATACGAATGACTTTCAAGTCAGCAGCAAGCAGCAGCTGTGTGTTGATAACTCTAAATAGATCATCAGGATATACAGGTTTTGTGAGGTAATCATCAGCACCCAAAGCAATGCCTGCATTGATCTCTTCAGGCGAATCATGTGATGTCAGGAAGATGAATGGTATTGTTCTATATTTCGGGTTCTTCTTGATTGTTTTGAAGAACTCGACACCATCCATGCTAGGCATATTGATATCAGAGAGTATCAGATCTGGGACAGTTTGATCCAATATTTTTAAAGCCTCAACCCCATTTTTTGCAGTGTAAGCAGCATAATCTTCTGTTTGCAACAAGTCGATTAGGACGCGTCGAATATCCACGCTATCGTCAATCACGAGTATCTTTTTCTTTGGTGGAGTTGGGGTTGAATCTTGCACGGCTTTTCCGGTTCGAGAGAGTTCTATTATCACTCTCGTTAAAAGACTAACTGAGTTAGATCATTTAATTTTTACGGCTATCAGTGTACCATCACCACCAGGAAAAATGGTGCTAATCACTCGATTGTTGTTCGCTACTCGGCGATTGAAGTAGTCCATCTCGAGGGCAGCTTCATCTTGTTGAGGATCTTGAACCCTACCACCTCTGAAGGCGTTATGAGCCGCCACAATGCCGCCGATACGAGAGTGTTCTAAAGCCCATTCAAAGTAATCAATGTAGCCAGATTTCTCCGCATCAATAAATACGAAATCAAAAGATCCTTCTTCCTCCAGGTTCTCGAGGAGTTTATGGGCATCGCCAATCCTTATCTCCACCTTATCATCTAGCCCAGCAGCTTTGAAGTGATTGAGAGCTACTTCAGCGTGTTGCGCGTTTTTTTCCAATGTGATTAAGTGACCTCTGGGTGCGAGACCTCGAGCAATCCAAATGCCACTGTACCCGCCTAGGGTGCCAATTTCTAGTGCCCTTTCCGCTGAGCAAGCGCGCACCATGAACTGAAGGAAACGCCCCTCCTCTGGGCGGATCGAGATTCCAGGCAGACCTTGCTTGGGGATGTTTTCCCGCACTTTCTTTAGGATATCATCTTGCTGTGCGAAAATATCAGTTATGTAATGGCTGAGATTCCCGTTATATATGACCATAGCTGGTAAACAGTCTAATAGAGATGCTTCCTATGTGTAAATCTCTCCTATAGCCGGATTGGTTGCTCATCAATTTAGAGCGGTAACTTTAATCGATCTGCCATTTCTGCGGCAATTGTAACCGTTTGTAGGTGTATCTCAACGGTGTCTTCAATCCGTTTTCCATACCCACCCGACATTACAACTGCAAGGGCCAAGTCTGAATTTAGACAAAGATCCATTACAAGCCTGTCCCGTGCTGCCAACCCGGCTTTACTTAAAGCTAACTTCCCCAACCGATCCCGGTGGTGTGGATCAGCGCCGGCCAGGTAAATTACCTGATCAGCCTGCGCTGCCTGTAAAGCCTCACGAAGACCGGATTGTAGTGCGGATAAGTACTGCTTATCATCAACGCCATCTTCGAGTGCGATATCGAGATCACTCGCTTCTTTATGAAATGGGAAATTGCTCTGTGCGTGAATAGAAAATGTGAAAACAGTTGGATCATCTGTGAAGATCGCAGCTGTCCCATTTCCCTGGTGGACATCGCAGTCCAGAATGATTAGCTTTTGGACGAGCGCCTCCTCCTGCATAACACGTGCAGCGATGGCAGCATCGTTCAAAACACAAAATCCTTGACCATGATCGGGGAAAGCGTGATGTGTGCCTCCTGACAAATTTACAGCAATGCTATCTTCAAGAGCTGACCGGCAAGCCGCAATGGTTCCCCCAACCGAACGGCGTGATCGCTCGATTAATTCGTGTGACCAGGGGAAACCTAAACGGCGCACTTCCATCTCATTTAGGCTTCCTGATTTTAGTTTGTTTAAATATTCCCGTTCATGAACCAGCAGGATTTGTGCGTCGCTAGCGGGTTCAGGGATGTGCATGTCTTCAACGGATATATAGCCCTCATTCAGCACACGTTCTCTTAAGAGTTTATATTTATCGGCTGGGAAGCGATGTCCAGCAGGTAAAGGAAAAGTGAACGGGTCTGAATAGAAAATTTTCATGAAATGAGATTTTACACCGGGGGCACTCACAATATCAGAAGTTATTCAAGCTACCAAGTATCCCAATGAACAATTTCGTCGAATGGATGTCTGCCACCCTTTCCAGGTGGTCGTGTCAGAGCCTCAGGATCCTGGGGATACCCAAAGGATAAAGCAATCCGAATGTGCCATTCCTCAGGGAAGCCGAGGAGTTCTCTGGCGCGTTCTGGTTCATATATCGTCGCTGGGCAAGATGCGATCCCTAGCTCCCAACCAGCTAATTGCATATAGGCAGCTGCCTGTCCAGCATCAAACATAATACTAAAACGTTGCTCTGGAGGCAAGGTGAGTATCGCTACACCTAGAGACGCACCTGCTAGATGGCCGGCGAAATGTCCCATTTCGGAGAGCGATTTTAATAGCTCACGGTCCTGAATGGCGATAAAATGCCATGGCTGCATATTCTTTGCAGATTGAGCTCGCCTTCCAGCGTTTAATATCGCCTTAACAGTTTCCTCCGGGATGGGTTTATCTTGAAATGTGCGTACAGCTCGTTTCGTTCGAATAGCATCGGCTACGTTCATATATCTCCCTATCTCTTTCTATTGCACTCCTCAACTTGATCTGTGTGGATATATATGGTTTCTATGCGGAAAATTCCGTTTGGGATAATCACCTAGGATCGATCTATGGATCATCATAATAACATTCCATTCTACTTAGTGTAACAGGTGACTGCTCTCCCTGACAAATCGGGGAGCTTCTAGGGATTTTCACCCAGTCTCGCCAGCCCGCGAGACAGAACATTCAGAGACGCATTCAGATCTCTGTCAAGAATACAATTGCAATGAGGACACTCATGCACACGAACCGACAAATCTTTTGAAACCACTTCACCGCAACTAGAGCACTCTTGGCTAGTGCCGCGCGGATCAACTAGTATACACTCACGACCAGCGTATTCTGCTTTGTACGCGGTGTATTGTACTAATTGATTCCATGCTGCGTCGCCAATGCTTTTGTGCATCGAACGGTAGCCGTTCACCTGCATGTCGTGGATATCAAGATCTTCAAAAACTACGATCTGGAATTCGTCGACCAGCCGCCTGCTCAGCTTGTGGTCAAAGTCCCTGCGGCGGTTGGCGATACGTTTGTGAATGTGTTGTACCACCCGCCTGTACTTGCGATATTCCCTTGTGCCCTGCTCGCATTTCGACAGACGGCGCTGCGCTTTGGCAAGGTCTTTTTCACCCTCTCGGAAGAAGCCCGGATTGGCAATCTGCTCCCCGGTCGACAGTATCGCAAAGTGGGTCAAACCGAGGTCTATACCCACCACATGCGGCGAGGGAGACTGCGGCTCAGGTTCTACCTCAACAGAGAAACAAGCATACCAGTTGCCCAGGGCATCACGCTTGACGGTGAGTGTCTTGATCTCCCCCTCAAGCGGTCGGTGCATTTTGATGCGTACTTCACCAATCTTGGAGAGGTAGAGGCGACCGTCTCCTATAAACTCAAAGCCGTGTTGGGGATAGGTGAAGGATTTATACCATTCACCCTTGAAGCGCGGGTAGCCTGGCTTATCCCCTGTCCTCACTCGGTGAAAGAAATGCTGAAACGCCAGATCGACACGCGTGCATACCTCCTGCAGGCACTGTGAAAAGGCATCCCTCAGAAAAGGGTTGTCCTGCTTCCATTGAGGGAGCATATTGATTGTGTCATAATGGCTAACACTTTCCCCCTGCTGCTCCCAAGCCTCCTTGCGTATTTCAAGCACCTTGTTATAGACCCAGCGGCAGGCATTCAGTGTCTTGTTCAGCGCCGTGCGTTGTGCAGCAGTTGGGAAGAGACGATATTTGTAGGTTAAGCGCATGCTCCTATTTTACTCTGTTTATGTGCTTATATCTCCCCATAAATGGGGGAGTCTTACGCGCATTTCCTATAAACTGGATAAAGGATACTTTTATTTGTATCTTAAATGGATTCTAAACTTTATCAAATTTGAGTTAAGTTTGACTTGTGATGCCCCTCAATCATCCTACCAATATAACTGCGAAACAATATGTATAAAGACAACACTCTAGACCTACTAGAGGATGGGAGAATACTCATATCATCATTATTCAATTGTTTGTATTGTTGAGAAATTTAGGTGAAGAGGGTGATTGTAGCTTAAGACTCACAGAAGACGATTTTTTATGTAAATGTACAAACCGGCGGCTATCAGAGACCAAAGGATACCAGCCAGGGTGATTATGGCCACCCGCGGTAGGTTTCCGGATTGTACTAATCTGTCAACGATGTTGTTTGGTGTGATTGGGCTTGGTGTGATTGTCGGTATTGGAGTAGGTGTACTAGGAGGTGGGGGCTCACTAGTAGATTGATATATAACGATCGTTGGCAGTGGGATTAAGGTGGTCGTTGGAGACGGTGTGGCTGTTTCAGAATATACTGGTGTAAAGGTTTCTGAGGGAGATGGGGAGGCCGTTATCGTGGGGGAATGGGTAATGCTTGGCGTATGTGAAGGTGTGTTTGAAGGTGTTGGTGTACCACCTGTGCTTGTGATCGTTGGTGTGGGACTGCCTGTTGGTGTAACAGTACTTGTGATCGTGGTAGTGCTGGTGGGACTTAGGGACTGGGTAAGTGTTGTGGTTGCTAAAAACCCGGCTTGCAGCCAGACTTGAATTACCTCAGGATTAGGATTTTGATAATTTGTTATCGGGTTTGGATTAATCGCTAGGAAATTTGCTGGACGTTCATTCTTATTGAATATTGACAAAATCGTATGCGTATAGATGAAGTTGGCAAAACATAAGAGAACGAATATAACCAAAACCGATATTTGGTCTGTTTTCTCAGATAACCTTATCGGTTTGGAACTATTCATACCGCTTCATGCAA
>JASFVL010000299.1:0-5302 GCA_050049875.1 Anaerolineales bacterium
GCTAACGCTTGATTCCATAATTCCAATGGATACTTTTCAAAAGGGATACTGGCATTTGTTAGGGATCTCTTCTTTTCCGCGCCCTCTTCCCGGACTCCAATATGCTCAAGATCGAACTTCGGATCCACAGCAGCGCTGTTAACCAATATGTCCAAGCGTCCGAATTTTTCAAGCACTGCTGAGACCATCCGGTGAACAGAATCTAGTCGGGTTACATCAGTCTCCAATCCCAGTGCCCGGAAGGAATCTCGATTGAGAGACTCCGCGATTTCCGTTGCGGACTTGCCATCAACATCAGCAATTACAACCGCTGCTCCAGCTTTTGCCAGTGTTTTACAAAACTCCACCCCTAACAGCCCGACTCCCCCGGTTACCACGGCAACACGACCACCTAAATCAAATAGATTGGATAATTCAGGCATGGACCCCATCAGGAAGAACAAAACCACGCTCTTGTAAGTAATTAACGATCTTGCGAGCGTTCTCTTCGGGCGACGTCTGGACTGTATCGAGAATCAATTCAGGATTTACCGGCTCTTCATAGGGGTCATCTATCCCAGTAAAGCCTTTGATCTCACCTCTTCGAGCCTTTGCATAAAGCCCTTTTATATCTCTCGCCTCGCAAACTTCAAGGGGTGTATTGACATAAATCTCAACAAAATGATCAAATCCAACCATTTTACGAGCCTCGTTGCGGGTATTCCGGTACGGGCTGATAGCAGCACACACTACTGTGCCATTGTGTTGTACGATCTCGCCCGCCACAAAACTGATACGCAAGATGTTGGTATCGCGATCTGACTTGCTGAAACCCAACCCTTTAGAGAGATGAGTGCGAACAACATCCCCATCCAGAACAGTCGGGCGGCGACCTTTTTCTAACAGCATAGGAGTCAATGCCTGTGCTATCGTAGATTTACCGCACCCACTTAAACCGGTAAACCAGATACATACCCCTTGTTTGTGACGTGGAGGGTGTGCGTCTGACAAGATCATCGCCGTTTCCCGCCGGGTAAACCATTCTGGAAGCGCCTTGCCCTGAGCCAGATAATCGTCCCGGACTTGAGTTCCGGATATGGCTGCTATGTTTGCCCCCGGAGGAACTTTAGTTTTCTCCTCGTACCGATCTTCATCAACTAAATAAACCAGCTCTTGAAAGTGGATCGGGGTGACACCGATTTCCTCTGCATATTGCTCGGTCATCGCTTGAGCTTCATAAGGCCCATAAAATGGCTTTCCTGAACTGTCAACACCGGGGCCAGCGTGATCACGCCCGACAACAAAATGATTAGCCCCATAGTTCCGCCGGATGATAGCGTGCCAGATGGCTTCGCGTGGCCCTGCCATACGCATGGCGAGAGGTAGCAGGCTAAGTACTACATCATCACCATAATAATTTTCCACTAGTGCTCTATAGATACGAACCCTTGTGAAATGATCAACATCTCCTGGTTTTGTCGTCCCCACAACTGGGTGGATCAACAAGCTTCCACCAACTTCTGCAGCCGCACGTTTGGTGAGCTCCTCGTGAATACGGTGCATCGGATTGCGGGTTTGAAATGCAACTACATTCTTATTTCCAGTATCCTCCAATAGCGAACGAACCTGAGTAGGTTTTAGACGGATATCCACGAAATCATAGTAAACCGGCAAGTTTAAGACTTTGATCTCCCCTGAGATACAAAGATCTCCCCATCGATCCATTTCAGATACCAAAGGATGACGGTGATCTGTAGTGCCTAAAACTAACCGAGATTCACGGACAGGATCCCACCTGAAGACCTCCTCGATGCGCATAATGGCAATCAGATAGTTGCGGGAATCACGCAGCGCAATCCACTCCTCGCGAGTGGGAAGATCTTCTTTGTTTATCGTCAGCGTGATCGGGATCGGGAACAACATCCCATTCGCCAAGCGCATCTCGGTGAGTACGCGTTGATAATCCGCTTTGCTCATAAACCGATCCAACGGAGAAAATCCACCCACAGTAAGCAGTTCTAGATCGTGTAGGCTGCGTTCAGAGATCTGAATGGAAGGATAACGGTTGGCTTCAGCCACCAAGGCTTCCCGCTCCTCCCCTTTTGTGATCAGGTCGACTAATTCTCCCCCGTATGGAGGGATAATAGCGTCCTCTTTTTGATTTTCACCCATCTTGAAATTGTCACTCCTTATAATAACGTCCTTCGATATATGTTCTGGGTGCAAATTGCTATTCTACAGGCAATTTACACCCCAAGTAGGTGTTTTACTAAGGGATTCATTATAGCATTTTTACACCGCTAATTATTTGCCCCCTTGGTTACGGGTCTTTGGTCGGCTAATGACAAGAACTGGGCTACTTGCCTGGTCAACCACTCTTTGGGTCACATTACCCATCAACCACTCTCTAAATCCATCGCTGGCACCGGATGCTCCTAATATGATCATGTCGTAGTTACTCTTTTGAGTCTCTCGAATAATCTCGTCCACTGCAACCCCGTGGCGAAGTTTGACTTCAGCTTTCAAGCCGTATTCAGACAAAATTTCCGCTCCATTGCGTAAATGTCTTGCAACTGGTGTATCCGTCGTTAGCATCTCTTCCAATGTCTCCTCAATCTCCTCAAGGCCGGTATACATGCTTGGAACAGGACTGGTGACATGCAGTAAGGTGGCTTGAGCATTCACAGCCCGGGCGAATTCACCCCCGGCTTTTATCACGTTCTCGTACTCTTCCAATCCACCTGTACAGATTAAGATGCGTTTCAGATCCTTGGGCGCTTGTTTTACCACCAAAACAGAGGATCTTGCTCGCTGCAACATGGCATGGTCAGTAGGCAACGATCCACGAAGAACTCTGCGGCGGCTAGCCATAAGCACAACCAGATCATGTTGGCCGGCTCCAACTTCAGCTAGAATATGTTTCAATGGATTCCCGCATCGCAATTGTGCTTGTGCAGTCAAATCCGCAGGCAATAGTTCACGAGCCTCTTTTAATACACTTTCCCCTAATGCCTGCTTATCCTCACGGCGATAGACATGCAGGAGAGTTATTGGAGCCCTCATTTGTCGGGCGATAACACTACCAAGCAAGACAGCTGGTTCAGCGCGTGGTAATCTGTTTACATAAACTAAAATGTTCACTTCGCACCTCCCAATATTGCCTAGTGCAAAACCCCAACACCAAACAAGCGCAATAAGACCAATACTGCACCGACTACGGGTAAAGCTGAGAAAAATAAACGAATCTTAGGCCCTGCAAAATACCGTGTTGATGTCGCCCCAATTTGAGCGCCCACTGCGGCTCCCGTCTGCATAACTAAGGCCATAAGGATATCAACATTCCCTTTAATCGCGTGGGTAATTGTTCCGAAACCCGCTGAGAATATAATTTCAAACAAATCCGTACCCACAGCCACATGCGTAGGGACACCCACAAAATATACTAACATCGGCATACGAATAAAACCACCACCTACTCCTAAAGCTCCTGCTAACAAACCAGTGAGCATACCAACACCCAGTACTGTCCAAAGAGATATTTCTGCGATGCCCGAATCTGGAAAAGAGATCATCGGCGGTATTCTCAGATTGTGAACCCGTTTAGCTAATCCCTGAAAACCGATTGCGTCTTTAACGTCTAATTTGTCCGTTCGAATCATCCGTAATGCTCTGATACTTTCCCAAGCGGTGAATACTGAGATGCTCAGTAAGATGATTATATAAGAAATTCCTATCACAAGATCTACCGTCCCCACTACTTTAAGCGCTTCGATAATTCGTGCTCCCAGCTCGACACCTACGATGGTACCAACCACCATGATGGCACCCAACTTGATATCGACATGACCTAAAGTACGATGGCGTTTGGCAGCAACGATGGATTTGCCCGTCATGTGGGCTAAATCCGTGCCTACAACGAAGTTCATCGGCACACCGGTCCAAAACATCATCGGGCCCGCGATAAAACCTCCACCTACTCCAAAAAAACCACCCAGAATGCCAACCAGGAAACCGATCCCAGCAAGAAAGAGAGGGTTAACGGTTACACCAGTTATCGGAAAATCCATCGCTTTCCTCCTACTCTAATCGTTCCAATTCAAGCAGGCGGACGAAAAAGGATGTAAGCCATTCCAAAACCACACCTTGGGTTAAAATCAAAAATAAGCCAAGGAATGCATATAAAACAATATTGTTCTGGAAAAGATCCTCCAAAAACCCACCCAAAAGTCTCAGGACGGCAAAAAAATATGCGACCAATAAAATCCCATAGACGACGAGTTCAATGACGAGGTTGCGTATTAATTTTTTTGGATCAGGATGTTCCATTTTTTTATCTCCTCTTCGTTTATCGAACCCTTGGCATAACTTCTGTCGGTTTTAATATGTGAAAAAATCCTGAGGTATCAAATTCATAGAGCATAAATCATAAATATTACCAGCAGATATTTACTATACGGAAATAAAATTACAAATAGCCGAGGCTTTTTAACCTCTCCTCAACATCAGCATCATCTTTATTACTCATGATTGGGGGTGCTCCTACCTCGCTATCATCAGGTTCAGCATCAATCGCAATATTAGGAATGTCGCGATAGGATGGGGAGGGGAAATTCTTAAGATCGTGATTCGTAAAAATCACTCCAGGGACAATCTGAGGATCGATACAATGATCAGCTCCCCAATGATCATTGTTAGGTTCAATGTCAACATCATCCCATTCACCCAATCCGGTTTTTTGGGAGGCTCGGTAACCAGATGACCAACCAATAACTAAATCAGGGCCATACTGAGACAAGGGGCCTTCAAATGTGTCTTTATTTATGTAGGCGTTTTGTACGATAAGCTTTTGATCCGGGCTGCGCCAGTTTTCCAGCTCTTCTTTCAATTCCGAAAGTAAAATATCACGTTCTGCTACTGGCACGATTCCTTGTGATTCGCGCCCTTCCAAATTAAGGTAAAGACTGTTTAATCCAATCGAGTATGCTTTGGTTTCGCCCCAATGAGCATCTTTAAGGCTTCCCTGGGAGCTTTGCTGGTGAGTATTTAAGTAACCATTCTCAACGAGCCAATGATTGAGATGAACCTTGTAATCAAAATCAGCGAAGCCATGATCGGAGATGATAACGATACGCGTATCTTCTTGCTCTTGGGAGCGTAATCGTTGTTCAACATCACCAACCAATGTATCAAGTTTGGTATACCACCTCTCGATGATGTCGGGGCGATCCCTCCAGAACATATGTTGGATACGGTCCAATGAGTCGAAGACTACGGCTAGCACACCTTCTTGAAAATTCCTCAGCTGGTGATGGAGAGTGCAAAC
>JASFVL010000300.1:0-5300 GCA_050049875.1 Anaerolineales bacterium
TTAGAATGGATTGTAGCGGATATCCTCGGTTACGGTCCCCTGGAGCCCCTGTTGGAGGATGGCACCATCACCGAGGTAATGGTCAACGGTTCTCAAAACGTTTACATTGAGAGGTACGGACTCATCGAGAAGACCAATGTGACCTTCGAAAATGACGCACACTTGCGGCGTATTATCGACCGGATTGTCTCGCCACTTGGAAGACGCGTGGATGAATCATCCCCCATGGTGGACGCCCGACTTCCAAGCGGTTACCGTGTCAATGCAACCATCCCCCCGCTGTCGCTTGACGGTCCCTTGCTGACGATTCGTAAGTTCGCCAAGACCCCCTTCACCGCGCAAGACCTAATTGCAAACGGCACCTTAAGCTCAAATTTGGTAACCTTTCTGAAAGCCTGCGCTGAAGCCCGGGTTAACATGGTTATCTCAGGTGGTACCGGTACCGGGAAAACCACTTTACTTAATGTGGTCTCTTCTTTCATTCCCCATAAAGAACGCATCATCACCATCGAAGATACAGCGGAGTTACAGCTTGGTCAAGAACACGTCGTGCGTGTCGAATACCGCCCGCCAAACATCGAGGGGAAAGGCGAAGTGACTATCCGCCGCCTGGTAATTAACGCCCTACGTATGCGTCCTGATCGCATTATCGTTGGTGAGGCGCGTGGGCCCGAAGCCTTGGACATGCTCCAAGCGATGAATACCGGTCACGATGGTTCAATGACCACCATCCACTCAAACGGTCCTCGTGATGCTTTACGCCGTATTGAAACCATGGTTTTAATGGCGGGTACAGAATTGACCCTGCGAGCCATTCGAGAGCAAATTTCCTCCGCTATTGATTTGGTCGTCCACTTAGAACGTTTAAGGGATGGTACTCGCAAAGTTGTGCAAGTATCAGAGGTCCAAGCCATGGAAGGCGACACAATCGTGATGCAAGACCTTTTCGAATTCGAGCAGCTGGGGATCCAAAACAACCGTGTTGTTGGATCGATTAAATCCACTGGTTTGAGGCCCAGATTCGCTGAAAAATTCGCCCAAAACAATATTCAGTTACCTAGCGATATCTTCACAGCTTCTACTACCGCTAGTTGACAAATGCAGGTTGATGAAACCAAGATATGAAAAAAGAAGTCAGTCAAATCTTTGATCAGATAGAATACGTAGCCACAAAGAACAGATCGGTCAGCCTTGTGAGTACATTCAAGGGTGTATCCATCAGTTCCGATGTGATCATCAGCGAAATATCCAGTAGAGGTAAAACTGTGACCCTGTTAGCACCACCAGGTCAGGGGATCCCATTCTTTCCTTCAACGATGGTGATCATGCGCTGTGTGCTGTTCCCAAAACCGGTTCGTGCGAATGTCGCGGAAGTGGATTTTAATAATCGCAAAATCACATTAAACAACTTTTCTTACGCGAAGGGATCAATGGGCAGACGCTCTCAAACGAGAGTGCAGCCTGAAGAAAGTTTCAAAGCCAGAATCACACGGGTAGATAATGTGCAACACAGCGGTGATGTGGCTGATATCTCTCTAGAGGGTATCGCTTTGATCGTCGATCAAAAATCCATGCCTGCAGAGAGAATGATGAAATCGGGAGATAAAGTTGACATAAATTTCTATCTACCCCTCGCAGAAACATCGGATCGCGAACACATCAGCATGCCAGCAAAAGTAATTTACGTGAATACTTTGGACGATCCCACGCAGTACAGAGTAGGTATGCAGACCTTTCCAAGCAATGAGCATTTAACCACGCTAAGGAAATACCTCTTTGATCGTCAAACAGAGGTCTTCAACAGTCTTAACCTTGAAACTCAGGGGATGTAGATAAAAGACTAGAATAACCCAGAGAACACAGATGTGGGGTTGGTCGCAATTGCGACCAACCCCACATCGGTTTAACTTGCACACAAAATATGTCATTTCAATTGCCTTTTCACTTTTTTTGTGTATAATAATCCCACTATACATTCGTAGAAAGGAGAAGATCAATGGCTAGCGTCACATACGATCACGTGACAAAAAGATTTGGTGATGTTGTAGCAGTTAATGACCTCGACATCGAAATCGAAGACAAGGAATTTCTTGTCCTCGTTGGCCCCTCTGGCTGCGGCAAGTCCACTGCTCTACGCTTGCTGGCGGGTTTGGAGGATATCACGGAGGGACGCATCTTAATCGGCGATCAAGTCGTCAACGATGTAGCGCCAAAAGACCGGGACATTGCCATGGTGTTCCAGTCCTACGCACTGTACCCCCATATGTCTGTATTCGATAACATGGCATTCGGACTCAAGCTGCGTAAATACCCTAAAGAGGAAATCCAGCGCAGGGTTCAAGAAGCAGCTGATATTTTGGGTATCAGGGAGCTGCTCGATCGCAAACCGCGCCAACTTTCCGGTGGCCAGCGGCAGCGTGTCGCAGTAGGTCGCGCGATCGTGCGTGAGCCCAAAGTCTTCCTATTTGACGAGCCCTTATCAAACCTAGACGCAAAACTGCGCGTGCAAACCCGTGCTGAGATCACCAAGCTACACCAACGGCTTGCCACCACCTTTATCTATGTTACCCACGACCAGGTTGAGGCGATGACCATGGCTTCCCGCATCGCGGTGATGAATCAGGGGCTTCTCCAACAAATCGACACGCCCCAGAAGCTTTATGATGTGCCCAATAATCTCTTTGTTGCTGGGTTCATCGGTTCTCCTGCGATGAACTTCTTTGACGCAGTCCTCAAGAAAGATGGGGAGAATCTATTTGTCGACGCGGGAGCCTTTAGCGTTCAAATCCCGGTAGAGCGCCTAGATGTCTATGCTCCTCACGCAGGAAAAGAGGTTATTTTCGGTCTGCGTCCAGAGGACATCCATGATCCAAATTTTGCCCCTCCCGGAATCGTTCCCCGAGAGGTTCAAGGCAGCATCGAAGTCACCGAGTTGATGGGCAACGAAATTTTCGTCTACATGCAAAGCGGTGATCACTCATACGTCGCCCGAGTAGACCCACGCACTGACTTCAAGATGGGCGACAAGGTACAGGTTGCCTTCAACATGGACAATATGCACATCTTTGATAAGAGCACGGAACAGGCGATTCGTTAAACTCACGGATGCCAATCAAGTAAACTAACACGACCCCGCGGATATGTTACTGGATGTATCGTATTCGCGGGATTGTTCTATTTTGGAGCCCTTATTATGCCTTTCGACTATATTCCACCCTTGCTGCAACCCTCAAATACTAAAATCGTGTTGTTAATAATGGATGGTTTGGGAGGTCTGCCGATCGAGCCAGGAGGTCCCACAGAACTTGAAGCTGCTCACACACCCAACATGGATCGCTTAGCAGCCGAGGGCTGCTTGGGGCGTTCGATACCCATCCGCCCAGGGATCACCCCCGGTTCCGGACCTGCACACCTAGCACTGTTCGGGTACGATCCGCTGGTTTTCGACGTAGGCAGGGGTGCTCTATCAGCCGCGGGTGTTGGTCTAAACGTAAACACTGGAGATGTCGCCGCCCGGGGGAATTTCTGTACACTCGATGCCGATGGTAACATCATCGATCGCCGTGCCGGTCGCATTTCCAGCCAGGATTCCGCCCCTCTTATTGATCGTCTTCAAGATATCCAAATCTCCGGCGTGGAAATCGAAGTGTGTCAGGTGAAAGAATATCGATTTGCGGTGGTTATGCGCGGCGAGAATCTCAGACCAGAGCTAAATGACACCGACCCCCAAAAGATAAGTGTACCTCCTCTGCCGGTTCGAGCCACAACACCAGAAGCTGAATATACTGCCAGTTTATTTGAACAATGGATCGCAGAAGCTCGTAAGAAATTATCCGACCAACCAAAAGCCAACGGAGTAACTCTGAGGGGCTTCGCCACAGATCCCGCTTTTCAGAGCTACCAAGACGCTTATGGATTGCGAGCTGCTTGCGTTGCGGTTTACCCAATGTATCGGGGGGTTGCCAAACTTGTGGGCATGGATATCATCCAATTTGAAGGAGAAACCCCAGAGGACGAATTCGATGCCGTCAAGAGAAATTGGGACGATTACGACTTCTTCTTCGTGCACATTAAAAAACCAGATAGTAAAGGAGAGGACGGTGATTTTGAGGGCAAAGCTAAAATCATCGAAACTGTAGATAATGCGCTGCCCAGTTTGCTCGATCTTAAACCTGACGTTTTAATCATCACTGGGGATCACTCCACCCCGTCCCAGCTCAGATCGCACTCCTGGCATCCAGTGCCCTTCTTGTTGTGGACACCATCCTCACATTTGCCTGATACGGAGGCACATTTTGGTGAACGGGCTTGTGCGCGTGGCGCGTTAGGGAACTTTCCCGCGATGGACACGATGCCATTAGCGTTGGCTCACGCTGGAAGGATAGCCAAATTCGGCGCCTAGGCCACCCATCAACACTTGAACCCCTTGCTCGCTCCATTATTACCAAACTCCATCTTGACCAAACGAGGGGCAATCCTATGAACTTCGATAACAGAAAGGGGATCTTCTACACACTTATGAGTCTAACCCTTGTTGGGTTAGCCTGTAACTTTGTATTGGGCGCCGAACCCACATTGGCGCCAATAGCAACTGAAGTGGCCATCCAGCCCCCCACAAACACCAGCGAATCACCAACAATACTTCCTGAGGAAATAAGTTTAGCCACTGAAACAGCGCAATCTCCCACCCCTACACCAACGAATCCACCTACGGATGTCGTGGCAGTTACAGCTGTTAATGGATATCCGGACATCTATGGCGGCTGGCACATCGTAGGACTGATCACCAATAATTCCGCTCGAACTGTTGACAATGTTGAAGTGGAGATTCATATATCAGATGCTAGTGGCAATAACCTATATAACCAGATCACTATGGCTCTACTCTACACATTGTCCCCGGGAGAGATCAGCCCATTCACGCTTTGGGTTTCTGAGGAGATCCCAAGCGCGAGCAACTTCAATGCTACAATTGTGGGTCAAAGTAGTGCCGAGGTCACGCGACCAGAGTTTGAAACTCGTGGGGAAGTGCTCACGATTGATGACGAGGGAGATATCCACGTCACAGGAGAATTGGTAAACATCGGCGCTCAACCACTCACAGTCAACGGATTGGCCGCGGCTGCTTTCGACGTAAACGGCGAAATTGTCACCGCTGATTTCATGGATGCAGCCATCCGCTACTTGGATCCAGGAGAATCAGGCCCATTTCGGATCACCATGATTAGACCAATTGAGAGTGTAGAAAGCGTAGCCTCATATGAGCTATACAGTGATGTGATCCCAGCACAGGAAGAAGA
>JASFVL010000301.1:0-5299 GCA_050049875.1 Anaerolineales bacterium
TGTTGGGATACGAGGCGTGCTAATTGTTCGAATTGATGAGCGGTATCGCTTTCGGGTTGGTCAACGATGATTGGTATTTTACTCTGAGCAGCTTTGAAAGCCAGCTCTGGAACAGGTGTAATAACAGTTTTTATCTCCTGATTTAGCATCTCTTGAACCTCTAACCACTTCATTTGCACACCTGAACGCACTCGAGTGACTAAGACGGGTAGAATACCCAATTTTCCTACATCAGCGGCATACAGGTCTTCGATGAGCGCCTTCGTTTGTTGGACGCTGTTAGGGGTGGGTTCTACCACAATAATCACCTCATTACAGTACTTCAAGATATTTTGAGTGATTGGTGGTAGAGACGATCCAAGATCCAAGATCACAATATCTGCCATATAGACTAAGTGCCTTGTTATGGCTTCAAATTGATCGTTCGCAGTCAGGTAGTGGGCATCTTTCGGTTGTGTAGATGCGAGTAGGAATCGAACACCTGTGGGGTGTGCAACTAATTCCGTCTCGATTTCTTGGGATGTGATTTCCTGCGGTTTGCTTTGCAGCAATCGATTGAGTCCTGTTGGTTGCGAGTATCCCAAGTCTAGGCTAATGCCTCCATATCCAGGGCGATATTCAGCAGCAATCACTTCTTTCCCCAAGTTTTCTTGAATACTGATACTTAGGTTGATGACCAATGTGGAAACGCCAACCCCTCCTTTGGAGCTTATTACCCCTATAATGTAGCCACGTGATTTTGATGGTTCTGTGGTTTGTGGTTCTGGTTGGGTGCGAGATAGTATCGCATTTATCTGAGCAATTATCTCGCGTGGACGTAGAGGTTTGGTTAAATAAACATCGGCTCCTGATTCAAGACCCATGATTTTGTCATCTATTTCTGTTTTTGCGGTGAACATGACGATGGGGATTTTCTTGGTTCTTGGATCGTTCCTCAGGTGTTGGGCGGTTTCGTATCCGTCCATATCGGGCATCATCACGTCCAATATGATGAGACTCGGCAATTCATTTTGAGCGATACTCAAAGCATCATTTCCCCCTTTGGCAGCAAATATTTCATATCCTTTGTTTTCAAGCATCATGCCCAGCAGGCGTAGTGTGTTTACATCATCATCTACTATAAGAATTTTCTCAGGCATATCCGATCCTCTCACCTTTCCCCTTCAACTGCGCCAACTGATTGTTTTTTTTCAGTCTAGCACAAAGAGTAGATCAAGACAAGACCAAATTGACGAAGTAGAGGGGAATTATAATTCGATCATTTTCTTCCCACAAGCGAAGAAAATATAGGTGTAGTCGGGGGACAGATCCTCGTAATAGCGCACCTCTAGCCACAATTTGGGTATAGGATATAATTTTTTTATGTTAAATAAGGTTGGCTATGCTGTTCGAGAAAACTGCCATCTAGACCCGTCTCAAACGGTGTTGTTAGGTGTTTCTGGTGGACCTGACAGTTTAACATTGTTGGATGTGATGTATCGTTTGGGATATCCTTTAGTTGTCTTCCATCTCAATCATGGACTTCGTGCTGAGGCAGACGAGGAAGCCAAGATGATAAGTGAATTTGTGCAAGGGATGGAGCTTCCATTCTTCTTAGAACAGGAAGACGTTTCCGAATATGCTCGGGAAAAGGGTTTCTCGATCGAGGAAGCAGCTCGGAACTTGCGTTATCAGCATTTATTTACACAAGCACGAGCTGTTGGTGCTCACGCTGTAGCTGTTGGCCATAACGCTGACGATCAGGTGGAGACGGTTTTGATGCATCTCCTCCGGGGGGCGGGACTGTCGGGTTTGAAAGGTATGCAGTTCTCAACGCTGCCCAGCACTTGGAGTAAGAACATACCGCTTGTGCGCCCTTTATTAGGAGTTTGGCGGAAAGAGATCGAAGCGTACGTGAAGGAAAGGAATTTAGAACCCGTTTTTGATCGTAGCAATCTGGATACAACATTCTTCCGCAACCGACTACGCCATAAATTGATTCCCTACTTGGAAGAATATAACCCGCGAATACGGGATGGGATCTGGCGGATCGCACGCATTTTGGAGGGCGATCACCAGATTTTAATGGCATTGGTGGCTGATGCTTGGGAGAATTGTTTAAAGGACCAGGGTGTGGGGTTTTTGGCTTTTGATAAAAACAGATTAGAAGCTCAGCCTCTTGGATTAAAACGCCATCTTGTTAGAAGGGCGATTGCTTACTTGCGTCCCGGATTGAGAGATGTTGATTTTGATACCGTTCAAAGAGTTCTGAATTTTTTGTCGCATCCGACCAGCACCCACCAAATCGATCTGGGTTTTGGTTTACGTCTTTTCATGGAGCAAAACAAATTATATCTTGCCGCTTGGGAAGCTGACTTACCTAAGGAAGATTGGCCCCAAATACCTGAGGACGGATCCTTGTCTTTGCCGATCCCTGGATCTCTGTCGCTTGATAGTGATTGGTGGTTACGCGCCGAGTTATGGGATGATGTGGCGGGAGCTAGGGATCAGGTTTTTAAAAATCCTAACCCATACCAGGCTTGGCTGGATATAGGGCGGCGGCAGAAAGAACTCGTGGTGCGGCCACGCCATCCAGGGGATAGATTCCAACCTTTGGGCATGGGTGGGCATTCAATGAAGATATCGGATTTTATGATTAACGTTAAAATTCCAAAACGAGCTAGGGAACGGTGGCCTTTGGTCTGTCTTAATGACGAAGTCGCCTGGATACCAGGGTTGCGTCTTGCTCAAAACTATAGTGTGACCGAGTCCACACGAAAAGTTGTATATCTAGTATTGGAAAGAGAGCCCAAATAAGGAAGGATCGATGGAAATCAAACTTTATGCTATGCTGCGACGGGTTGTTGGGAAGAAGATTGTAGAATTGCCTATAGAAGAAGAGATCACCATTCAGCAATTAGTAGATAAGCTTGTGAAAAGATACCCAGATTTAAGGGGAGAGTTGTTAGACGAAACCGGGAGGGTTTTTGGGCATATCCATGTTTTCATCAATGGGCGCAATGCTCGCTCCCTGAAGGAGACGATGAAGACTGTTGTTAGACCCGAAGACACTGTGGACATATTTCCACCGGTTGGGGGTGGTTGAATCGTGATAGATATCTCGCTGAAATTCACGAACGATGTCCGCAAGCGGATACAATTCAGTTAAACGGATTATTTTTATGGGGGTACCATGGGTCAGCTTTTGGAATCTCTTTTCGAGGATTTTGAAATGAGTCACCTCATCTTGGATGAAAATGGAGATGTTAGGACATACTCCCGGGTGGCGGCGAATGGGCGTTTTTCATATCTTCTGGGTGATATGGATACTCCAGATAAAAATGGGGTTATAATCGCCCTCACATGACCCTACGTGTTGGTTTTTTGATCAGTTGGATGTAAGAAAAAACCGGGTTTCTATGTGAAACCCGGTTTATGCTCGTCTTAAGCTGGCTTTAGTCGATGATTCCCAATTCCTTTAGCTTGATTTCCGGAACGACTCCGTTTTCCCAACCACGAGCTTCGTAATATTCCTCAAGCATCTCTGGCAGTTCACATATCTGTCCTTCAGATCCTGGACCGGTGGAAGGCTCCTTCAGAAAACGTTCTGGAAGATAATCCGATCCCTCTCCGAATCCGGCTAGATTGTTGTAGTAGCGCTCCAGATTGTAGACTCGTTCGCCCACTTTTAGTAGATAGTCGGCGTCGACTTCAACGCCGGTTACCGCCGAGTATTGGGCGGCGAAAGTGTCCAGTGTTTCGGAGAATGTTGCGAATTTGCACACATCAAGGCAATCGGTCATGGTGTGTACATTTTGGAAGATCACTGTCAACTCCCCTTTACCTTTCCACTCGAGAGGATCGGTAAGGTCTGTTGTGTATAATACATTTGCAACCACCTCAGCAGCTGGTGTGTATCCTCGCAGGTGACAGGCTCCCCTGTTGCTGGTAGCGTATCCAATTCCCATGCCCTTGATACCACGTGGGTCGTAGGCTGGGATAGCTTGCCCTTTGACGGTCATAGCGATCTCAGGATGACCCCAAGTTTTTGCTGCGCGTTCGGTGCCTTCTGCTAACAGGTCGCCGATGCCCTCTCGGAAGGCGACTTTGCGGATAGTTTCCACCATACCACCGACGTCACCCCATTCGAGGCCATCACCGTTTAGATAGCCTCGCTGGGCGGCTTCCATATAAGCGGATAAGACGTTGCCCATCTCAATGGTATCCAAGCCGTAGTCATTACACTGGTCGATCGTCTTAGCAACACCAGCTACATCGTCGTTATCACAGTTAGCCCCTAACGCCCAGGCAGACTCATACTCTACACTTTCCATACGTAATCCCGCATAGGGACCCTCTTTGATCTCTACTTCCTTCTTGCAGGCAACTGGGCATGCATGGCAGGTGGGGTCATTTACCAAAATATTTTCTTCCACGTATTCCCCACTAATATTTTCGTGTGGCTCGAAGTAGGTCAATTGGGAGTTCTTGGTGGGCATGCCGCCAATGACATTTACCATATTCATCAGCACATTCGTTCCGTAAACCGATAAGCCTCCCTTGCGAGGAGAGGTTACAAAACGCTCGTCCATGAGTTGTTCTAGCGCTTGCTCATGAGCTGCCCTAAAAGCCTCGCGGTTAGCAGCTTTAGGGATGGCTTTGGGGGCTTTAATAAGGATCGCTTTCAGGTTTTTGCTGCCCCCTACGCAGCCTGTGCCTCCGCGCCCACTAGCCCGGTCATCCTCATTTATCCAACAGGCGAAACGGGAGAGATTCTCACCCGCTTGACCAATTGTGATCACACTTAAATCCTTCTCCCCATACTTCTCCTGGAAGTGGGCTACCGTATCATGGACTCCCATCCCCCAAACATCGGAGGCGTCCAGGATTTCTACTTTATCATCGTGAATGTAGATATAGACTGGATTTTCGGCTTTACCCTTAACAATGATCCCGTCGAACCCAGCCCAGCGCAGGCGTGCGGCAGACCAGCCTCCGTGATGGCTGTCGGTAATGGTGTGGGTAAGGGGAGATTTGGTTACCACAGCCATCCTGCCGCTAAGGTTAACCTCCGTCCCGGTCAAAGGACCGTTGATGAAACAAAGAATGTTTTCAGGTGAGAGGGGATCTACTTGTGGGCCGTTGTCAAAAACATACTTTACCCCCAAACCGCGCCCGCCGATATATTTTTGTGCCCATTCCTCTGGGATGGGTTTAAAGTCTACCTTACCTGTATTTAAATTAACATGAGCGATGCGGTTCGCAAATCCTCCTAAAGACATTTTTGCCTCCTTTCCCATTGATGGGGCTAAATGATTCA
>JASFVL010000302.1:0-5270 GCA_050049875.1 Anaerolineales bacterium
CCTTGGGGTTTGTTCTCTAAAGCTCTAGGTGATGCGGGACGTTCATTGGTCGCCAATCGAAATATGTTGACAAAAGTCTATTTTCCGAGGCTGGTAATTCCCATCTCCTCGGTATTAAGCGGCTTGTTAGATTTTATTCTCGCTTTTGTTGTGTTTTTGGGTTTGATGTTGTATTTCGATATGACCCCTACTGCCGCTATTTGGACGTTGCCTCTCTTATTGTTGTTAACTTTGGTAACAGCTTTGGGGGTAGGATTGTGGCTTTCGTCTTTGAACGTTTTATACCGGGATGTCAACTATGCGCTCCCATTTTTAACCCAGATTTGGTTTTACGTGACACCGATTGTATATTCGACGAGTGAGCTCCCTGAAAAATTTCGCTTGTTATATGCTCTCAATCCGATGGTAGGAGTTGTGGATGGCTTTCGCTGGGCTTTGCTTGGCACAGGAAGCGGGCCTGGAACGCAGTTATACGTTTCGGCAGCCGTATCCGTAATTGTCCTGATCAGTGGACTTTTCTACTTTAGACGTATGGAGAAGATTTTTGCAGATATGGTCTGAGGCAATCGTCTCATTTTATTTGGAATTGTGATGCTTTGGATTTTGTATAAATAGTCGCAAGTAATTAATAATGATGAATGAATTGGCAATTCGCGTCGAGAATTTGGGAAAAAAATATCGGATTGGGGTAGCCCCGGATAGCTATCGCACTTTACGCGACTCGTTGGTAAATGCCTTAACCACCCCGCTTCGGAGAATCCGCCGGGGGTTGCCCGTTGATGGGGATGGTACCGATACGATTTGGGCTCTCCGTGAGGTAGAGTTCAAAGTCAGGAGAGGTCAGGTTCTAGGTGTGATTGGTCGCAATGGAGCTGGAAAAAGCACTCTTCTTAAAGTCTTATCTCGGGTGACGGAACCTTCGGAGGGGGAGGTGGAGATCACCGGACGGGTTGGATCTCTGCTTGAAGTTGGAACAGGTTTCCATCCGGAATTGACCGGAAGGGAGAACATCTACCTCAATGGGGCAATCTTAGGGATGAATCGTTCCGAGATCGAAGCCAAGTTTGACGAAATTGTGGATTTCTCTGGTGTTTCCAAGTTTATCGATACACCGGTTAAACGATTTTCGAGCGGTATGTATCTTCGACTGGCTTTTTCAGTAGCTGCACATCTAGAACCGGAGATTCTGGTGGTGGACGAGGTACTGGCTGTTGGAGACGCGGAGTTTCAACGTAAGTGTTTGGGTAAGATGAGCGATGTGGCCCAAGAAGGTCGTACAGTCCTCTTCGTCAGCCATAATATGTCTGCAATCCTGCGTTTAACAGAAGAGACGATTGTGCTAGACAATGGGCGCTTAGTGTTTAAAGCACCTTCCGCTGATGCAGTGGATTATTACATGGATTCAGGCTTTTCTAAATCTGGCGAACGGACCTGGAAGGTGGAGGAAGTGCCTAGCTATGCAGAACCATTTCGACCTATAGCGTTGCGAATTCTGGATTCGCATCAGCGGATAGTCGATAGGGTGCGTTCAACGGAACAATCCACGGTGGAAATTGAGTATGTTCTCAATCGTCCCATCCAGGGGTTGAGGGTGGGTTTTTACTTGATGAGCATGCGGGGGGAGTATGCATTCACTTCTTTTGATACCGATGACTCCGAGCAGTTCGAACGTTATGGTGTCCGCTCATCAGGTCGATATGCTAGCCGAGTTGTGATCCCAGCTGATATGCTCAATGAGGGGCGTTATGTGATTGGTATAAACGCCAGCGCTTATCGGGTTAAACGATACTTTCAGGATGAACGCGCCCTAACGTTTACTGTTGACGCAGCTGGCGCACCCGGAAAGCAGTGGCCTGAACCTAGGATGGGTTTAGTACGCCCGCGATTGGATTGGCGAATTGAGCGCTTAGATAAATAAATCTCCCAGCCAAACACCTTTTTACACAGATAAGTTTTGTCGAATGAATAAAGCGGATCTTAAAAAAATACTTGGAGAAATACCTCTATCAGCTGAACTCTTTTGGTACTTAAGGCAAACGGGGAAGCCACCAACAGGAGGTTATTCTTTGAAGAAACTACAGCGCGCTTTACCGCGCTGGGTTAGTGAGCTGGAGCGCAGTAGAAGAATGGCTGACTCCGGTCGCAAGGTGCTGATTTTTGGTATGCTGCGTTACTGGATTGAGCATACATCCCTTCTAGGAATGGTCTTATCAGCGATGGGTAACGAAGTCACGCTGGCTTATCTCCCTTATCGTCATTGGAGACAGCCCATCAACCGCTTCGACTTGCGGCGCCAAAATTTTTACCTTCGCAATGTTCTAGAGGAGATACATCCATTCGTAAAAACGATTTCGATGCTCGATGTGGAGCCACTTCCTGCGCTTCCCTCGCCGTTGAAAGAGGTGGTTGAAGGAAATGCATTTCGCGATGCACAGTACAGTCTTCTACGCGAGGAGGTCAAACGTGACAGCGATCTGTACGCGATGCGCCAGAAGCGGAATGATGCTTTTTCACGAGCTCTGCTAGCCCACATGCAGTCAAACCACCCAGATGTGCTTCTTGTTCCAAACGGGAGCATATTGGAGTTCGGCATTGCCTTTCATGTAGCTCGTTATTTGGGGATCCCCACGGTGTCATTTGAGTTTGGTGAGCAAGATGAACGCATGTGGCTGGCTCAAAATGGTGATGTTATGCGCCAAGATACGAGTGAGATGTGGGAAGCACTTCGCCATATCCCATTGACAGAAGATCAGTGGCAGCGAGTCAAAGATTTTTTTGTTGCCCGTCAAGGAGGTGGGTTGTGGGAGAATTTCTCACGTCGATGGCAGGGCGTTGCCTCTCAAGGTGGGGAAAAGGCTCGTAATCTCCTTGGTCTAGATACGCGCCCGGTTGTTTTGTTACCCACGAATGTTTTGGGTGACAGCCTGACTTTGGGGCGACAGATTTTCAGCGACAGCATGACATCCTGGTTAAACCAAACAATCCGTTATTTTTTGGAGCGACGCGATTGGCAGTTTGTGATTCGAGTTCATCCAGGGGAACAGCTTGGTTGGGGTCCTTCCGTGTACGATATATTGCGGGATATTTATCCGAGTTTGCCTTCTCACATTCACCTCCTGCCTGCTGACGCTGCAGTGAACACATACGATATTGTTGATGCAGCCGAACTGGGCTTGGTTTTTACAACGACGGTAGGGATGGAGATGGCGATGAGTGGTTTGCCGGTCATTGTCACTGGACAGACTCATTACCGAGATAAAGGTTTCACGCTCGATCCAAATTCATGGGATGCATATTATGCTATCCTCGATAAAGTGCTTGAATCCCCACAGGAACATCGCCCCTCCCGAGAAGAAGTGGAGCGAGCGTGGACATACGCCTATCGTTTTTTCTTCGAGTATCCCCAGCCGTATCCTTGGCATGTGCAGCATTTTTGGGAAGATGTAGAGAAATGGCCGTTGGAACGGGTTCTTTCTGATCAGGGCATGGCTCGCTTTGGTGATACTTTCCGCTATCTAACTGGCGAGAAGATAAATTGGAATGCAGACAGAAATCATAATCAGGATCGTGCTGAATAAGCCCTAATTCCTATTGATTTGTGATGACAACAGAGATTGAACTCAAACAACAGGTGCGCGAATTCTACAACCAGGTTGGTTGGCAAGAGGTCAGTGAGGGTGTCTACCAAAATGCTCGTTACGAGGATTTGCGCCCGGTATCACGGGAGTATATCCACCGTTGCCATATACGAGTAATCAAGCATCTGGAGCCCGAAGGTCGTTTCTTCTTAGATGCCGGATCGGGTCCAATTCAATATCCAGAATATTTAGAATATTCTAGAGGATATGATTTTCGCGTTTGTGTGGACATCTCTTTCGTTGCATTACTAGAAGCGCGCAAGAGAATTGGAGATCATGGTTTATTCGTTGTCGCCGATATCGCTGAATTGCCTTTTAAACCAGCTGTTTTCGATGGATTAGTCTCACTACATACAATTCATCATTTACCTCAAGATGAGCACGCACTGGCTTTCAGCGAACTCCATCGTGTGCTGATGCCAGGGCGGAGAGGCGTGGTTGTTAACGGGTGGCACAACCCTCCATTGGGCGTTATCCTTGATCAGCTTAGGAGATTTACTTTACGCTTGCGAGGGTTTATCAGACGACTTTTGGGATTGCCACCACTTGATCAACCCAAGAGGCATAAAAATACCGGATCTGATGCTCAGGATCCAAAGGGAACTTTTGTAAGCAAAAACAATGCTGCTTGGCTTAAGCAAGCTGTCGGTTCGGAAATCCATATAAAAATACTTGTATGGCGTAGCGTGAGCGTCAAAATCCTACGAACATTTTTCCATGATGGTTGGGGTGGACGCAGGTTGCTGCGTATTTTATTTTGGCTAGAGGAATGTTTTCCTAACTTTTTGGGTGAGAACGGGCAATATCCATTGATTGTAATTCACAAAGTGTAATCATGTTGAGCCTCAAGGCGTCTATCAACAAAGCCAGTTGAATGACACGTTGACGCATCCTTGAATACGACCGATTGGTAATTTTTCATCCTGTTACAAAGGGAGTTGTTATGAACTGGAAAGAAAAGATAGTCTTGGTGACCGGGGGTACGGGTTCATTTGGCAAAAAGTTCATCGAGGTTATGTTGGAGGAATATCAGCCGTCAAAATTAATAGTTTACAGTCGAGATGAACTAAAACAGCATGAGATGCGGGTCCGGGGTCTTGAAGATCCCAGTCTACGCTATTTCATCGGAGATGTGCGAGATTTGTCTCGTCTGCGGCGCGCTGTCCAGGGAGTTGACATCATAGTACACGCAGCGGCTCTAAAACAGGTGCCCGCTTGCGAATATAACCCTATGGAGGCAGTAAAGACCAATATATTGGGAAGTAGCAATGTGGTTGAGGCCTCTTTGGATGCTGGTGTGAAAAAAGTTATGTCCATAAGCACAGACAAAGCGGTCAATCCGGTAAATCTATATGGTGCCACGAAGTTAGCGGCAGAAAAGTTAATTATCCAAAGCAATGCTTATGCTGGGGGCCGGGAGACTCGGTTCAGTTGCGTACGTTATGGAAATGTTGTGGGCAGTCGCGGCAGTGTTGTCCTGGTCTTCCTTCGGCAAAGGGAGAACGGTAAACTCACAATCACCGACGACCGTATGACACGTTTTTGGCTTTCTTTGGAGCAGGGTGTCCGTTTTGTCATCCGTTGCATCGAGCAAATGTACGGTGGGGAAGTATTTGTCCCAAAAATTCCAAG
>JASFVL010000303.1:0-5265 GCA_050049875.1 Anaerolineales bacterium
TCAGCGACTCGAACCGATATTGTCCTCAAGTTAAGCGGTCGTATCATCGAACATGCCCGTGATACCGGGGCGGACATGATCGTGGTTGCGTGCCCGCTATGCCATCTGAATCTGGATGCACGCCAGAGCCAAATGGAGCTTGAAAACCCTATGCCAGTTTTATATTTCACTCAATTGATGGCGTTGGCTCTGGGGCTACCGGAAAAAACAGCCGCTTTGAAAAAAAACATGATCGACCCCAAACCGGTTTTGAGAAATCTGGAGACGATCACAATTTCATAGATGTAAAGAATGGGCAGGTGTTGAATCTACGAGATATTTTTTCAATAAGTGTTTTGAATTGAGCTTGATATGCTCCCTCGCAAGGATGTTAATAAAAAGTTAGAACCTGTAGACCTGCTCGATGCTGCTATTGAGGGGGCTTGGGAAGGTTTTTGCACGGAGTATGAAGTATCGGCAGAAATGCCCGATATGAAGACCTTGTTTTTGGGAGCTGAGTTGGATATACCCAATCTCGCCGCTGAGTGCGTCATTATCAACATGCTGACGGATGTGATCGAATGTTTGGGTCGCTTCTCACCCTGGTATACCAAGCCAGCCCGGGCTTTTGGGCTTGTTTCCATCAGGGATAGACGGACCAATCGATACCGATGGATGCTGGCGCCGGAAGCCCTGCGGAGATGGGCTGATGTGCTGGACAAGATGACGCTGGCGATTCGTAAAAACATTGGATTGATACAAGCCACGCTGCTTGTGGATAATCTGGTGATGGAAGAAATATGTGAGGAGCCACGCGTCAACGCGCATTGTGATTGTGTACCTCCACGTGTTATCCAAATCAATCAAATAGTTCTGATCGAAACCAAAATCATTTGCGACGCCTGTAAACAGCCATTTTCCTAATAAGCCTTTATGATGTAGTAACGACCAGTCGATAGAACTGGGCTTTTTTGTTGATGGGGAGAGATAAATTGGCTTGGTTTCGTTTGTTCTGTTTGATCTCAGAAAGTACGTTATATGCCTCAAAGTTGAGGGTTAATATCTCGGCGATTTTTCGATGATACCCTTCACGGAAATCGAGAACTAGGTATAATCTTGGATGAATACTGCCCCCGTAGCTCAATGGATAGAGCGCCTGACTTCGAATCAGTAGGTTGGGGGTTCGAGTCCCTCCGGGGGCGCCAATGGGTGGAGGGGTGGATATCGTTCCACCCCTTTATGTTTTTATAATTTGAGTACGGATAGGGAGTATGAAGATGGGCATACGAATATTGATTGTTGATGATCACAGCGTCGTTCGACAAGGATTACGGATGTTTTTGGGGTTAGATCCTGCTTTTGAAATTGTGGGAGAAGCTGCCAACGGTCAAGAGGCGGTTGAACTGGTCGAGGAGCAACAGCCGGATGTCGTATTGATGGATCTACTGATGCCGGTGATGAATGGCATCGAAGCAACGAAGATTATCCGAAATGAACATCCACATACGGAAGTGATCGCCTTGACTAGTGTATTGGAGGATGCCTCCGTGGTCAACGCTGTGCGGGCTGGGGCGATCGGTTATCTCTTAAAGGACACACAAGCGGATGAATTGATTATAGCCATAAAAGCCGCAGCTGCTGGTCAGGTTCAGCTCTCCCCAAAGGCAGCGGAGCGATTGATGCGGGAGATACGCGCCCCGGATAACCCGGAAAAGCTCACATCCAGGGAGACGGAGGTTCTTCGCTTACTAGCTGAAGGCAAAGCAAATAAGGAAATCGCTGTTGAATTGCATATAAGCGAGACGACGGTGAAAACACACGTCAGTAACATCCTGATGAGATTGGGGGTTAACAGCCGTACACAAGCCGCATTATATGCTGCCCGAATTGGATTGGTATCAGGTTTAGCTGAAAAATAATGATATTGGGCGTTAGCAAGTAGATCAAGTTGTTGATAATAAAAGATCCCCGCTATTTCGAGCGGGGATCTTTTATTTTGGTGAGTGCTGTTATCTTTTCGTGCCGAGAGCGTATGTACCAAAGCTGGAGATCAAACAAGTAGCCCGACCGTAGGGGGAACTCTTGTCGGAAACCAACCAGGTTCGGCATTCGACCCACTTCTTTGTGGCGGTGTCGAATTGGTAAATGCTCAGTTTTTCCTTATTCCAATTCGCCCGGTCTTCTGCATTCAAATTGAAATACACATATACGTAACCGAAGAGATTCTTAATCTCTTTGTTTTTATTGTCATAGAGGTGGATTTCAACGGACCGCTGGGTGAAGCGGAGGCTTTTTGTTGGGTTAAGGCGTTCCCGTGTCAGTTCAGCGGTTGCAGTATAGTTGGAGTTGGCGAAGTAGACACCAGCATTACCCAAATATATATCTGCAGGTTTTCCAAAGCTGATCGACTTGGAGATCGATTTTGCTGCCGCAGATGCGGGAGCCCATTGTATGCTGATGGCGGTAAAAGCAATCAGCAATGCTACTACGATGAGTGTTATTTTTTTGAGGTTCATGTTCTTTCTTTCTCCGATGATATAGGCTGTGCCTGATTTTTTTGACGGTATGACCCGTAATTTGGATGCTATTCTATAGGGGATGATATTTAATTTCATCCTGCTAAAGTAGGATTTCAGATTGGACTTGTGGGGGAAATGTGGAATCGACCAGTTAGGGTATCGACTCGTCTATCTAAATCTCCTACTAAGGTGGGAGGGGGATGTCATCTAGAAGGACCGGTAAATTCTCCCCCAAACTTATAAGGTTAAATCGATCCTCATGGGGATGAATTTCATAGAGGATCCATGTAAGATCATTGCGCCAATAAATCCGAAAATGATCCGAACTCGAGGTCGTTTGTTGGCGCGATCAATTATGGGATTACCCCGTTAAGGAGATGAATCAGATGAACCAAAAAAGATTTCTGTTCATTATATCTGTGCTCATGTTGAGCATATTAGTAACCGCATGCGGTCCGTTGGGATTTGGAGGAACTGGGAGAGAACCCCTTACACCATCAACTCCCATCCCCGACCCGAGCGGTGAAATCAAAGGGCTGGCAGTTATCGTGGATGTTGAGACGATCATGCTAGAATCCGTGCCTGTTCAAGTGAACGCGCTTGTAAAGGGAAACTTCCCGGATAGCTGCACATTGCTTGATGAAATCATCCAAACTCGAGACGGAAATACAATTAAGATTACCGTTACTACGATTCGTCCGGCAAGTGATAACTGTGTTCAAGTGCTTACTCCCTTTGAAAAGATCATACCGTTGGATGTAGTTGGTTTGGAAGCCGGTCGATACACAGTTAAGGTAAATAGCGTCACCGATGTCTTCGAGTTTTCGGTTGACAATGTGCTACCGATCGAACTCGCTAGCATCAGCGGAAAAGTTTGGCACGATCAATGCGCCGTCGCTGGGGGCGAAGGTGGAATACCCCTGACCCCTTCAAAAGAATGTGTCCAGGTGAATAATGCCTTCCAGGCTGACGGTGTTATGCAAAGTAGCGAACCTGGTTTGAGTGGTGTGGTTGTTGAACTGGGTGCTGGAAATTGCCCAACCTCCGGCTTAGCGGAAACTCGAACAGATTCTGAGGGAGTCTTCACTTTTGGTGATCTTCAACCTGGTACATACTGTGTCTCGATTGACCCATTATGGGATCGAAATGTACCCCTGCTCATCCCGGGACAGTGGACCTATCCTGCTCTGCCTGGTCAAGCCAGCATCAGTGTCTCTGTGGAGGAGGGTGATGAGAAGAATGGTGTGAATTTTGGATGGGATTTTGAGTTCCTTCCCGAGCCTCCAGTATTGCCAACACCGATGCCGACAACTATACCACCTACGCCCACTCCGACAGCGATCCCGGCGCTTTGTGATCACGCTCAATTCGTCAAGGATATCAGCGTAGCGGATGGGACTAGCTTCCTACCGGGGACGCCCTTCGTCAAAACATGGCGTTTGAAGAATATCGGCACCTGCACCTGGACAAAGGACTATGACCTGGTGTTCGTCAGTGGCTCTCTGTTGAGTGCAGACACAGTGATGGCTCTACCGCAAACAGTCAAGCCTGGTGAGAGTGTTGACCTCTCTGTGGAGATGCGCGCATCTCAAGCAGCTGGCCGCTACCGGGGCAACTGGATGCTGCGCAACGAAGATGGAAAGCTCTTCGGGATCGGTGATCGAGCGGAGAAATCATTTTGGGTGGACATCAGTGTTAGTGAAGTCGGTCAGAACAAATATCCGTATGACTTTGCCGCGAATATGTGCCTGGCTTCATGGCGTAGCAGCTCTTCAAAATTGGTATGTTCGGGTTCTGAGACGAATAAAGCTGGTTCGGTCATTTTGTTGGACCGCCCTATACTAGAGAATGGTCGTAAGGAAGATGAGCTCACCATTTGGATGCGGCCTGAAGAGACATCAGATGGCTGGATCATGGGCACCTATCCTGTCTACAAGGTTAAAGAGGGTGATTACTTCATGGCGATGATCGGTTGCCTGGAGGGATATAAGAACTGTGAAGTCAATTTCCGTTTGGACTATCAAATCGACGGTGGGAAGGTGGAGAACCTAATGATCTGGCGAGAGAGCTATGACGGTGCAGTTACAACCGTGGAGGTCGATCTCTCATCCTTGGCTGGGAAATCCGTGCAGTTCATTCTAAAGGTAACCAACTTAGAAAAACCTGCTCATGCCCAGGCTTTCTGGTTGGGACCTTCAATTCGTAATGATGATTATGAAGGTCCTGGTAGGATCGAGGAAAATGACGCCTCCTTGGCTGCCCGGGAAATGATCGCTGATTATTACGATGTTGGCAAGAAGAAGGTCATGACAGTTAGCATCGAAGGTCCCGTGGAGTGGCAGGACAGCTGCCTTGGAGTGAATCTTCCTGGCAAATCTTGCTCGCCTGCATCCATTAGTGGCTACCGGGTGATCTTGAGCTATAACGACCGCTTCTACGAAGCCCATACAAACAAGAGTGGCAGTATCGTGTGGTGGTTCCAGTTGGTACAACAATAAACCTTAATAGTGGTTGGGGTGTAGGCCCGGCCTACACCCCAGCAGTTATTATTCTTCGATTATTCCCTATTCAAAAATTAGATGTCAGCTCGCATGCATGATATCCAAGGGTAAATACCATGTTACGCAAATCTCTTCTAAACATCACGATCCAGGTTCTGATCATTATCCTCGTCTCTTGCCAATCCAGTGATGTCGGCTTCAAAGCGACTGTCAAGGGGAAGAGTGAACGGGGTGCTTCCTCTTCACCAACGGCGGAAGTGATGCCT
>JASFVL010000304.1:0-5250 GCA_050049875.1 Anaerolineales bacterium
CCAATGTCCAAAATTAAATCAAAACTATTGCTAACGCGATCTAGTTTCGTTACATCAGCGACGAAGAAGGATACATCAACCCTTGCTTTCTCTGCCTTTCGCTGTGCCTTGGCGATCGCCCGGGCGACGAAATCGACACCCATTGCCTCCCAACCATGTTGAGCAAGGGTGATAACATTTGTTCCTGTCCCACAACCCATATCGATTGCCTTCCCCGGAGGGTTCTCCTCTATGAATTTGATTAATTCAGGAGGTGAAACACCCGTATCCCATGGTGGCTTGCGATAATACCACAGGTTGAAATTAAGTTGTCGTAGACCTTTACGCAACCCATGAATGTTCCAGTTTCGAAGGAGTGTAGCGATCCTAGACATTGGCTTCCAAGTGAATGGTGATCTTAAAACTTTTCTGTATTAAACATACCGAATTCAAGGATTTTAACCTATAATTGAGGGGTTATTCAGAGTTTGACTAAATCTGTGCGCACGCAAAACATGTCAAATAAAGAGGAAAACCAACCGAATTCCTCCAAACAACATTTGATTGCACGTCTTTTTCTGACTTCTTTGACAACCCAATGATCTTGTCTTAAAATCAACAGGTTGTGAATAATATAATCAGTTATCCTTGATAGGGATCAAATCAAAAATTACTACCTGAGGAAGGTCAATTTTCATGAAGGAATATCCTACCAAACAGATACGAAACATTGCTCTCGTATCACACAGCAGTGCCGGTAAAACAATTCTTACTGAAGCAATGCTTCATTTCACCGGTGTAACTTCCCGGATTGGGAAAATTGATGACGGCTCAACGGTTTCGGACTTTGAAGATGAGGAGATTCGTAGAGGTATTTCGCTTTCGACCTCGGTCGTACCGATTGAATACAAAGATCACAAAGTCAATTTTTTAGATACCCCCGGGTATACGGATTTCATTGGTGAGGTGATCTCAGCCATAAGAGTTTCAGATGGAGCTGTGGTGGTCATCGATTCCGTAGCAGGTGCTGAAGTGGGCACAGAAATCGCTTGGAATTATTGCGATGATTTCAATTTGCCAAGGTTCGTTTTGATTAACAAAATGGATCGGGATAACGCTGATTTTAGGAAAGCGCTCAACTCGGTGCAGGATTTATCTGAAGTTAGGCTGATCCCTGTTCAGCTCCCTTGGGGAGAGAAAGCGAATTTTAAGGGAATTCTCGATTTACTTACCATGAAAGCTTACTTGGGGGACGGTCGCAACAGTGAGGAAATCCCAACAGAATTTCTTGATGAAGTTGAAGAAGCTCGTATGGAATTAATCGAAGTAGCTGCTGAGGGTGAAGATGAACTGCTGATGAAGTATTTAGAAGGTGAGGATCTGACCCCTGAAGAAATTCTCAATGGTTTGAGGAGTGTGATGAAAACTGGCAGCTATGTCCCTGTTTTCATCGCGGCTGGCGGAGCGGAAATTGGGACATTACCCTTCCTGGAAGCAATTTTGAGCCTTATGCCTTCACCATTGGATATCCCCCCAGTTTCCGCCCAAGGAGCTGCCGGCGAGGAAGAATTGACCGCGCTGGACAGTGGACCTTTAGCAGCTTATATCTGGAAAACGACGGCTGATCCATTCGTTGGCAAAATTACTTATTTCCGGGTGTACTCTGGCATAATTAATGCTGACAGTCGCGTGTGGAACGCAACTGTTGGAACTGAAGAGCGCCTAGGTAATATCTCGGTCATGCGAGGTAAAGAGCAAATAAGTGTTAGTACGGTTCACGCCGGGGATATTGCTGCAGTCCCGAAGCTGAGTGAGACCTCAACAGGTCACACGCTTACTGATAAGAACCATCCTTTAAACTTACCTATCCCGGATTATCCCAATGCTTTGTTTCGCGTCGCTGTATCCCCGAAAACGCAAGCAGACTCGGCTAAAATCAGCCCAACCTTAACAAGGTTGTGTGAAGAGGATATGACCTTGTCTTGGGAACAGGTAAGGGCAACCAAGCAAACGGTGCTCCAGGGGATGGGGGATCAACATATCGATGTAGCCATCCGGAAAGCTGAGAGCAAATTTCAGACTGGTTTGAATACTGAAGAACCGAAAGTCCCATATCAGGAAACGATCACCAGAACTGGTCAAAGCCAGTACAGACACAAGAAGCAGACCGGTGGGGCGGGACAGTTTGCCGAAGTGCACATGCGAGTCGAACCGCTCCAGGAAGAAGATTTCGAGTTCGCCAACGAGGTCTTTGGTGGAGCGATATCGAACAACTTCATGCCCGCGATTGAAAAGGGTGTCCGCAATGTGATGCGGGATGGCGTCTTGGCTGGTTACCCAGTAAAAAACGTGAAAGTCGCGGTCATCGATGGGAAAGAGCATCCAGTGGATTCGAAACCGGTCGCTTTCGAGATAGCTGCGAGAGAGGTTTTTAAATTAGCCTTTCGGGATGCGGGTCCGGTAATGCTGGAGCCGATCATGGATGTGAAAGTGATCGTCCCGGAATCGAACATGGGAGACATCTTGGGTGATTTAAACACCCGCCGTGCTCGTGTGCAGGGTATGGATTCAGATCGAGGCCGTTCAATTATTACTGCGCAAGTACCCCTAGCTGAGATGCAGCGCTACACCACCGATTTGCGCTCGATGACCGGAGGTCGCGGTGTGTTTGAGATGGAATTCTCTCACTATGAACAGGTCCCCGCACACTTGGCTCAAGAGGTCATCGCAGCGCGAGAAAAAGAGCGTAAGGAGGAGTGATTCGTTCGTTGAATTCGGGATTAGAACAAAAGAAGAATTAATTTATAGAGCGCTTAATCGGGCTGTGGCTCAGTTAAGCGCTCTCTTGCTTTTCGCTAGATTCAAGCGCATAAATAATTCCGGAGCGATACCAGTTACCCAAACCCCAACTAGGCAATAACGGACGTATCGCAAACTATAAGCCAGCAGGGTTTGTCCTTCTGGGAAAAGGGCGTCCAAGCCAGCCCAAATTCCAATCACACCCACCACACCGATCAGATAGCGCAGCAGACGTTTCCACCAGACACCCCCCGGGTCAAACCCCATGCGATCAGAGACGATGATATAGCCGGTTGCCAATCCGAAAAGGGCTCCTGCAGTGGTGATCAAACCAGAAAGTGACAAAGGCTCGATGGGATCGGAATTTGGTATATTTATCAGAGCAGTTTGAATCCAGTTCTCAGGTATACTCCAATCCCCCAGGGTAATCAAAGAAATCACCCCTAGTAAGATGAGTAGCAGGGAGATCGTCAACGCAATAAACACTTTTACGGATGCGCTTTGATTCGAAAGCCAGGTTGTTACCGATTGTCGATAGGTTAGAAAAGCCCACAATACGATCATTCCTACCAGCCAACCGATCAGCACATCCAGGGGGAAGTGAATTGCTAGAACCATTCGTGAGACACCGATGCTTAAGATCAGGGCAACAGCGATCGCCCAAATCCATCGGCGGTGAATGGAAGCAGCCAAGGTTCCCCACACGACAACAGCGTTCTGAGCGTGTCCGGAAGGGGTCCCGAAAGATATCTCCTCCCTAAACACCTGCACTTCTGTCGATATCCAAAAAGGTCTGGGTGAGTGAAATGCCATCTTCAGTATGTTGTTTATGCTTCCGCTGAGCATTAGAATCAACCCTATGTTGAAACCCAAGCGGGTATCCAGGCACCAGTACAATGCCGGCATGACGAGTAGATAAAACTCCTCATCACCCAAGAAGGTAAAAATCGTCATAGGGAATGTCAGCCAATCCCCGATCCCCTGAAGGAAGAGAATGATTTGAATACCGCTTTCAAAAATTGGTTCCATAGTGTGCACCACCTATCTCCTATCTTTACCAGATTCCTTGGATATTTTCAGGCGATCATTGCGAAGATCGGTTGAATCCTCGAATGAAATGATGACAAGCCTGAAATACTCTCTCACGCTCAACATCACGAACGAGGTTGTGCCCACTGTTTTGCAACCAGAGCATGTCCTTGGTCTGGCTCCCCAGGTTGTCATAGATAGATTGCATGTTGGTGGGACTCACGCTCTTGTCCCGTCGGGAGTGCATCAGCAGGGTTGGACAGCGGACCTTGGGTATCGCGGCGCGCATTTGAGTGTATATATCGATCAATTGAATAACCGCGTTTGACGGAAATTCTGGATAATGAACATTCGTTTTTTCCGCTTCCTTGTCCTGCCAATCTGATCCCACAGGATTTATCATGGGAATAATCCATTTCAATATATTCACGAAAGGTATTCGTGGATCGTCGGGCGGATCGTAAGGGGTTGACATAATTACAGCGCCAGCGACATCGAAGCGTGAAGCAAGCAGAAGCGAAAGCACACCACCTAGAGAGAGACCGATTAGGTAGATGTTTTCGGAAGCCCCTTTTAGTAAATGGTAGCCGTCCTCAGCACAGGCTAGCCAATCCCACCAACGCATACGGCGGATATCTTCTGGTTGAGTAGCGTGTCCAGCTAGGCGAGGCGCTAGAATTGAATACCCCTTTTCTGATAAGAACTCGCCTAACTTACGCATTTCTTTTGGGGTGCCAGGGAAGCCATGCAACAAAAGGCAACCCGTTTCCCCTCCAGGGAAGAAGAAAGGTTCAGCAGTGGGTATAAGTATAGGTTTTTCCATAGTATTAGGAAAGACGAATTAACTCGCGTGGTAAATTAACTAGGGATTTAGAACCATCCGGGGTGACCACTACATCATCCTCAATACGTACACCAGCAGTCCCCGTAAGATAGATTCCGGGTTCAATGGTAAAAGTCATACCTGGTTTTAAAAGTTGGGGGTTGTCGGATCGGATGTAAGGATGTTCGTGAGACTCCAACCCCAATCCGTGACCCGTGCGGTGGATGAAATACTCACCATAACCAGCATCGGTGATCACTGACCGGGCAGTGTGATCGACCTCGGCAGCACTGGATTCTGGTTTTGCCGCCATGCGGGCAGCTGCGTTCGCTTCCAATACGACTTCCGCGATGCGAGCGAACTCAGGAGCTACGGCGCCGATCGCGAAAGTACGGGTTATATCGGAGAAATAGCCGCCTGAACTCGCTCCCCAATCAACGATTAATAAATCGCCTTCCTGTATTCTGCGATCGGTTGGGTGGGCGTGGGGATTGGCGCTGTTTGGACCGCTCGCTACGATGGGGAAGAAAGGGAGATCCGGGTCTGAACCTTGGCGCAGCAACTGAAGGACAAGTTCAGATGCCAGTTCACGCTCAGTCATCCCAAATTGGAAATGCGAA